>CAILVI010000001.1 GCA_903837595.1 uncultured Thiodictyon sp.
CAGCGCCTCCGCCACATCATGGACCAAGTCGGACTGCTGAAACTGCCGCACCGAGATATTCACGGCCACATGCCAGGCCATATCGACCGGCAACAGGTCCTGCCAGAGCTTGGACTGACGACAGGCCTCGTTGAGCACCCAGCGTCCGAGCGCCACCATCAGTTCGCCCTTTTCCTCCGCGAGCGGGATAAAGACCTCGGGGGAGAGCAGACCGCGACGCGGGTGCTGCCAGCGCACCAGGGCCTCGACGCCGGCCAGGGTGTTGCTGGGCAGGTGGATGATCGGCTGGTAGTAGACCAGGAACTCCCCGCGCGCGAGCCCTTGGCGCAGGTCCACTTCCAGATCGATCCGCTCGCGGGCCGCCGTATGCATTGACGGCTCAAACTGGGCATACCCATGCTTGCCAATGTTCTTGACCCAATACATGGCCAGATCCGCATTGCCGAGCAGACTATCAACATCGTCCGTGGGGACGCTCTGGGCAATCCCGATGCTCGCCGTGACGCGGACCTCCCGCGCCGCGAGCGCGATGGGCTCCGCCAAGCGGGCGGCGATGCGCTCGGCCAGCACGACCGCCGCGCCTTGCGGCAGCACCTCCTCGACCAGGATCGCCAACTCGTCCCCACCCAGGCGCGCGACCGTGTCCGAGTCGCGGGCGCATTCGTGCAGGCGCTCGGCCACGATCTGCAACAGGGTATCGCCGGCGGCATGCCCGAGACTGTCGTTGATCGCCTTGAAGTCGTCCAGATCCAGATACAGCAGGGTCACACTCCCCTGGGAGCGCGCGGCACGGATCAGCGCATGCTCCACACGGTCCCGGAACAGGGTGCGATTGGCCAGCCCGGTCAAGGGGTCCTGGAAGGCGAGCTGACGTAGCCGCTGTTCGAGCCGGCGACGCTCGGTCACATCCCGGCTGTTCAACACCACCCCGCCCACGCTGCGATCCTCGGTCAGATTGGTGGCCAGGGTTTCGATGTCCCGCCAACTACCGTCGGCATGACGCAGCCGCCACTCGGTGGCCGCGGTGACCTCATGACTGGCGAGGACGCGCCGCAGAAAGCCGGCGGCATGGAGGCGATCCTCCGGGTGGAGCAGATCGAGCAGGGCGGTGTCGGTCAAGGCCGTCGGCGCCAGGCCCAACACCCGCTGCGCGGCGGCACTCACGAAGCGGATGCGCTGGTCCGGGCCCATCACGCTGATCACGTCGGATGAATGGCGCACCAGGGACGCGAAGCGCGCCTCCGTCTCACGGGTGGCCTGCGCCGCCCGCAGCCGCGCGACCTCCCGCGCCGCGACGGCTTGGCGGACCATGACCAGGATGGTAAGCACCGCCGCCGCGAGGATCAGCCCGCCCAGGGCGTCCCCCCAGTGCACATACGGGACCTCGGGCAGCAGCCCGAAGGTGACGAGCAGCAACAGCCCGTAGGCGGCGGCGACTGAGAGATAGGGCAAGGAGCCAACACCCCACCCCGGCTCGGACCGGGCGTCCGCGACCCGCACGCCGGCAGCGCCGACGCGGTATGCCAGGTAAGCCCCCACCATCATCAGGAAATAGGCGAGGTCATAGAGCGCATCGGTCAGCCCCCCCGCGGCATAGCTGCCGGCCAGGGTCTGGTAGGCAAAGCGGGTATCGGCCAGGAAAAAGCAGACCAGGCCCGCCACCAGCCAGCCGAGCGGCGCACCGCTGCGCCCGCGGCGACGCTTCAGCACCAGCGCGGCCACCGCGACCAGCAGCGCCGTGTCACCCAGCGGCGGGGCCTGGGTCAACACCAACTCGAGCATGCCGCCGTAGTGGACCTGGGCCATCGGTCGCAGCAGAAAGTACCAGACCAGGACCCCCACCCCGATCATGACCACGCAGACATCGAGCCAGAACTGGATGCGCTCACTGCGGCTCTCCAGCGGCCGGATGAAGCACAGCAGCCCCGCCAGCACCAGCGGGATGAAGCTCAAGTAGCCCAGGTCCGCGGGCGAGGGAAAGGGATTGACCCCGAGTAGGACCTCGTAGCCAAACCAGCAGAGGTTGCCAAGCCAATAGGCGAAGCAGCCCAAGGCCAGCAGTCGCCAACCCAGCCGTGCGCGACCGGTGAGCCCCGCGGACCGGGCGACCCGCCAGGTCAGGCCAGCGAGCGACAGCGACAGCACCAGGTCGGTCAGGTTGACGACGAGCGCAAGGCCTGCCTCGCCCCCCCAGCCGAACTGCATCCAGAGCAGACCAACGGCCAGCACGGCGGCGTTGAACGCCAACACCCAGGTGCCGGGGTCATCCAGGACCGGGGCGGCCCCTGGCAGCCGTCCGGGGGCAGTCAGCTGCCGAGCACAAATCGCAGACGGATCGGACATGATTCGGTCCTTCAATCCGATGGTAACCAGGGTGACTAAGTAGCCACGTTATCGTGCAAGTGTCAAGGGTTGGCCATGCGCTCAAGACCGCCCGGCGGCGTGGCGACGGCCGGGGTGTGCTGCGCCTCCCACTGTCGGCGAAGGTCCTGGATTTCGGGCAATATATCCATGAACAGACGCACGACAACTGGCTTTTTGTCGCCCAACCATCAACAGAGGGCTTCCCGACGGTGCCGCCACGCGTTACCTTGGCCTTACCCAGAACCTAGCGGCCCGACTCCGGTGCTAGACACACGGACCTTCAGGTGACAAGCCATGGCAAAAAAACCGACCACATCCAATAAGACTGCCTCCAAGGATAGCCGCGAGACCGGCCCCACCACGGATACGGCCGCGACGCCCCCCGCGCCGAAAACCGCGCCGGCGTCCCCAAGTGTCCCATTGCCACCCACCGAGCCGGTGGCGGAAGCGACCGCCGCGCCGGCCATGGCCGAGCCCCCGGCGCCAACACCAGCCAAGGCAGCGACGCGGGTGGCCCCAGCCGCGAAATCCGCGCCACCCCCGGCCCCGGCAGCCGCCAAGGCGACACCCGTTGGGGGGGGCGCGAAAACCGCAAAGACGGCGCCTGGCGAGCCTGCCCGTGCAGAGCAGGCGGCACCGAGCGTCGCGGCGGAGGCGCCGCCCACACCCATGGGACCCCCGAGCGCCATGGGTGCGGAGGGTGCCGGAGCGCCAGCCGTCAACGCGGTACCAACGGCGACGGCGCCAGCCGCCGAAGCGGTCATGCAAGCGGCTTCAGTACCTGTCGCCGAGCCGGCTGCCGAGCCGGCTGCCGAGCCGCCCGCCGCCCCCGCCGCCCCCGCGCCACAGCCCCTGTCCGGCTATCATCCGGAGCCCCATCCGCACCCCGCCCCGCCGCCGATGCACTACGAGCAGCGGCCGAGCCTGTATATCGTCCACATCACGCCGGAGATGGCGCCGGTAGCGAAGGTTGGCGGCCTGGCGGATGTCGTCTTCGGCATCACCCGCGAGCACGCTATCCGCGGCAACCATGTCGAAATCATCCTGCCGAAATATGCCAACCTGCGCTACGACCACATCTTTGAGCTGCACGAGGTCTATCGCGACCTGTGGGTGCCCTGGTACGGAAGCGCCATCCACTGCACCGTCTTCTTCGGTTTCGTCCACGGCCGCAAGTGCTTCTTTATCGAGCCGCACTCCCAGGAGAACTTCTTCAACCGCGGCACCATCTACGGCTTCGCCGACGACGTACTGCGCTTTGCCTTTTTCTCCCGCGCCGCGATCGAGTTCCTCTGGAAGGCCGGCAAGCACCCGGACATCATTCACTGCCACGACTGGCAGACCGCGCTGGTACCGGTCTTCCTCTACGAGATCTATCAGCAGCTCGGCATGACCCACCCGCGGGCCTGCCTGACCATTCACAACTTCATGCATCAGGGTCAAACCGGGGCCGAGTTGCTGCGCGCCACCGGACTGAATCAGCCGGAACGCTTCTTCGACTACCTGCGCATGGGCGACAACAACCATAAGGGGGCGCTCAATCTGCTCAAAGCCGGCATCGTCTATGCCAATTTCGTCACCACCGTCTCGCAGCGCTATGCCTTCGAGACCAAGGACCAGGGCCAAGGCTTCGGCCTGGAGCCGACCCTGCACACCCATCACATGAAATACGGTGGGGTACTCAACGGCATCGATTATGACGTCTGGAATCCCGAGGTGGATACCACGATCCCGGCGCGCTACGGCGTCGACTATCTCAATGGCAAGTACGACAACAAACGCGCACTGCGTCACCGGCTGATGCTGGCGGACAACGAAAAGCCCATCGTGTCATTCATCGGCCGACTCGACCCGCAAAAGGGCCTGGATTTGGTGCGCCATGCCATCTTCTATGCCCTGGAGCACGGGAGTCAGTTCGTCCTGCTCGGCTCCAGCCCCGACCAGGCGATCAACAACGACTTCTGGGCCTTAAAGCGCATGCTCAACGACAGCCCCGACTGTCACCTGGAGATCGGCTTTGACGAGGACCTGGCCCACCTGATCTATGCCGGCGCCGACATCATGCTGGTGCCGAGCCAATTCGAGCCCTGCGGCCTCACCCAGCTCATTGCGCTGCGTTACGGCACGGTGCCGGTGGTGCGCACCATCGGCGGCCTGGCCGACACCGTCTTCGATAAGGACCACTCAGACCGCCCGCTCGATCAGCGCAACGGCTACCGCTTCGACCACTACAATGCGGCGGGGCTCGAATCCGCCCTGGGCCGCGCCATCGACTGCTATTACCAATACCCGGAGCACTTCCGTGAGCTGATGAAAAACGGCATGCGCGCCGACTATTCGTGGAACCACCCGGGCCAGGACTACCTGAACATCTACGACTTCATCCGCGCGCGCTAGCGCGCTCGCCCACTCGCTCCCGCTCGTGGGCGAGTGGTCGCGGATCATGATCCCGGCCGCCGCCGCTCACCTGGCTCTCGTGACACCGCTCCCGCGGTGTCACGCCTGTGTCAGGCGTTCTGCGCAGGGAATTCCGGTGGCGGGAACGCTGATCAAGGCCCAATGAAAACCGACTAGGAAACGCATGAAGATCTATAACCTTTTCCCCCTGCTCGCCGGCCCCTTCGACGCCTGGGAACCGCATCTGAAGCGCGCCGCAGCCATGGGCTTTGACTGGGTGTTCGTCAATCCCATCCAGGAACTCGGACGCTCCGGCAGCCTCTATTCCATCGCCGACTATTTCGGTATCAACAAGGTCCTGCTGCGCCCCGGCTCCAAGCTCAGCCCGGACGATCAGGTCCGTGCCATGGCCAAGACCGCCGCCGCGCTCGGTCAATCACTAATGATCGACCTGGTCATCAATCACTGCGCCGAAGACAACCTGCTGGTCAGGACGCACCCGACCTGGTTCATGCACGAACACGGCCGGGTAGCCAATCCGTTCTGTATCGAGGAGAACGGTACCAAGGTCGTCTGGCGCGACCTGGCGCAATTCGACCACCAACAGGCACTGCAGCGCCCGGATGACCCGAATGGCCTGCTTGCCTATTATGTGCGCATCGTCAAACACCTCATCGGGCTCGGCTTTCGCGGTTTTCGCTGCGACGCGGCGTATCAACTCCCCACCGAGATCTGGCGCCAGCTCATCGCGCGGATCCGCCGCGAGCATCCCGACACCGTCTTCGTCGCCGAGACCCTGGGCTGCACCCCGGCCCAGACGCGCGACACTGCCTCGGCCGGCTTCGATGCCATCTTCAACAGCTCCAAGTGGTGGGACTTCCACGGCGACTGGCTGCTGGAGCAATACGAGGCGACGCGCCACATCGCCCCCTCCATCGGTTTCCCGGAGAGCCACGACACGCGGCGGATGTTCGAGGAATTCGAGGGCAACGTCGATGCCCTGCGCCAGCACTATCTATTCACCGCGCTGTTCGCCAGCGGCATCATGATCCCGATGGGATTCGAATACGGCTTTCGCAAGCGGCTCGACGTGGTCACCACGGTCCCCGGGGACTGGGAACAGCCCAATATCGATCTCACCGGCTTCATCACCCAGGTCAACGCCATCAAGGACCAGACGCCCACCCTGGCCGGCGAGGGCCGCATCGACCGGCTGGACTATCCTGACCCGTCCATCCTGGTGCTGCGCAAACAGGCCGTCAGTGGCCCCGGCCAAGCCCTGCTGATCCTGAACAAAGACCCCTGGAACCGCCAGCGGTTCTATACCGACGACCTGTACCGCCTGATCCAATCCCCAGGCCCCCTGCAGGACCTCTCCCCGGACTGGCCGATGCAAGACCTGCCGACCCCCTTCGAATTCTGGCTCGGCCCCGGCATGGCGCGCGTGCTGGTCGCCGCCCAGCCTTGATCATCGCTACGGCCACCGAGGCGGATCGGTCGGCCGGCAGGCCGCCCGACTGGGAGCGCCGCACCCCAGTGCGGCCCGGCCCATCGTCAAAACGCGACGCCGCGGCCGCTTGCGAGATCAGGCCGCACTGGGGTGCGGCGCTCCCAGTGGCCGGAGTGATGATGAAGGCCGGCGAACAAATTCATCGGCTACAATTGAACCTGACCAAGCGACCCAAGGCCGATGGCCTGGGCCTGGCGCCACCGGGTCTCGCGGCCTGGATCGCCGCTTTCCAACAACGGCAGGAGGAACACACCATGACTGGCATCGCCTACCCACCCGTAGAAATGGCCCTTGAGCACGTCAAGAGCTTCAACGCCCATCACCCGGAGGGGCTGGCCACCGGCGCCGAACCCGCCTTACCTGACGCGGTGAGCGAACTTCAGGCCGCGCGAGAGCAAGGCAAGCGCGAGGGTCTCGAAGAGGCCCTGGCCCGGCTCATCCGCAGCGGCATGAGCGAAGGCGAGGCGCGGCAGCTATTAGGGCTTTGAGGCACTGTCGGGTGCGGTGACCAAGAAGCCGCACCGCGGGCGGGTGGTACGCCCGTCCCGTGCGATGCCGAACACTGATCTGCGGAAAATTGGCACCTCGCCCGGCGACGCCATGAACCTAGGGGCACACCAAACCGCTCATTGACCTCGTATTCCATGATTAGCCAGACCCTCCTCGACCCCAAGAACGACTTCGCATCAAAGACCTGAGTGCCGATTCCGAGACCCGGCGACTCGCCTTCGTGCGCGAACGCGCCCTCCATGACGAGGTGACCGAACGCCGGGCCGAGCGAGAACAGGGCAGACGTGAGGGGAAACTCGAAGGCAAGCTCGAGGGTCTTCAAGACACCCTAGCCC
>CAILVI010000002.1 GCA_903837595.1 uncultured Thiodictyon sp.
AATGCAGTGCAATTCAAAATCTGGCAGCGACTTCAGAGCCTGAAGCATCAAACTAAAATTCTTATATCCATCGGTCGTAGGTTCGAATCCTACACGGCCCACCAATATAGAGAAGGGGTTAGCCGCAAGGCTAACCCCTTTTTCTTTTCCGTGGCGCACTAACCTACAAGACACCGCGACAAAGCGCGCCTGTGGTGCGCCAGATGGTTTGCGCATCCCGCACCGACGTGGCCGGAACCATGGCAAGGGGGTATACCGTCCATGAATCAGCCATCACAGAGCGAAGCCTCCAAGACCTTGCGTGGGTACTTGGGGCACATTGAATACTGGGACCCCGACGGCGGGGACGCGGACCTGCTCCTGAGCGGGCGGGAATGGTTGGAAGCCCACCGCGACAATCTGAGGGCGGACCAGCAGACCGCCTTGGCACAAGGCGATGATCGCCTGTTGGCGCTGGCCGGCGCAGCCGTGGGCAATACGCAGGATGTTGAGTTTCTGCGGTTGACTGCCAAGGTAGTCAACGCCAGTAGGTAACGTCTGATCGACTGATGGCCGGAGCGGTCTACGTCCGGTCGTCTGCGCCGGGGCTTCTGCTTCGCGCGCTCCATGCGATCCCGCACGACGCAGGCCTTGCCGACCGTACGATGATCCATGCCTCGATCGCTGCCACGTCAAATAACGGGTATCATGGCGGGAAAATATGCGCCCAGTTCGCGAGCCGATTGCAGGAATTTACGGACAATGACCTTGCCGACCATTTTCGATCTGTGTGAACCGCGCCAGGATGTGCTCCAGGGGACCATCTCGGAGTCGGATTTTGCCGCGGACCTCGCCCAGGTCCTGCGTGGTGACGCCCCCAAAGAGTATCTGGACCCGGTCAGATTCTTCGCCAACACCCACCCGACCCGGGGGCTTAAGGACCTGCTGCGCAACGTCTGCCTGCGCCTGACAGGCAACCCCCACCAGGTGGCATCGATCTTCCGGTTGGACACCAACTACGGTGGCGGCAAGACCCACGCCCTGATCGCCCTGACCCACGCGATCAACGGGATGGCCGGCGTACCAAACGCCGCCGAATTCCTGGACCCGTCCTTGCTGCCAACGGGCAAGGTCCGCATCGCCGCCTTCGATGGCGAAAACGCCGACCCGTTGAACGGGCGCCCCCTGGAACTCGACCTGCGCGCCTACACCCCCTGGGGCGAGATCGCCTATGCCCTGGCCGGCCGGGAAGGCTTTGAGCGGGTGCGCCGCAGCGACGAGGAGGGCGGCGCGCCCGGCGCTGCCACCCTGCAGGAACTGTTCGGCGGCGAGCCGACGCTGATCCTCATCGACGAATTGTCGGTCTACCTGCGCAAGCTCAAGGTCCGGGAGCGCGAGGCCGCGGGCGGTCAGCTCACCGCCTTCCTTACCGCCCTCTTCAAGGCCGTGGAAAGCTCGCCCAACGCCGTCGTGGTCTATACGCTCGCGATCGGCAAGGGTGGCAAGGCCACCGATGCCTATACCGACGAGAACCAATTCATCGCCGACAAGATGGAGGAGGTCGAGAGTATATCGGCCCGCAAGGCGACCTTACTCGATCCAACCGAGGAGGATGAGACGGTCAAGATCCTCCGCCGCCGGCTCTTCACCCGAATCGACGACGCCGGGGCCGCGGTCGTCATCGAGTCCTACCGCCGGCTGTGGGAGCAGCATCGCGACCAGCTGCCCCCGGCTGGCGTCGGTGATTACCGGCTCGAAGCCTTCGCGGCAGGTTACCCCCTGCACCCGGAGCTGATCGACACCCTGCGCGAGAAAATGTCCACCCTGGGCAATTTCCAGCGGGTGCGCGGTATGCTCAGGTTGCTCGCCAGGAGCGTGGCCAGGGTGTGGGAGCAGCGCCCCGCGGACGCCTACGCCATCCACCTGCACCATCTGGATTTGGGCTTCGAACCCATCCGCCAGGAGATCGTCACCCGTCTGGGCCAGCGCCAGTTCGTGCCGGCCATCAAATCGGACGTGGCCGCCGTGGACGGGGATCAGAGCGCCCTGGCCCAACAGCTCGATGCCGAACATTACCAAGGGCTCGCCCCCTACGGCTCCTACCTGGGCCGGGCGATCCTGTTCCATACCCTGGCCTTCAACGAAAACCTCAAGGGCGCGACCCCCGAGGAGCTGCGCTACTCCATCCTCTCCCCCGGCACGGATCTCAGTTTTATCGACGACGCCCGGCGGCGCTTCGTGCAGGGGTCGGCCTATCTGGACGACCGCCCGAACGTGCCCCTGCGCTTTTCCGCCGAGGCCAATCTGACCCAGATCCTGCGCCGCCCGGAACGCCTCAACGAATTCCGGGACCACCAGCAAGACCGCATCAGGGAATGGTACCAACGCTCCGAGCAGGAACTGGCCCTGGCCATCCAGCAGTGCTACCGGCATGTGCTCTATGCCTCCAAGCTCTGCATCGACGGGGCCAACCTGGACCTGGCGCACTCCGCCATCGACGTTCAGGGCGCCTCGGAGAAACCCGGTGTGGGCCAGAAGCAGGTGATCGAAATCCTGCGCGCCAACAACAAGCTGCGCCTGCCCGAGGACGAGCCGGACTCGCCGACCTATATCCGCGACCGCACCCCGCTCAAGAAAGGCACCATCACCACCGCCGCCGCCCTGCGCGCCGAATTCCGGCGGGACCCGGCGCTGCCCATACTGGTCGGCGACGACTGCTTTGTGAAAGGCATACGCCGCGGCATCGAGCTGGGCGAATACGTCTACCAAAACGGCGAACTCACCTGCGGCATGGGCGACCCCTGGGCCAGCATCCATATCGACGAGCAGTCCTTCGTCCATACGTCGGCTTACGCCAAAGAAAAGGGCATCTGGCCCAAGGTGGCCGAGCCGACACCAGTCCACGGATTCGGCACGGGGACGCCCACCGGCGGCGGGACGGCAGGTACCAGTGACGAAACAACGGGCGGCAGTGGCACGGGTACCGGCACGGGCAAGCCGGACAGCACGGGTGGAACCGGGCCCACCGGCGGTACCGGCAAGACCGTCGATCCCCCGCCCCAGTCCAACACACTGACCGAGGAAGGCGTCCTCAAAGAGGCCCTCACCAAGCTCTGGGAGCGGGCGCGGGCACGCAAGTTCACCCATATCCGCGCCATCGAGTTGCGGCTCTTCGACGCCACCGACCATGCGCGCCTGCGCCGAAGGCATCGAAGAGATGGGCCGCGAGGAGGCCGCCTACTGGCTCGGCACGGCCATGCACCGCAAATACCCCCGGCGCGTACTCATGGCACTGCGCTTCCTGCTGATCGATCCCAAGGCTTGAGGTGCGCGGCAAGCGGTTTGTGCACTCCCGGTCCTACGGACAGCCAAGCGCAGCACGCGCATCGCGAATACAGCGTTCCTGCTGTCGGGTGGTGTCGTCGGCATTGGCGACGCAATCGAGTGCGGGGCACAACAGAGACATCGGCAAGGTCGCGACGCAGGCCAGAGTGCCCCCGGCGATGTCCGTCAGTAGGGCACCGCCGTCATAGTCTACGGTCCGCCGTGAGCTCAGCCAACTATCAGCGGGAATGCCGAAAAATCTGACCGGGAGATATCCCCGCGGGCAGCCTAAAGGCCATATTACGGCTCTGCTCGGTGAGTCTTGCGGATCGCCTCGTACTCGCCAGCGATCTCTAGGATAGCGCCCCGTGACGGCCTGTCATCGTCCAAACCCAGAGGATAGGGGATCGCCTCGTTCATGCCCGCGCCGTCCTGCCAAATCTTGGCCCATGCGCCATTCTCGGCATGGGTAACGTCGATCATGGTGGGCGAGTAAGTGTCGCGGTACTGCGCTACCAACTCGTCAATAATGCGCAGATCGCGCCTGGTAAAGTGGCTGTCGTCGAACGGGACTCGGGGCACGACAGTGTCACGAACGTAGTCGATAACCTTTACCGGCTGGATGGAGATCGCGGCAGCCAAGTCTGGCTCCGCGTCGTCCCACTCCTGCATCACCTGCACGGGGACCGGGCCGAATTTCCAGGCCCGGTATTCCAGCCCGGTCACGCTGCACCCAGTTTTCCGGAAATGCTCAAAGTCTAGCAAAAATAGTAGCTTGAACAGCTTGATCTTACCCAGGTGCCTGTGTTGTGGGCAAAGTACAGGATCGCGTTGATCAGCTTCTCGCGTTCGTGGGTAACCAGCATCGGGATTTGGGGCAAAATACGCTTGGGAAATGTGGAACGGGAGGTGGGATCAGGGGCGGGGCCTCGCCCCGATCCAAGCCGGTTGCTGCTGAGCCAGATCCCGACCTCGCAACCGACCGTTACGCTGCCAGTCTAGGCCAAGACGCCCGCGGCGGCAATCCGCGCGGCAACTGTCCTGCCTGGTTCGATTGAGGACAAGCGCGGCGGGGTGCATGATGGGACTACTGGAGACGGGAGCGGCAGAGGGGTCTCTCTACCGTCCGGGCTTGCGACTGGTGGCCCAGGTCCCGAGGTCGCCGCAAACCGTTAACAACCAGAGTAGCACATGAACGCAATCCGCTTGATCTACGACGCTGTACCTGACAGTTTATCCGTACCGCCGTCTATGCGTCGCCGCCGCGCCGAAGTGGTGTTTCTGGCGTTGGACGAGGAGACGGTGCCCGCGCCGACCGAAAGTATCCGCGACGACTGGCCGGCTGGCTTCTTTGAACAGACCGCAGGGGCCATCCCGGACCTGCCCGAGCGCGATACCCAAGGCGAGCAGCCGACCCGCGAGCCATTCCCATGAGTTGGCTGCTCGATACCAACGCCTGCATCGATTACCTGAAGCGCGGCACGCCCGCCATCCGCAAACGCCTGCGAGCGACCAGGCCCGGCGATGTTTATCTCTGTTCCATCGTCAAATCGGAGCTGCTGTACGGCGCCTACAAGAGTCAGGACCCGGAACGCACCCTGCGCGTCCAGCGTGCCTTTTTCCGTTGCTTTCCATCCCTGGAATTCGACGACCGGTGTGCCGACATCCTCGGGCGCATACGTGCCGAGTTGTCCCGCACCGGTGGTCTCATCGGTCCCTATGACATGATGATCGCGGCCATTGCCATCGCCAACGGATTGACGCTGGTCACCAACAACACGCGGGAATTCCGGCGCGTTGCCCGCTTATCCATCGAAGACTGGAAGGCGGCCGAGGACTGAACGCCCCATGACCACACGCCTGATCGAGACCTGGTTGCCCATCGCCCAACTCTGGGCCTGGACGGTCTGCGCGAGCGTACGCCCATGATGCCCTTCCCGGCGCCGAACCGACTGCACCTCTGGTGGGCACGCCGACCCTTGGTCGCCTCGCGCGCAGCCATCCTGGCGATATTGCTGCTGGCGGATGCGGACGGGGAGCGGTTTATGCCTGTGCTGGGCTCCGACCTGGCAAAGGCCGTGCTGCCTTCGGCCAGCGACTTCGAGATCCTGGAGAAGCTGCGCCGGCTGGCTTACGCAGACCGGGTGGATAGACCGACCCAGTTGGCACTTTGGAATGAGGACGACGCTTCAACATCATGACGACCTTCGATACTACTAAGGAATTTCTTTCCGGCATGCTCGAACAGTTGGGCGACGGAAAGACCCAGCTCCCGGATTTCCAACGGAGCTGGGTTTGGGATGATGACCATATTCGCTCGGTGCTGGCGAGTGTCGCCCGATCCTTCCCCATCGGTGCCGTGATGATGCTCAGGACCGGTGGTGACGTGCGTTTCCAGCCCAGACCCGTGCAGGGTGTGACCTTTCCGCCCCAGGGCCGGCCGGAACCCGAGCGCCTGGTACTTGACGGCCAACAACGGCTGACATCTCTCTACCAGGCCCTGATGCTAGATAAGGTGGTGGAGACCGTCAACGCCAAGAAGCAGAAGATCAAGCGTTGGTATTATATCGACATGCGCAAAGCGGTACAGAGTCCGGAGGACATGGAGGAGGCCATCGTCGGCCTGCCGGAAAGCCGCCAACTACTCAACTTCCGCGGTGAGTTGATTGCCGACTATTCGACCCTCCAACGTGAATACGAGGCCGAGCTTTTTCCCATCCGAAACGTCTTCGATGACGACAACTGGCGAATGGCCTATTCCGAATTCTGGGACTTCGATAGGGACAGACAGAAATTCTACAACGAGTTTGGCAAGCGGGTGCTGAACGCTTTCAATCAATATCAGGTCCCGCTGATCGTGCTGGATCGGACGACCTCCAAGGAGGCCGTGTGCCAGGTCTTTGAGAAGGTGAACACGGGAGGCGTTTCACTAACCGCTTTCGAACTGCTGACTGCCACCTACGCGGCAGATAACTTCAATCTGCGGGATGACTGGTTTGGTAACCAGGAGCGCCAGGTTGCCGGACGGGAGCCGCGCCTGCACCAGAAAAAGGTGTTGCAGCGTTTGGCCAACACCGACTTTCTTCAGGTCGTGGCACTGCTGTACACCAGCGCCCGACGCGATGCCGACATGACCACCGGACTCCAGCCGGAGGAGGCTGCGGCCGTGAGCTGCAAGCGCGTCACGATCCTCAATCTGCCCCTGGACGGCTATCGCCAATGGGCCGACGGCGCGGTGGAAGGATTGGAACGGGCGGCCCGCTTCCTGTTTCAACAGAATATCTTTTCTCCCTGGGATCTGCCCTATCAGACTCAGGTGGTCCCCTTGGCTGCCATCCTCATCAAACTCGGCAATCGTTGGGAGGACGACGGCATTCGGCGTAAGGTTGCCCTATGGTTTTGGTGCGGAGTCTTCGGGGAACTTTACGGCGGCGGTATCGAGTCCCGCGCGGCCCGCGACCTGCCGGAGGTGCTGGCATGGATCGACGGTGGCGCTGAACCTCAGACAGTGATCGACGCCAATTTCTCCAGGACCCGCCTGTTGACCTTGAGGACGCGCAACAGCGCGGCCTACAAGGGACTGCATGCCCTGCTGATGCGCGACGGCGCACAGGACTTCCGAACCGGGGTGCCCATTGACGAGGCCAGCTTCTGGGACGAACGCATCGACATACACCATATCTTTCCCCAAGTGTGGTGTGTCAGACAGGGCATACCGTCCCAACGCTACAACTCGATCGTCAACAAGGCGGCGGTGTCTGCACGCACCAATCGGATCGTCGGCGGCCAAAGCCCGAGCGCCTATCTCCAGCGTATTCAGGAACAGGCAGGGATAGGCCGGCAGCGAATGGATGAGATCCTGGGGACTCATGTCATCGACCAGCAATGGTTGAGGGCAGACCACTTTGAAGGCTTCTTCGCCGCCCGGGAGGATGCGCTGGTCACGCGCATTGCCGCGGCGATGGGTAAAGCCGTCCTGCAACAAGCGTCCGAGCAAGAGCCGGTCACGGAGTCGAACGGCGACGACAGCGCGGACGACGCGGCAGATGGCGAGTCATGAAACTCCTCAGCGCCAAGGACTGGCTAACCAAGTACAGCCCCGACCAGTGCGATCTGGTTACGGGATTCTAAATCCCGGCCCTCGAATGCGCAGTGCGTTATGACCGCATCCACCGGCTACTTCTCCGCCTACGCACTGGCGCTCGCCGCCCGCGGCATCGAGGGCCTGGTCCGCAATGGTGGCCGCATGCGCCTGGTGGTGGGCTGCACCCTGAAACCCCAGGACCTGGACGCCATTCAGCAGGGTGCTGAGCTGCGCGATACGGTGGAGGCGGCACTCTTGGCTGAACCTCTGGGGGCCGGGGACCCGGCGGCGATCGATGCCCTGGCCCTGCTGGCCTGGATGGTCGCCAAGGGCCACCTGGACGTGAAGGTCGCCGTGCCTTGCGATGAGGGGCGAAAGCCCATCGCCGGTCTTGGGCTCTTCCACGAGAAGGCCGGTATCCTGGAAGACGGTGCGGGCAACCGGCTCGCCTTCTGCGGCAGCATCAACGAGACCGAATTCGGTTGGAAGCACAACTGGGAGAGCTTCCACGTCTATACCACCTGGACCGGTGGGACGGCGCACGTGCAGGCCGAAGAGGAGAGCTTTGCGCGACTCTGGGCTGACCGGGCCACCTGTGCCATCGTCATGGACGTGCCGGCGGCGGTGCGGCTGGAACTGCTCAAGTTTCTCCCCAAGGACGACTTGCCTGGTCGGCTCAAGAGGCCCCATGCCGACGTCGAACTGCCCACCGAGCCGGCCCCCATCACTGCCGAGCCGCCCCCACCTCACTTGGACCCGCGGCGGCTGATTTGGGCCTACATCCGCCACGCGCCGGGCTTACCCAAGGGTGGCGAGCGGGTCGGGGAGGCCACCAGTGCGGTGACGCCCTGGCCCCATCAGGTGCGGGCCTTCCAGCGTCTCTACGCCCACTGGCCTCCGCACCTGTTGATTGCCGACGAGGTGGGGCTGGGCAAGACCATCCAGGCCGGGTTGCTGTTGCGCCAGGCGTGGCTCGCCGGTCGGGCCCGGCGCATGCTGGTGCTCGCACCCAAGGCGGTGCTGCGCCAATGGCAGATCGAGCTGCGCGAGAAGTTCAACCTGAACTGGCCCATCTATGACGGCCAGCGTCTGTGCTGGTTGCAGTCCCCGGGGTTCCAGGGGGAGGCGCAACGACTGGTCGGCCCCAAAGACTGGCATCGCGAGCCCTATGTGCTCGCCTCCAGCCACTTGATGCGCCGTCGCGACCGGGCGGCGGAACTGCTGGCGGGCGCCGAGCCCTGGGACCTGGTGGTGTTGGACGAGGCCCACCACGCACGGCGTGCGGGCGGCGGTCTGGGTGTGGACCAACGCCCCAACCAACTCCTGCGGCTGATGCAGGTCCTGCGGGACCGAACCGCGGGGTTGGTCCTGCTCACGGCCACACCGATGCAGGTGAGTCCGATCGAGGTCTGGGACTCGAAACCGCCGAGCGCGAGGCGGCGGTCCGGCTGATGAAACTCAACACACCGCTGCGCGCCCTGGTTTCGCGTCACACCCGGGAGCTGCTGCGTCGTTATCACGCGGCGGGCAAGCTCAAGACGCCGATTGCCACGCGCCGGGTGGAGGACCGCTTCGTCGAGATGACCGCAGCGGAACGCCACGTCTACGAGCAGGTGGAGGATTACATCGGGAGCACCTACAATAACGCCGCGGCCCAGGAGCGCACGGCCGTGGGCTTCGTGATGACCATCTATCGCCGACGGCTGGCCAGCAGCTTCTATGCCCTGATCAAGACGCTGGACCGGCGTCTCGCATCGGTCGGGAATCACACGGCCCCAGGCCAAGACGCGAATCTGGCCATCGACGAGGACATCCCGGACGACGAGCTGGAAGACGAGGCGATGGATACGGACCAGGCCGCCGACCTGGAGCGGCGCGCGCTCGCCTTGGAAGAGACGGGCGACATCGGGGCGCTGTTGGCCGCGGCCAAGCGCCTGCAGCATGACACCAAGGCCGGCGTTCTTATCGAGGTCCTGCGCGAACTGCGCGAACAGGGCTACACGCAGGCGATGGTCTTTACCCAGTACACCGACACCATGGATTTTCTGCGCGGGCGCATCGCCGAGGCCCTGGGGGCCGGGGTGATTTGCTTTTCCGGTCGTGGCGGCGAGGTTCCGACCCCCGCGGGCGACTGGCAGGTCATTTCGCGCGAGTCGACCAAGCAACGCTTTCGGGAGGGTCGTGCTGAGATCATGGTCTGTACGGATGCAGCGGCCGAGGGCCTGAACTTCCAGTTCTGCGGCGCCCTGGTGAACTACGACATGCCCTGGAATCCGATGCGGGTTGAGCAGCGGATCGGGCGTATCGACCGCCTGGGACAAGAAAACCCCGAGACCCGTATAGTCAACCTGCACTATCAGGACACCGTGGAGGCGGACGTTTACGACGCCCTGCGCCACCGGATCAACCTGTTCCAGAGCTTCGTCGGCCGGCTCCAACCCATCCTGGCCCGCCTGCCCCGCGCGATTACTGAGGTCAGTTTGGGGCGTCCGGCGGATCGCGAACTGGCCAGGGCCAACCTGGTAACGGACATCGAGTCCGGGCTGACGGCTGCACAACAGGCCGGATTCGACCTCGACGAGGTGACGGAGGATGAGTTGGATGAGCCGGAGCGCCCGCTGGCCGCTTATGGATTGGCCGAGCTTGGCACCCTGTTAGGACACCCGAAGCTGCTGCCGCCAGGTGTCGCCTCCAACGTGCTCGGGTCTCGGGACTGGTCCTGGCGGGCGCCCGGTATGGCGGGGCCGGTGCGTGTCACCACCGATCCCGACTACTTCGAGCAGCACCCGGACAGCACTGAACTGTGGTCACCTGGGAGCCCCCACTTTCCGATTCCCGAGGCAATTGCCGCACCGGAAGAGTTGGATGGTCTCGACTGGCGCCGGCTGATACAGCCAGAGTAAGCCCAGATTCTCGGGCCGAAGCCCGGGACAGGGCTTCGGCCGTGCTGCTCTCTCCAGCGATTGTCGGCAAGCCCGCAAATTGCCTGCTAGACTTCGGGCATACTTGATTCATTTCAGCGCCGGCTTACCGAATGTTTCAAAGAAGTACATCGGAAAATTGATACCGTCAGCGATATGTTGGCGACTCTCGGCAACCTCGAATTCGATCCGATGAGGTTGGCCCAGGTTAGCCATGTGAATGAACGTATTTTCGAGATCATTCCTGCATGCAAACAGCAGATTTGCAGTTCGCGTGACTCATACTTGCGATACCCTGCAGATTGCTCAGATGCTGAAAAACGCAAGCTGAAAATTGCGCATGACGCTTAAATTATCCGCGCTATCCCTGATCAATTCGGCGGCGAAAATTCACGCCTGATATTCGGTTCGTACTGGAGGGATAGTGCGACAATATTTGATTTCCTAAATGTATTTGCCGAGTTCGCAAAGTCTCAGGCGCCGGCTCAAAGGTTGGAGATAGAAGGGAAGGCTGGCGCTTTAGCAAAATACATTGCGGAAAACTCGCGGAAGTTCGCCGGTTCGTGCGACACGAAATGAAAGCCACTAAGCCCCCGCGATGGGCGTAGTACGGATCGCCGTATATTTGGCACTGATCAGAAGAAAAGACATTCGTCGCCTGCTACCCATGCCAAGTGCGGGTAGCGGATCCTTGCCTTTCTCCGGGTCGGCCTAGGCCTCCCTCCCCGCGTCGGTCGCCTCACCGCGGTTGTCAGGAGTCGCACGTCTACGGCAGGGCTCTGGCGGCCAGGCGGGCGTACTCGGTACACCCCACGGGTGCTATCTCCGTGAGGGTTTCGGGGGGGGTGGATGACCGGTGGTTTCCCGCGCCGCTCCTGGTCGAAGTCGACCTCGGCGTCCTGGCTGGGGGTGGGGCGGTTGACAGCCATGGCCCCCGGGTCTAGGTTTCCTGGCAGAACCACCGGGCGCCGACTATGAGCGCCAGCGCGTTCGACATCATCAAGAGCGGTGCCACATGCAAGTAGAACGGCTGTTTACGAAGGTCACAGATCGGCGGGTATCGATTGAGTTGCCGGATAGCTTCAATGACGGCCAGGTCGAAGTCATTGTCTTGGCGCTGGATGAGGCTCCGCCCGTCATGTCGCGCGCGCATCGTCGCCCCCATCCGGATATTGCCGGACAGGTCATAATCCACGGCGATATTCTCAACACGGTGCCGGAACGCGACTGGGACCTGCCGCGATGATCGTCCTTGATACCCATGTCTGGCTGTGGTGGATCAATCGCGATCAGGCCCGACTCAAGCCGGCCTGGCGGGCGCGTATCGACAGTGCCGAACCGGTCGGTGGCTCGGAAAAGTTTCCGTTTTATTTGGAGCTCGCAGGGCGGTTGCTTCAGTAACCATCTCCGGTCTGTGTCCTTGTGGCGTAGACCGGCCGTCTGTCGCGGTGCCGGGCAGCGGGTGGCAGGGGCGGTTGGTGTGGCGTTCGCTGTGCGTTGAGCGTCCACGCAGCGACGGCGGTGTTCCGCGTCCGGCGGCCTCTGTGCTAGAGTGGGGGCGTCGAAGTTGTGTGAAAGTCGTGTGAAACCCTGGCGGCAACTTCAATCACTTAGGGTCCGTTCTGGTCCACTCGCAGCTTGGGGCGGCGGCGCATGTGGTTGATTCGGCTGATTTTTTTGGTGGTTAAGTGCCCTCTTAATCCATCGGTCGTAGGTTCGAATCCTACACGGCCCAGCAAATAAGACAGCCTATTTGGTGGAAACGCGGACCGGCTTTTTTGTGCGCGTCGTATTCCTCCAGCATCGCCTTCCAGGCCTTTTGTATGCTGGCTCTTGAATCAAGGCGTTGAGGAGGTAGGTTGGAAATCATCGCGCTCTACTCGGTCCTTTGGGCTTGCTTCCATCTCGGCGCCGGCACCCTGGCCCAACAGGTGCCGGTTCGACGCTTCGTTGACCTTCCTTTCGTCAGCCGCAGCTATGCCTGGGAGCACAGCGGGAGGCTGTACGAGCGGCTGGGGATTCGCTGGTGGAAGGACCATATCCCCGAGGCGGGGGCCTTCTGCCCCGGCGGTTTCCCCAAACGCCAATTACAATCCGATGACCCCGACTATCTGAGGCTGTTCGTCCTTGAGGCCTCCAGGGCGGAATTCTCCCATTGGATGACCTGGGGGCTGGCACTGACCTTTTTCCTCTGGACCCCCTGGCCAATCGCCGTGTTTATGGTGTTCTTCGGAGCCATGGGCAATGGCCCCTGCATCATGGTGCAACGCTACAACCGTATCCGGCTCAATCGCGTCCTGAGGGCCTCAGAGCGGCGCGCGCACCGGGATCGAGCGGCCCTTCCAGCGCACGCTGTTGCGCACCAGGGTGAGATACAGTGAGCGCAACAGGACCGCGAAGAAGAACAGCAGGGACAAGGGATAAGTCACGGCGGTGAGAAGACCGTAGTTGCCGAGCCGGCGCAGTAGCCACCAGATCTGGGCGGCGTAGGCGATATAGGCCACCAGGCCGGCGATGACCCAGTTGCACACCCCGTGCGCCGGCCAATGATTGATGGCGTCGAGCCCGGTCACCGCGCCCGAGACCCAGGCGACCATCATGAGGAGCATCCAGGGATCGGTGTGCATCGCACCATGCGCGAGGTTCTTTGTCCAGCCATCGGCCAGATCCCGCAAGCCATGCGGGTACATGCGAAGCGCGATGACACCCTGGCCGATAAAGTTGTGCACGCGGCAACCGCGGTTCCCCATCTCTCGCGCCAATGCCACGTCGTCGACGACCTCGGCGCGGACCAGCTGGTGGCCGCCGGTCCTGAAATAATCATCACGCGAGCAGACGATGCAGGGGCCAAAACTCCCCTTCGACTTGATCGCGTCGCCCGCCAGGGTGAAGGACCGGATGCTGCCCATCATGCTGATGAAAAAGAAGGCCGAGAGCCGTTCGTAAGCCTTGTGCATCCGATGGTAGGGCTGGATGGAGACCAGGCCGCCGTAGCGCGCATAGGTGGCCACGATCCGGCTCAGGCCGGTCGGTTCGAGCTCGGTATCGGCATCGAGAAACACGAACACCTCACCGTTGGCGCGCTGCGCCCCCAGCCAGCAGGCCTGGGTCTTGCCGAGCCAGCCGTCGGCGACTTCGGTCAAGGTCAAGGTCGTTGCCCCGGCCGCCCGGGCCAGGGCGGCCGTCCCGTCCGTTGAATCGTCATCGACGACGATCACCTCGAAATTGGTGTAGTCCTGCACTCGCAGCGAGGCCAGCAAGGGGGGCAGGCGGGCCTCTTCGTTGCGGGCCGGGATGATGAGCGAGACCCTGGGCGCAGCGCACTGGCGCGGCAGCGGCGGACAGGGACGCAGGCGCCCCAGGAAGACAAAGGCCAGGGTCCATGGCACGAGCAGCCAAAGCAGTTCGGTTAAGGGAAATGGCACAGTCATGTTTCACCGTAAGTTAAGTGGGTTTGGTCTAGAATGCCGCTCCCGACCAACCACTGAGCATAAATGGACGATGGCAAGAAAGCCAACCGTCGCGATCGGCTTTTTTGCCGCGATCGTGTTTTCATCGGCGTTTGCGGCAAACACCCCCTGCTCCGGCAAGAAAGGCGGGGTGGCGGGTTGTCAGAACGGCGCCTTCCTCTGTCGAGACGGAAGCGTCAGCACCAGCAAGCAGGTCTGTACCGATGCGGGGGTTGCAGCCACCCCAATCCCGCAGACGGTCGCCCCGGCCGCCCCCGCGAGCAACACGCCGACCCGCGGCCGGTCGGCGGCACCACCGGGGGACCTGCCCCGCACCGCGGCCACCTTCACCCAGGCGAAAAAGCTGGTGTACGAGCGGATTTACTTCGACCATCAGCGCACCCTCTACTGTGGGTGCCAGTACGACGCCGACCGGCAGGTCGCGCTGGACACCTGCGGCCTCCAAGACCTAGCCAGCAACAAGCGCGCCGCGCGCATCGAAGCCGAGCACGTGTTTCCCGCGGCGCAGTTCGGCAACTTCCGGACCTGCTGGCGAGAGCCGGCGAGCTTTCCGCAGTGCCACAAGGCGGACGGCGAGACCCTCTCGGGGCGAGAGTGCTGTTTGCGCGTCGATCCGGTGTTTGTGGCCGCCCACAACGACCTCCAGAACCTCTACCCGGAGGACGGCTACCTGAACGGTCGGCGCTCGGATTACAACTGGGGCATGGTCTCGGGCGGTACGACGTACGGCACCTGCGACATGCGCTTCGACGGCAGTGTGCGCCGCGTTCAACCGCCCGTCGCCATCCGCGGCGAGATCGCCCGGACGATGTTCTACATGCGCGACACGTACGGCTTTCGCCTCAGCCGCCAGGATCAACAGCTCTACACGGCCTGGAACAACCAGAACCCGCCGGATGACTGGGAGATCGAGCGCAACCGGCGGATCAAGGAGATTCAGGGGATGGGCAATGCCTATGTTGAGGAGTACCGGCGCCTGTGACGCTTAGCGCGGTTTGGTCAAGGTCGCGACCGCAGTCACCGCGGGGATCCCGGCACCGTTGAAAACCCCCGATGCGTCCCGATTATTTGGCGTTCAACAGTCACACGCCACGCGAGGTACCGGATGGATGTTTTGCAGCGGATCGATGAGCAGGTCAAGCACAGCCCGATCGTCATCTACATGAAGGGCACGCCCCAGTTTCCCCAGTGCGGGTTTTCCATGAGGGCGGCGGCGGCGCTGAGGGAGTGCGGTGTCCCCTTCGACCATGTCAACGTCCTGGATGACCCGGAGGTCTTCCAAAACCTGCCCCGCTATGCGGATTGGCCTACCTTCCCCCAGGTCTATATCGGGGGCGAACTGGTCGGGGGCTGCGACATTACCCTGGAACTGCACGCCAGTGGTGAACTCAAGCCGATGATGGAGGCGGCCGTCGCTAAGGCAGCGCCCGAAGGTTGAGTCGCCGGGGCGGTCAGGATCTGGGCCTGCTCCCTCCCCTTGACCGCGCGGCGGCTCTGGCCCCGCCTCAGCCCTCCTCGGGGTCCCGCCAGAAGCGCGTCTCGTCCAACGCCTGCCAGCGGTTGACGATGGTGCAGAAGAGCCGTGCGGTCTGTTCCGCGTCGTAGACCGCGGAGTGCGCCTCACTGTTCTGCCAGCCGAGCCCGGCCGCCTTGGCGGCCTTGGCCAGTACCGTCTGGCCGAACATCAGCCCCGCCAGGCTCACGGTGTCGAAGACGCTGAATGAGTGGAACGGATTGTGTTTATAGCCGGTGCGCTCCACCGCCGCCGCCAGAAAGCCCAGGTCGAAGTGTGCGTTGTGACCCACTAAGATGGCGCGGTTGCAGCCGGTGGAGGCCAGGGCCTTGCGGATCGGGTTGAGGATGCGGGTGAGGGCCTCGTGCTCCGCGATCGCGTCGCGGAACGGGTGGTCCGGGACGATGCCGTTGAAGGCTAGGGCGCGGGGATCCATCTCCGACCCCACGAACGGCAGGACATGGGCCGCGAGCGGGGCGGAGGGCTCCACGGTCCCATCGGGGCGCATGCGGATGATGACCGCCGCGATCTCCAGCAAGGCATGGCGTTGGGCGTCGAAGCCGGCGGTTTCTACGTCCACCACCACGGGCAGGAAGCCGCGGAAGCGTCGGGCGATCCCCTGGATCATCGGTTGTTCTTGGTTCATCGCGACAGCATACGGGGGCGGCGCGCGCTTGCCAAACCGGCGCAGCCCTGGGGCAGCGGGCGCAATGCGTGGCGGCGCACCCGAAATCGTCACGGGCGACATCGACGCAAACAATTACAATAGGCCCCAATGGTGCCGGGTGCACGGCCTGCGGCACCGCCGCATGCAAGATAACACTATAAAAAATTTGAATTTTTGCCTTGGTGCGGAGCCAGTCGCGAGTTTTTTTCAACGAGCCACGCCCGCTGGGGCCTTGGGGGATGTACGGTGATGTGCTTTTTGAAGACCCGGGCCGGGGCCCGTCGCGTGATCGGCGCGGTGTTGGTGGCCGCGCTTCTGGCCGGCTGCGCCTCCGCGCCCAACCGGCTGACGGACCCGCGTGACCCGCTGGAGCCCGTGAATCGGGCCGTGTTCCGTTTCAATAGCGACTTCGACAAGGCGTTTATGGTCCCCTTGGCCAAGGGGTACAAGGCGATCACCCCGGAGCCGGTCAACCGCGGCATCACCAACTTTTTCGGCAACATCGACGACGTCACCTCACTCGTCAACAACGTTTTGCAGTTCAAGCTGTTGCGCGCCGGCAGCGACGTCGGGCGCATTGTCGTCAACAGTACCGTGGGTATCCTGGGGTTCATGGACGTGGCCACCAACGTCGGCCTGCCGAGCTATAAGGAGGACTTCGGTCAGACCCTGGGTTATTGGGGGCTCCCTCCCGGCGCCTATGTGATGCTGCCGATCTTCGGCCCCAGCGATCTGCGCGACACCGTCGGCTTTGCCGGCGACCTCGTCACCGATCCGTTCTTCAGCATCAAGACGGGCAAGATCTATTGGGGCGTCGGGGGCTTGCGGATGGTGGACTTCCGCGCCGACCGGCTGGCGGCGGGTGAGATCCTGGAGGATGCCGCGCTGGACCCCTACGTCTTCCTGCGCGATGCCTATCTGCAGCGCCGCCGGAATCTGGTCTATGACGGCAACCCGCCTGAGTCCGAGGACCAGGGGGACATTTGGAGTGACGTGGAGTTCAATGGCGGGTCCAAGTCCGCCCCCGGCAAGCCGGCGGCGTCCAAGCGCGCGCCGGCCAAGTCGGGGGAGAACTCCTTGGGGACTCACTGAGCCGCGGGTAGCAGGCGCCAGTCGAGGCGCGTTGCCGCCCCCATGGGGACGACCCGGCTCGGTCCAAGGGCATAGTCGGGTGGTATCTCCCAGGGCTCCCGGCGCAGCGTCACCCGGGCGGTATTGCGGGGCAAACCGTAGAAGTCGGCACCGAAGTGACTGGCGAATCCCTCCAGCCGGTCCAGTGCACCGGCTTGCTCGAAGGCCTGCGCATAGAACTCCAGCGCGGCATGGGCACTGAAGGCCCCGGCGCAACCGCAGGCACACTCCTTGCCCTCCATCGGGTGCGGCGCGCTGTCGGTACCCAGGAAGAAGCGCGGATGGCCGCTGATGGCCGCCTCCACCAGGGCCAGGCGATGGCGCTCGCGTTTGAGCACCGGCAGACAGTAGAGGTGCGGGCGGATGCCGCCGACCAGCATGGCGTTGCGGTTATACAAGAGATGGTGCGGGGTCAGGGTCGCGGCCAGCGTGGCTGGGCCCGACCGCACGAACGCGACCGCCGCCGCCGTGGTCACATGCTCGAACACCACCTTGAGACCGGGAAAGCGCTCCACCAGCGGCGCCAGGCGTTCGTCGATGAAACGGTCTTCCCGGTCGAAGATATCCACCTCGGGGTCCGTCACTTCCCCGTGCACCAAGAGCGGCATCCCGGCGTCGCGCAGCGCCGCGAAGACCGGCCCCAGGCGCTCCAGGTCCGTCACCCCGTCCTGCGAATTGGTGGTGGCCCCGGCCGGATAGAGCTTGCAGGCCGCCACCGCGCCGCTCGCGCGCGCCGCGGCGATCTCCTCTGGCGTCGTCTGGTCGGTGAGATACAGGGTCATCAGCGGCTCGAAGCCGGACCCCGCGGGCAGGGCGGCACGCAGCCGCGCGCGGTAGGCCAGGGCCGCCGCGGTGGTCGTTACCGGCGGGCGCAGGTTCGGCATGACGATGGCGCGGGCGAATTGCCGGGCGCTGTGCCCGATCACGCTCGCCATGGCGGCCCCGTCGCGCAGGTGCAGGTGCCAGTCGTCGGGTTGGGTGATGGTCAGTTCGTCGGGCTGGGGCACGGGTCTTGCACTCCGATGGATGCTGTACTGAACGGGCCACGGGCGCCGGCGTTGTCGACTGGCCGCGCGGTCAGGTGCCCGGATGGCTTAAACTCTGCGCGGATCGGGTGTGCGGACGCGGGAGCCGGTCAGTGACCAGGCCCAGTCCCGCCCTTGTGCCCGTCCGATCGGCCCTATTCTATGCCCTAGCGAGGATTCTCCCGCATGACCATGACCCACGATGGCGCCACGCGCACGACCCACCGCCGACTCCTCCGCTGGGTCGATGAGATGGCCCAACTGTGCGAACCCGACCGTATCTACTGGTGCGACGGCTCCCAGCAGGAGTATGACCGGCTCTGCGAGGAGATGGTCGCGAGCGGGACCTATATCCGGCTGGACCCCGCCAAGCGCCCCAACAGCTTCCTGGCGCGCTCCCACCCCAGCGACGTGGCGCGGGTGGAGGAGCGGACCTTCATCTGTTCCAAGCGGGAGGAGGACGCCGGTCCGACCAATAACTGGAAGGACCCGGCCGAGATGAAGGCGATCCTGACCGCGCAGTTCCGGGGCTCGATGAACGGGCGCACCCTCTATGTGATCCCCTTCAGCATGGGGCCGATCGGCTCACACATCGCCCACATCGGCGTGCAGATCACCGACTCCCCCTACGTGGTGACCAACCAGCGGATCATGACCCGCATGGGTCAGAAGGTCCTCGAGACCCTGGGCGCTGACGGAGAATTCATCCCCTGCCTGCACTCGGTGGGTGCCCCCCTGCAGGATGGCGAGCCGGACGTCGCCTGGCCCTGCGCCCCGCGCATCGAGGACAAGTACATCGCCCACTTCCCGGACACCCGGGAGATCTGGTCCTACGGCAGCGGCTATGGCGGCAACGCCCTGCTCGGCAAGAAGTGCCTGGCCCTGCGCATCGCCTCGGTCATGGCCCGCGACGAGGGCTGGCTGGCCGAACACATGCTGATCCTCGGCGTGGAATCCCCCGAGGGCAAGAAGCAGTATGTGACCGCCGCCTTCCCCAGCGCCTGCGGCAAGACCAACTTTGCCATGCTGATCCCGCCCAAGGGCTTCGAGGGCTGGAAGGTCACCACCGTGGGCGACGACATCGCCTGGATCAAGCCCAACCCGAAGGATGGCCGTTTCTATGCCATCAACCCGGAGGCCGGCTTCTTCGGCGTGGCCCCGGGGACCAGCCCCGAGTCCAACCCCAATGCCATCGACACGCTTTACGCCAATTGCATCTTCACCAACTGCGCACTGACCGACGACGGTGACATCTGGTGGGAGGGGCTGACCAAAGAGCCGCCGGCGCACCTGATCGACTGGAAGGGCAACGAGTGGACCCCGGGCAGCGGCGTCCCGGCCGCCCACCCCAATGCCCGCTTTACCGCCCCGGCCGCCCAGTGCCCCTGTATCGACGCCGAGTGGGAGAACCCCAAGGGCGTGCCGGTCAGCGCCTTCCTGTTCGGCGGGCGGGTCAGCAAGCACTTCCCGCTGGCCTTCCAGAGCTACAACTGGGAGCACGGCGTCTACATGGCCGCCACCATGGGCTCCGAGGCCACCGCCGCCGCCATCGGCCAGTCCGGCATGCGTCGCGACCCCATGGCCATGCTGCCCTTCTGCGGCTACAACATGGCCGACTACTGGCGCCACTGGCTGCGCATCGGCCGCCACATGGTCGCCACCCCGCCGCGCATCTTCCGCGTCAACTGGTTCCGCAAGGACGAGCACGGGCGCTTCATGTGGCCCGGCTACGGCGAGAACATGCGCGTGCTCAAGTGGGTCATCGACCGCTGCAACCACCGCGGCGCCGCCATCGAGAGCCCCCTGGGCTGGGTGCCGGACTATGACGCCCTGGACTGGAAGGGCCTGGAGTTTTCCAAGGACGTCTACGCCGCCATCAACAACATCGACACCGAAATCGCCCGCCAGGAGACCAACGACCAGGAGGAGCTGTTCACCCGCTTCGGCGACCACCTGCCGCGCGAGATGGAGAGCGAGCGCAATCTGCAGCTCTCGCGCCTCTACCACTCCCCGGCGCTGTGGGACCTGTCCGCCGCCGCGGACTTGAGCTGACAGCAACGCCTGTGCGCGCCTCGTCGCGGCCGGGGGGCCGCTCCTTCCCCGGAGGTGCGGCCCCCCGGCCGCGCGACGGGTTGCCCCAAGCGCCGGTGGCCTGAGTTCTGATTAAAGCCAGTCGGAGCAAACCCACCGGGTTCCGGCCTGAGCCCGTCGCGTTCGGGAGTTCGTCCCACGCCCGGCCCACTGGAGGGAACCCCCATGTCCAATGTCGATCCAATGGCCGCGATGGTGGAGCCGCTCAAGCAGGTGGCGACTACCTGGGTGCTATGGATGGTCGTCCTCACGGTCGCACTCGTGGCCTTCAAGTCCCTGCTGCTGCCCGGGCTGCGCGGCCGATTGGGCGAGCGGCAGGTCGGCGCGGTGCTCGATCGGCTGGGGACCGAGACCCTGCACGACGTTATCCTGCCCGATGACCACGGCGGCCTGACCCAGATCGACCATCTGGTTCTGACCGGTGCCGGTCTGCCGGTGGTGGAGACCAAGCATTACCGTGGGTCCATGTTCGGGCAGGAGCGCGAGCCGCAGTGGACCCAGCGCCTGGGGCGCCGCAGCGTCACCTTTCAGAACCCGTTGCGGCAGAACTACGCCCATACCCAGGCGGTGAAGGCCTTGGTGCCGGGGGTGCCGGTGTTCGGGCGGGTGGTCTTCACCGACGACGCGCGTTTTCCCAAGGGGATGCCGGACGGTGTCTCCAGCCTGCGCGACCTGCGTCGGGATCTGCGCGAGGTCTTGGGGGACGCGCCCCCATCCCCCGCGCTGCTCGCGGTCTGGGAGCGGCTCAAGGGCCGTGTCGACCGCAGCAAGGGGGCGCGCCAGGCGCATCTGGATGGGATCAGGGCGCGGCACGGGGCGGGGCCGGCCACGCCGTTGCCTTGGCGGCGGCTGCTGCCGCTGGTCCCGGCCCTGGCGGCTGTGCTCTGGGTGTGGTTCCTTCCCAAATCCGCGGTGCCGACCATCAGGGCACGCCCGACCGCCGCCGTGCCGGCGCCACCACCGGTTGCCCCGCCCCCAAAACCCCCGGTGGCCGCAAAGCCCCCGACGGCGCCTAACCTGGAGTGGTCCACCCCGGCCGCGCACACCCCAGCGGTCGCCTCGCCCAGCCCGACACCGCCTCCGGTTGCCCCGGTGTCACGGCCCCCGGCCGCGTCAAAACCCGCGACTGCGCCCCACCTTGAATGGTACGACCCGGCCGCGCGTACCCCGGCGGGCACCCAATCGGCCTGCAACATGGCCGTTGCCGCCCTGTTGACCGACAACAGTGATGAAAACCGTATGGCGCGGGATCGTGCCTGCGCTGCGGGTAAGGCCGATGCGGTGCCGGCGCGGTCATTGCCGCGCCGGTAGGGTCCGCTGTGCGGACCACCGACCTCGCCGCGGGCGCACCCGCTTTCGTCATCAGTCGGGTCGGGTGGCGGCCTCTCCCGCGTGTGCCTCAAACTCCACCTTGTCGTAGACCTCGCCCAGGGTCAACGTGCTGTCGATGGCCGCGAAGTCGATCGGCGCCGCGGGGTCCGTATAGGCATCGAGTAGCCAGCCGCCGTTTTTCTGTCGGGTGAATACATCGACGGCCAACCGGTTCTGGGCGATCAGCACATACTGGCATACTGGCGCAGGCTCGCCAGGCCGCGGTAGATGGCGAACTTGCCGCCGCGGTCGTAGCCCTCGGTGGGAGGGTGAGAGGACTTCGGCGATCAGGGTCGCATGGTTGTGATTGTACGAGGCCCCGGCCATGGCAAAGACCTGGCCCGCCACGTATTCGTGCTTCGCGTCGACGGACTCGCGCTCGGTGGCCAGATAGTCCTCGAAGCGGCAATTGCGTTTCGGCTGAATCGACATGCGCTTGCTCCGCAGTTCACCGGTGAGAGTATAGCCTGGAGCCCCCGCCCGCATCAGGCAGTTGCGATCCGCCTGCCAGATTGGGGTGCCGATGGGCTCGGCCTCTGGGAGGATGAGGAACAGCAGGCCGCACTCAGACTTGCTGTCCGCGATAAACGCCCCGTCATCCCGGTCCTGCTGCCCGCTGCCCCGCAAACCCCGAGCCTGCCCCTGTTCCTCGGTAACCGCACCTGGGTCGACCTGCGCCGCGACGCTGCCGCGGGCTTGGGCCTTCTGATCTGGGGGATTACCGGCAGGAAACCCGGGGCTCAACGCTCTGTCGATACGGGCGCTGCACCATCCCCGAAGCCCGTGCCCCGAGCCATCACACCGAACGCGGCATCACCCCGCCCCGACCGAATGCCGGCCGACGCCCAGCCGGCGCCGGCGCAGCGGCCAACGGCGACAGCGTCGAAACGCGACAGGGGACCCCGCGACAGCCGCTGCGACGTGCTGCTGCTCTGTGTCAATGACAAGGAGCGCACCGCGATCGTCGAGACCTTCGCCGGCCCCGGTGGCAGACCGCCCCAGCCCCGCATCATTCAGGGTCTGCCATGCCTGGACCTAGGTGAGATCGGGGGGCGCCGCATTCTGGCCACTGCCACCAATATGGGCAGCGCCACCCCCGGCGGCTCGGCGACCCTGGCACTGGATGCGATCACCAAGCTCGACCCCCGCTGGCTCCTTGCCGTGGGTATCGCCTTCGGCATGAATCCGGACAAGCACCCGATCGGCACCATCCTGGTCTCGGATCGGGTGTCCTGCTACGAGCCCCAGCGCGTCGGCAAGAAGACGGTGCGCCGGGGCGATACGGTGACAGTGCATCCGCATCTCAAGCAACAGTTCCAATTGGTCTCATCGCCGCCCTACTGGACGGGCGACGCGGTGTGTTTTGGCGAGATCCTCTCCGGCGAGAAGCTGATCGACGAGCCCGGCTTCAAAGACCAGCTGCGCAAGGCCTACCCGGAGGCGATCGGTGGGGAGATGGAGGCCGCCGGGATCTACAGCGCGGCCCTGCTGGAGTCGCGGCAGTGGATCGTCGTGAAGGCGGTCTGCGATTACGCCGACGGCCACAAGGGCGAAGGCAAAGACGCCCGCCAGACCCTGGCCGCCGGCAATGCCGCCCGCTTCGTCAGGCATGTGCTGTCCAGCTATCACAGTGAACCGGACCCAGCCCTGCCAGAGGAAGACCTTGGGTCTGACGAATCGCAGACGGCCAGCCCCATCCATGACGATGCCGTTGCCGCCATCGCCGAATCGCTACGTCGGCTGCCGGAGTTGTGCGCGGCCCTTTCCGCCCAGCCCGGGAGCCGCGGTGCCACCGACCCGGCGGAGATCGCCAAGCGGCTCTGTGCGCGAGAGGCAGACGGCTTTCGCGCGGCGATGGCGGCCTTTCGCGCGGCGTTGCCGCAAGCGGCCCAACAGTTTCGTCGTCAGCAAGGGGATTTTATCCTGCTGCGCACGCAGGCCCAGCATATCCTCGGGTGGATGACGGTCACCGCGGTTTTGGACGGCTACGAGCGGGAGGATGCCGCCCTGGTCAAGGGCTGGTTCGATGGTGCGGCCTTCCATATTCCGCTGGGTCGCGACGCCTGCCTGGAGGTCCTGACCGCCCGCTGGCGTGGCTGCGCGGCCGAGTTCGGGGTCGATCATGGCCGATGGGAAAGCGGCCTGAACGATCTTGCCCCAAAGGGCGAGTTCGCGTTCGATAACCCGCTGCTGTTGGACGTTAGTCGGGCCGTCGATTACATCTGGCGCCTGATCTATCAACATATTGAAGGCCGCCCAGCCCCGACGAGGCTGCACCCGGACGAGATCGAGCAACTGACTCACCGCCTGAACATCCAGCTTAGGGAGAAGGGGCGGCGCCGTCGGCTGGTGATCGATGGCCGCGGCGGGGACGATCCCTTTAATTTTCCAAGTGTCCTGCGGGCGATCCATGAACGCATCCCGCAGATTCATCTGTTCGTCATCAGTGGGCCAGCACACGCGGCGGGGAGTATCTTTCTGCTGCCCGCCAGTGAGCTTGCGGCCAACATTCGCGAATGCCTGCAAGAAATCGGTGCACTTGGGCAGTTCACTCAACCGGACGAGGTTCAGCGATGATTCCCGATCTCCCCATCGACACCCGCATTGAGTTGCGGCGCTGCGGCACCTGGCCCCCCTCGGTCCACCTCTTCGACGTGGCCAGCGCCGACGCCGCGCTCGCCGCCCTGGCCGCGGAGCGACCGTTGCTGGTGCGCGGTGAGCCCGGGGTCGGCAAGAGCCAGTTGGCCCGCGCCGCCGCCCAGGTCCTGGGCCGGCTCTTTGTCTCCAGCGTGGTGCATTCGCGCAGCGAGGCGCAGGACCTCCAGTGGGAATACGACGCGGTGGCCCGCCTGGGCGAGGCCCAGGTCCTGGCCTCGGTGCCCTCGGCGCTCACGCCCCAGGAACGGCTCGACCCCCGCCGCTACCTGATCCCCGGCCCGCTCTGGTGGGTCTTCGACTGGGAGTCCGCCCGCCGCCAGTCCGCCCACCACAGCCTCTGCAAGTCCAGCCCCCGGCCGCTCCGGACGGCTGGCAACCGGCACAGGGCCGCGTGCTGCTCATCGACGAGATCGACAAGGCCGAGGCGGACCTGCACAACAGCCTGATGGAGACCCTGGGCAACGGCGCCTTCCCGGTGCCCTGGCTGGCCGAACCGGTGGGGCTGCACCCCGGCTGCCCGCCGCCCCTGGTGGTCATCACCACCAACGAGGAGCGCGAACTCCCGGCCGCCTTCCTGCGCCGCTGCATGGTGCTCAAGCTCCAGTTGCCCACCGAGCACGCAGAGCTTCGGGCCTGTCTGGTGCGGCGCGGCGGCGAGCATTTTGGGGCGGACTGCACCGAGTCGGTCCGCACCCTGGTTGCCGAGCAACTGATCCAGGACCGCACCCGCGCCCGCGACCTGGGCCGCCCCGCCCCCGGTCAGGCCGAATACCTGGACATCCTGCGTGCACTGGTGAACGCCCGCGGGCCGGACGAGGCCGCGCAACGGAAGCTCTTCATGCGCATTGCCCGGTTTGCGTTGGACAAGAGCGGAGCCGGCAATCCATGATCGCGGAAAGGCCGGCGCCAAGACGCCTCCCCGTAGGATGGGTTGAGCGCAGCGAAACCCATCGTCCGCGCCTGAGTGAGACGTTGATCGCTGGGTTTCGCTGCGCCCTACCCAGCCTACCCACAATGCCGTCATTCCGGCCGGACGCCGGACTCCAGTGCCATGGGTGGTAAGCCGGCTGACCGGGATGTCGCGCGAGCGATGAACAAGAGTGCTCTCGGCCGCGCCGACCTGATCCGCTGGGCGGATCGCCTGGATGAGGACCGCTTGCGTCGCCTGGCCGAGCGTTTGGGCTTCAAGGAATCGCCCATGATCGAAGGTTCCGGGTTGATCGGGACATTTTTCGCGCTGGCCAACGTTGGCCCAGCACCAGCGCCTGTTGCGCCAGACCCCGGCGCCCGCCGCCACCGCCACTACCGCCTGACCGAGCGCCGCGCCCTGGCCGCGCCGCTGCCGGTTCCACCCCCGGACCCGCTGCCACCCGAAACCCCGGTCGAACCCCTGGCCGCCCCGCCGCCGCTGGTCCCCTGGCCGCGCCTCTGGCCCTTCCTGCGCGCCGTCCTGGGAGAGCACGCCGAGCGCCGCCGCCTCGACCTGCCCAGGGCCGTCGCCGCCGTCGCCCGTGCCCGCCCGCTGCGTCGCCTGCCGCGGCTCCAGGGTCTGCGCTGGGCGCCCCGCGGCCAGCTCATCCTGGACCTGCATCAGCGCCTGTATCCCTTCTGGGGCGACTTCAATGCACTGAAGGACCAACTCCCGCGCCTGCGCGGCACCGCCGGGCTGGAAATCCTGCGCATGGACGAGGGTCCCGCCGGCCCGGTGCAGCCCTGGGACGGCCGCGCCTGGGGTCCGCCCCGTCCCTATGACCCACCCCCCGCCGGCACCCCAGTCCTGATCGCCGGCGACCTGGGTTGCCTGGACACCCCGTGCCAGCGGCAGGCCTGGGTTGCCTTCGGACGCCGACTCGCGGCCGGCGGCCTTGTACCGGTGGTCCTCACCCCCTGCCCGGCGCGCTGGTGGAACCCGGCCCTGGCCAGGCTCTTCTACCCGGTGGTCCTGGACCGCACCGCCGCCATGCCGCCCCGGCCGGGCGGCCCCCGTCCCTGGCCGAGCGAACCGCCCGACCCGCTCGATGCGATCCGCCGCGACTCCGGGGCGCTGCACCTGCTGACCCTGCTCAGCGCCTGCATCGCCATCAGCCCCGCCCTCTTGCGGCACCTGCGCCACCGCCTGCCGGTGGGGTTCGCGGATGTCGGCAGCGAGGCCGCTGCCTGGCTCCACCCCGCCTTCGTGGCCGGCGACTTCGCCCTGTTTCCCGGCGACCCGATACAGATCGAACGCCTGCGCGAGTCGTTCAGCACCACCGGCGATGAGGGCCAGCGGGAACTCGCCTGGGCACTGATCCGCGCCCAGCAGGCGGCCGGCGCCAGCCAGGCCGAGCGCATGGAAGAGCGCGTACTCTTCGCCGCCATGCAGGGCCGCACCGACCCCGCGGCCGAGGCCTTTCTCGACCGCGTGGTGCAGGCCCTGGCCCAGGGCTGCGACGACGGTGAGCACGCGCGCTTTCTCGCCGCCTGGGTCCACCGCCACCCCGACGCCTGGACCCATAGCCCCTGCACTCTGGCTGCTGGCCAACCAGGGGGTCGAGACGCAAGGCGCGGTGCTGCCCGCCGGCTTCGACCTCCAGCGGGCGCAAGACGCACTGGAGCGTCCCGAGCGGCCCCAGACCTGGCGGCTGGTCCAGCGGGGTGAGGCTCTGCAAGTCGAGCCCTGGCCGGCGCCCGCGGCGGCGTTCACCAGCGGCAGCCCGGTGGCGGACGGCGTGCTGACCCGCAGGGCCAGCGCCCAGGCCCGCGAGGATCGCCCCGGCTCACCGCACCTGGCCTTGGCCCTGGACGCCGCCGCCGCCTTGTCGTTGGGTGAGTCCGTCTGGCGGCTGTGGACCGATCAAGAAGAACTGGTCGTCGCGCCCTTCGACCGGCCCGCCTGGGCGCACACCCTGGGGCGCGACGGCGCCGGGCTCTTCGCCGCCGCCGACCTCAAAGGGATTACGCAGCGCTTGCGCTGGATCGGCCCCGGCCGTTTGCTCATGGGCTCGCCCGCGGACGAGCAGGACCGCTTCAAAGACGAACGCCAACACGAGGTCTGCCACACCCGCGGTTTCTGGCTCGCCGAGACCGCCTGTACCCAGGCCCTGTGGCAGGCGGTAATGGGCGATAACCCGAGCGGTTTCAACGGTGAGCGCAGGCCGGTGGACACGGTCAGTTGGATCGATGTGCAGCGCTTCCTCGAACGATTGAACAGCGCGGAGCCGGGGCTTACCGCGCGGCTGCCGACCGAGGCCGAATGGGAGTACGCTTGCCGTGCCGGGACCACCACCCCCTTCTCCTTCGGGGAGGACATCGACCCGGCGCAGGCGAACTACAACGGCAACTATCCCTACTGCGGGGACACGAAGGGGCTGTATCGCGAACAAACGGTGGACGTGGCCAGCTTGCCCGCCAATCCCTGGGGTCTCTATGAGATGCATGGTAACCTCTGGGAGTGGTGTCAGGACTGGTATGGTGAGTACCACGCCGGTCCGCTGACTGACCCTGTCGGCCCTCCTTCGGGCGAGGGGCGTGTTCGGCGCGGCGGTAGCTGGTTGCGCGACGGTCGCGACCTGCGCTCCGCGTCCCGCTTCCTCAGCGTTCCCGGCAACCGCCGCCAGTTTGCCGGTTTCCGGCTGGTCCTAGGTTCCCAGCCCAGGCAGGAATAGGCAGGTAGGGAGCGGGGCCGGACTGTCCGCGCAGGGAGCGAGCGGTAGAGAGCGGAAGGCGCGGGCCGATCTGGTCCCCAAGCGTCGCTCCCGGTCGGCCCTTGGCCGGACGCCGCGGATAGACATCAACTCCAGTGGAAACCCATGAACCTAGAAAGAGCAGTTATCCACAGATGAACACAGATTATCACAGATGATTCATTGACTTACTCTTGACCGGGGACTCACCTTTCCGGTGATTGTGCCAATGGCGATAAGCGCATGAAAAGTAAAAGAAAATCTATGTTCATCTGTGGATTTTAGGATGAACGACCGCTTCTTCCATATCCCCGTCCTGGACCCCGGGCGCCGCCGTGGGTTCGTCGCGGCTGAAGCCGCTCCCACGGGGACTTTCATCGTTTGGGGTGGCTGGCATGGCCGTTAGCCGGGTTGGTGTGGGGATGCCACTGATTCCCTTGGGATACGTCGGGCGTCGCCACCGGCTAAAGCCTCGACCGGTTGGGGACGGGCCGCGGCTGGCGGGCACGATGAGCAAGGGCCTTGGCTGGCGATGAGCGTCCCGCCCGGCCCCCAACCCGAGCATTTCCCCGCCCCCTGGGCCAGCGACTGGGGCGAAGACCCTTGCGGCCTCTGGCAGGGGTTGACCTACATTGGCGTGCGCCCAGAATTCCGCTGGATACCGCCGGGGCGGTTTCTGATGGGTTCGCCGAAGGATGAGTACGCCCGAGATGACGATGAACTGGTCCATGAGGTCATCCTCAGCCGCGGCTTCGGCTTGCCGAGACCGCCTGCACCCAGGCCCTGTGGCAGGCGGTGATGGGCGAGAATCCGAGCCACTTCAAAGGCGAGCAAAGGCCCGTTGAATCTGTGAGCTGGGGGGATGCACAGCTTTTCATCAAGCGGCTGAACGGCCTGGCCCCGGACCTTACCGCGCCTGCCGACCGAGGCGGAATGGGAATATGCCTGTCGCGCCGGCACCACCACTTCCTTTTCCTTTGGCGAGGACCTCGATCCGGCGCAGGCGAACTACAACGGCGACTATCCCTACCGTGGGGAGACGAAGGGTCTGTATCGGAAAGAGACGGTCGAGGTGGCCACCCTGCCGGCCAACCCCTGGGGCCTGGACGAGATGCACGGCAATGTTTGGGAGTGGTGTCAGGACTGGTTTGGTGACTACCCGAGCGGTCCGGTTACCGATCCTGTCGGCCCCGATTCGGGCGAGAGGCGTGTGCTGCGCGGCGGTAGCTGGTTCGACATCGGTCGCGACCTGCGCTCCGCGTGCCGCGCCCACTTCGTTCCCGGCCTCCGCAACCAGCTCTACGGTTTCCGGCTCGTCCTAGGTCCCCAGCCCAGGCCGGAAGCGACAGGCAGGGAGCGGGGCCGGACTGCCCGCGCAGGGAGCGAGCGGTAGCGAGCGGACGGCGCGGGCGGTCAGGTCCCGCGGCAGACTGGTCTTGTCCCCAGGCGCCGTGTCGGCACGAGGGCGAGTGCGCCCTGGAGTCTCGTCAGTGCGTCCGGAACATTCGTCAGCACGCACGGGAAGTTCGTTAGTGCGCACGGAACATTCGTCAGCACGCACGGGAAGTTCGTTAGTGCGCACGGAACATTCGTCGGCACGCACGGGGAGTTCGTCAGCGTGCACGGTACATGCGTCAGTACGCAAGGAAAGTTCGTTAGCGCGTACAGACGTTTGTGCCTCCGGCGCGAAGCGGAAAATCAAATATTAACCTGAATCCGTGAACTAATACGGTGCGGTAATCCAAAATGCTGCGACTGAAGGGGGCGGAGATAAATTGCCGAGCAATAGTGCCCGGGTTGATCCATGCGGGCGCGGTCGCTGCCATCT
>CAILVI010000003.1 GCA_903837595.1 uncultured Thiodictyon sp.
CGGCGGTGGGCGTGGCGCTGCAGGTGCTGGTGCCGTCGTAGTCGGCCGGGTTGGGCGTGCAACTGGCCGTCCCCCCGGCCGCCGGGCTGGCAGTGGCGGCGATGGCGTAGCTGTTGCGCGTGAAGGTCGCGGTGACCGCCTTGGCCGCAGTCACGTTGCTCAACACACAGCTGGCGCCGATGCAGTCGCCGCTCCAGGCGCTGAAGGTATAGCCGGCGGTGGGCGTGGCGCGGCAGGTGCTGGTGCCGTCAAAGTCCGCCGGGTTAGGCGTACAGTTGGCCGTCCCACCGCCGGCCGGGCTGGCGGAGGTGGTAATGGCGTAGTTCTTGAGGGTGAAGGTAGCCGTGCAGGTGGTGTCGGCGATCAGCGCGAAGGCGGTCGCGCAACTGCCTGGCGCCCAGCCGCCGAAACCGGAATCGGACGCTGCACTGGCGATGGGGGTGACCAAGGTCTGGTAAGGAAAGGTCCCGCCGCCGCCGATGGTGCCGTTGCCGGTGCCGCTCTGAGTCACCGTCAGGGTATAGGTGGTAGCCGGTGTGGTGACGGTGGACTCGTTGGTGTAACCGGAGGTCCCGGTCGCGTGGTAGGCACTGACCCGATAGTAATAGGCGGTGGCGGGCGTTAACCCGGCGTCGGGGTAGCTGGTGGCGTTGGCGGCGGTCGCGGTGATCTCCGCCCAGGGTCCGGCCACGCCGGTCTTGCGCTCGATCCTGAAGCCGGTCTCGTCGGTGCTGTTATCAGTCCAACTCAGATCGATCTGCGAGGGGGAGGCCACCGTTGTGCTGAGATTGGACGGGGCCGCTGGCGGTAATGCGTCCACCGCGCGGGCCAGATTAATCCGCGGTGTGGTCATTGCAACCTTAGTGTCGGTAATGGCGTCGCCATTCGCTGTCAGGTACTGCCGAACCTGGTCGGGGGTGAGAAAGGCACCGGTCTTGTCCTTGGCCGCGCTTTGCAGCACGGCCGCGGCGCCGGCCGCATAGGGAGAGGCCGCGGAGGTACCGCCGAACGTCGGATCGTAATCGCCGCTGCTTGAACCGCCGCTACCCACGATATCCGTAGTATAAGCATTGTGCGAAGGTGCCAACAGCGTCAAGAATGACGCCGTATTCGAGTACACCGTAACCTTGTCCGCCGCGGTAACCTCAATAGCGGTATAATAACCTGGATCGCACTTGAAGTACACTTGCTGGCTGGCGCAGGACGTCGCGGCGACACACCACCCCATCCGATTACCAGGGGCAATGTCAGCGTCGTAGACCGCGCCGACCGAGTTGACATAGGAAATACAGGCCGGCCAGGCCATACTGTCGCAGTAGCCGTCGTTGCCCGAGGAGGCGAAGATGGTAATACCGGCGGCCACGGCATTGGCGGCGGCGGCCGTCATCGCCGGCTGGAAACTCTCGCAGTCGGAGGTGGTGGAATAACGCAGGCCACCGAAACTGGTATTGATGACGAGAATGGGGTTGGCCGGATCATCGTTTTGGTGCTGGATCGCCCATTCCCAGCCGGCAATCATCGCTGCGGTGTCGGTAGAGAGGCTCGTGCCGTATGCGATTTTTATCGCGTAAAGCTTGGCGGCTGGCGCGACACCACCAATGTAGTCGCCCGCCGTGCCGAGGTTACCGGCGGCGATTCCTGCAACCGCGGTACCGTGCGAATTGCCGTACACGCTGTCCGGTCGGGGGTCGGGATTCCCAGGGGGGACGACATCATAGCCGCCGATGACTTTGGCATTGAATGGGGTAGTACCTCGGGTGCCGTTACCGCCGAGCATCGGGTGCGAGGTGTCAATGCCGCTATCGCAGATCGCGATGCTGACGCCGCTGCCGTTGTAAGTCGATCTGGGCAAGCTGGCACCCATCAGCGGGATGCCTTGTTTGAGGTGTGCCGTCAGTTCAGCGTCCTGCTCGATCCGAATGACGGCGGGATGAGCGGCAAGCAGGGCCAGCGCCGCGGGAGTGACCCGGGCGGCAAAGCCGAACTGATAGGAAAAGCGGTGGGTAACGGTCAGCCCGGGAACGGCGAGTTGCGCGATGACCTGATCAACCCGCGCCGTGACCGTCGCGCGCAGACCATTCCTGAGGTCGGGATTCTGTAAATCATAATAAGTCGGTGCCCCATGGCCATTCAAGCGCTTCCGCATCCGCGGGGAGAGCTGAGATTGCGCGGCCAAGGCGTTGGCGGCCGTGGTCGGCCCAAGCGTCACAATCACCGCGGTGTCGGGTTGGCCCCGCTGAAGGCCAGCCAATACCGCAGTTGGATTCAGCAGCTTCGCGTTGCTTGTCAAAGAGGTCAGCACTGCGGCGGTCGCAGAGTCCAGCACCGGTGCCCCAGCCGGGATCACTGGTTGGGCTGGCACAGCGGTCGTGTTGACCACACCAGACAAGTCGACTTGGATCGGGTTCGAGATTGCAGGATGGGCGCAGACCAAGATCCCAAGCGTCAACATCAGTCGTTTGCTCAACGTGCGGCATTCACGCAAGAATTTAGGTGACATAATCGATTCTCCATGAGCAAAACCAGCAGCCGCGACCACCGCCCAAGGCAAAGGCCGAAAAAAGGTATTATTATAACTCTTTTTCTCAGTGAGCAAACATGAACTGGCCCGCACCCCGGCCCTGAAGCATCACCCTGTCGCCGTCTGACATCAGGCGTTCGGGAACGGTGGGCGCCGGCGTTGGCCGGCGATAAGGTTACGCTCTTAGAATAGGCAAATCGCTCGACCTTGGAAAATCGACAAATACAAGAACTGCTGCGGTGTAGTTAAACACCTGGAAAAACGACTTCACCCAAGCCAAAGCCTAAGGTGAGCCGCCAAGTCTTACGGTTCAAACACTGCTTCCTCACACCGGCCTCGCCTGGGCTCTATTACAGCGAGCTACGGCCTATATTGTTAGCTTACCTCTAATGGGAAGCGGACACCGTCGGAACGAGTTCAAACCCACCTCTACGGCATCGCGCATGGACTCGAGAAGCTTCCGCGGCCAAGACAGTATTCCAAGGCTGGAGCGTTGGAACGAGAACGGGGGCTGGAGCGATGGAGAATGCGTTGGAAAGAGCGGGGCGCGATGGGGCCGGCGTCCGGCCGCTTGGCAGCCGGGGCCACTCAATCCCTTGCGCAGGACCAACCCGACGCGCTCAGACCGGTCTTCGGCGCCAGCAACTGGTCATCGGCGATCGGGTCCAGCAGACTCGGGGCAATGCATAGGCGCTCCTGCTGTTGGCCCTCCCGGCCCAACTTTAGGCCCTGATGCCAGAACGTCCAGCAGCCGCGCTGATAGCGGCGCGTTCTGGGCACAGAGCGCAACTGCCACCCCCTGATTTCGAGGCGGTCGCAGTCAAATTTAATGCCATTCGGGCTGATCTCCTAGTCCCCCGGCTCATTGCCCCAGGGCTGCCCGCCAACCGCCACGGCTGGGCAGCACCACCGCCATCGGGACATAAGTCGCCGCGACGGCCTTGGCTGCGATGATGTTGCTCAAGGTGCAGGTCGTTCCGGCCTGGCCCGCGCAATCCCCGCGCCAACCAGCGAAGACATAACCGGGGTTGACCGCGGCCGGGGCGTTGCAGGTGCTGGCACCGCCGGGCGCGACCGGGTTGGGCGTGCAACTCACCGTGCCGGTGCCGGCCGGTGTGACGCTGGTGACGATGGTGAAGCCGAAGTTGGCCGTCACGCTTTTGGCCGCGGTGACATTGGTCAGGGTGCAACTGGTGCCGGCTCCGGTGCAGTCGCCGCTCCATGCCGCGATGGTGTAGCCGGCGTTGGCCGTGGCGGTGCAGGTGCTGGTGCCGTCATAGTCTACCGGGCTGGGGGTGCAGGTCGCCGTCCCGCCGATCGCCGGGTTGGCGGTAGCGATGATGGCGTAGCTGTTGCGGCTGAAGGTGGCGGTGCAGATGGTATCGGCGGTCAAAGCGACAACGCCGCTGCAACTGACCGGGGTCCAGCCGGCAAATGTGGACCCGTCCGCGGCACTGGTAGTGAGGCTAACGGTTACGCCCGAGTCGTAACTGAAGCGGCAAACACTGCCGCAGTCGATCCCGGCCGGGTCGCTGATGACGGTACCATCGCCCTGCTTTGAAACGCTCAGCATAAACTGTGGCGCAACGACAGTCACTGTGACGGCCGCAGAAGTCGAGGCATTATAGTTGGCATCCCCGGCCTTGGTCGCGGTCATCATGCAACTCCCAATACCGGTGGCGGTAAGTATCGCCCCACTGATTGAGCAGTTGGCACCGGTCGCACCGACGATGGTGTAACTGACCTCACCGTCACCATTGCCACCGGTCGTGTCGAGCGTGCTGCTACCCCCGCTGGTGATGATCGCCGGGGTCGCCAGGAGCAGCAGAGCGGATTGATTGGCCTTGACGACGGTGATGGCCAGTTCGGGGCTGATACCGCTGGCATTAGCCGCGCCGCCACTATAGAAAGCGGTAAATGCATGTCCCCCCATGCCCCAGAAAGACGTGCTGAGGGTCGCGCTGCCGCTTACCAGGGGAGCGGCACCGATGTCCGCGGCGCCATCCCTGAAAGTGATCGCGCCAGTGGGCATCGGCCCAGTGCCAGCCGGCGCGACCGTCGCGGTCAGGGTGACGCTGTCGCCATACTGCGGGGTGTTGCTGGAGGCAGACAACGCGACAGTGGTCTTAGGCTTAGGGGTAGCAATGAAGCCACGGACGGTTGTGCCATCAAAGTAATCCCCTACGACCTGCCCCTGATCGTTGATTCCATGAGAACAGTTTTTGGCGGCAGAATAGGCATCAGGGTGTTGAATAGGCGTTAGCTGACCATCTCTATAAACAAAAGTCCAGCAACCGTCGCGATAATAAAGCAACACCTGGCCACTGTCATTGATAGCAATGGGTGTCGCAGTTTCAATACCCACTCCATCACTCATGGTGGGGAATAATGTCGTATTGTAGCCTCTGTCACTGCTCCAGAGGTAGCCAAAATAAGAACTGCCGAAGTCGGCCTCATATGACCCTACCACCTCACCTTTATTGTTAATCCCGGTGGGATGATTATAGATCAATGTCGGCGAAGGAGCGGGCATAATGGTGATGACACCACCGCTTTCGATGAAGCCCTGCTCGGTGCCGGTGTTCGCGTCCATCCAGTCCAAAAACCACCCGACCAGCTGCCCGCCGTCGTTAATACCAGTGACCCTAGACCAGGCAAAATTGTATATGGCATCGCTAAAAACGCTAGTAATACCGTTGTGATATCTGAAGCCTTGGGTTCCCAAATCGCTGGTAAAGTAACCCACCACATCCCCGCTGTCGTTGATACCCGTGGCCCATACATTAGTGGTTCCAGGCACATCAGGATCGGGGAGCGTGGTGTAGACGCCATTACTGAACAAAAAAGAATAAGTTCGGCCCTGTGCACTGTACGTTCCAGTCACCTGTCCATGATCGTTGATACCCATGAATGAGTATGTCTGGTCAGGCAAGTCGAAGCTGGTGAAGACATAGTCTTCCGCAAGCCCTGCCTGGTTGAAACCGAAGTTGGCCGTCACCCTCTTGGCCGCAGTGACGTGCTCCAGTGTGCAACTGGCACCGGTGCAGTCGCCGCCCCACCCCAGGAAGGTATAGCCGGCGTTGGCCGTAGCGGTGCAGTTGCTGGTGCCGTCGTAGTACACCGAGCCAGGCGCGCAGCTCACCGTCCCGCCGGCCACCGGGTTGGCTCTGGCCGTGATGGGGTAGGTTGCCAACGTGACCACGGCGGGGACTGAACTGAAATCGTATCCGGCGGCGGTCGAACTGGCGCTAAAGCGGATCGGCGTCGCGCCGGTGTACCCAGTCAAGGTACTGAAATTGACTGTGACGAGGTTGGCTGTGGTGCATCCACCGCCGGGCCAGGCGGCGTCGACGTCGGCCCAGGCCACCTGGACGAACTTGTCGGTGAGGGCGTCGGCATCCGCGTTGGCGGTGTCGTTCTCCACCGGCCCCTGGGCGACCAAGGCCGTCGGCAGCACGCCGCTGAGGCTCGTGAATGCAAGGCGGCTGGAGTCCCAATGGATGCGCAGGCCAAGGCCGGTGAGTTGGTCCGAACAGGGGTTGGCGGTGTCATAGCCCACTATGAAGGAGACCGACTGGTTCGGGGCCGCGGCACGTTGGAGCGGAACCGGGGTGATGACTTGCTCCGCGGCGCGCGCGGTGCCGGGCGTCAACAGGGCCATCAGCATGCATCCGGCCGTCGTCAGCAGGCTTGCCTTCATCTCCCAGATCCTCAAGCTCGTTGTTATTCGTCGTTTGTAGAGCGGATGCCCGCAGGGCGATCCGCCATGAAACCGCCAGCGATCATTGCGACATCATGGGGGAACCGCCCCAGCCGGTAGATCATCCAGGTCGGCAAGGCCCCAATCCGGCGGGTAGAGGCCGGCAGCGACCAACCGTGGAAAGGTCGAATAAGGCCAGTCAGTGACCGTAGGGCGGAACGCCGCAGGCGGTTCCGCCGATGACCGCACAGCGACCCGCCATAACGGATCCAGCCATCATGGCGCAACGCGGCAGCACCATCGAGGAACCCCGCAGCCAAAAGGCGGAACCGCCTGCGGCGTTCCGCCCTACCTGGGCTATTAGTCGTTTGTACTTTGATCGGGTCGGGCTGACGGGATTGCGCCCGTCAGCCC
>CAILVI010000004.1 GCA_903837595.1 uncultured Thiodictyon sp.
GGGCCGCACCCGGCCTGGGCTCGCGCGGGCCGCTTGTGGGCTAGATTGTACGAGGATACTAATGTACTTGACTGAATCAAGTCTAGTACCCAAGCATCCTCGCACCTGCCCATCGCCACCACCCCCGCCACCCCCCGCCGCCAAGACGGCACCCCATCCAACTGGGACCGCTACCTGGATCGACTGATGCTCCGCAGCGTACCCGAGAAGATGCGGCCCTGTTACCTGCTCCGGGCCGTGGCGTTCCTGAAGGCGCTACGCCCGGAGTCCCGTCCCGGCTGACGGCCGGGCAGGTGACCGGCTACCGCCAAAACCTGTCGAGCCAAGGGCAACTTGCCGACTGGGAGTTTCGCCAAACGGTTGACGCTTTGCAACTCCTTGTGGATTGGTGTCACCGCTTCCTGGCATTGGGCGCCGACAAGCGCGTGGGTTGGCCGACGCAGGAGGCCCAGCATCCCGCAGTTGCGCGGCGGCTAACGCTGGGGTTCTTTCGTCACCCCAGCCTGCACCGAATGCTTGGGCCGTCTCTTCGCGCTACCGGTCCTGCGCGGCGGGGCGGATGGGTTTCGCGGCCTTGGTCATCGCTTCGGCTAGAACTGCGCTTGGGGCAACCCGTCGCGGCCTGGGGGCCGCTCCTACGCGGGTAGGAGCGGCCCTCAGGCCGCGACGAATGTTCGCGGGGGGCAGGAATAATGATCAAGGCCCCCGCCCAAACCCGCCCAGCCCCGACGCAACCCGGAGGCCGACGCTTCAGCGGGTAGCCCGCGCCCGCCGCGCCCGGCCGGCGCGGCTCCCCCATCTATCGCCAAGTTGGCCATATAATGGGCCTAAGCGTCCTCACCCCCGGAGCGCCTTGCCATGACCAGAACCGCCATTGAGACCCAGGCCCTCGACGAACTCAGTCGCCTGCCCCCGGAGCAGGTCCAGGAGGCCCTGGACTTCATCCTGTTCCTGCGTGCGCGCGCGCAACCCCGGGTCGCGCCTCCCGTCCGCCCACTCGGGCTCATGCGGGGACAGGCGACCTGCCACATCGCCGAGGACTTCGCAGTCACCGACGAGGACCTGTTGTGCCTATGACCGGCTACCTGCTGGATACCCACAGCTTCCTGTGGAGCGTGTTCACGCCCGAGCGGCTCAGCCGGGCCGCTCAGGCGCTACTCGCGAACGCCGAGAATCCGGTCTACGTGAGCAGCGTCAGTTTCTGGGAGATCTCGCTGAAGGCGGGCATCGGCAAGCTGACCCTCACGGGTTGCCTGCCCGACGCCTTGCCGGAGATCGCGGAAGACATGGGATACAGGTTGTTGGCGCTGGCGCCGGACGAGGCCGCCAGCTTCCATCGCCTGCCGCGCATCGCTCACAAGGACCCGTTCGACCGGATGCTGATCTGGCAGGCGATCCAGCGTCGGCTGGTCCTGATGACCAAAGACGCCGCCTTCGACGAGTATCGCGCCTTCGAACTCCAGACCTTCTGGTAGCCGTGTATGTTGATCAAAGTGCGTGTGGCGCACCCTCCCTCGTGACACTGCTCCCGAGATTGTGAAAGCATTCGGAGCGTGCCCGATGTAGCCCGGATGGAGCGCAGCGGAATCTGGGGGCAGCCTCGCAGATACACGATGAATCAGTTGGTTGCAGCGGAGACCTGGATTCCGCTGCGCTCCATCCAGGCTACGACTACGCGGGTAGGAGTGGCCCCCAGGCCGCGACAATGTTCGCGGGGGGGCCGGAATAATGATCAAGGCCCCCGCGTGCCGCGCCCGGCCGCCCCGGCTCGGATGGCCTCTCAGGCGACGAACCGGCACTGACTCGCCGCCGTGCGCGTATCCATATTACGACCGCGGGTGGCGTGATCCTCGATCTCGGCGGCCGTGCCGATGGTGCGGCCGTAGAGGAAGGTGGTGAAGGCGCCGTATTCGAGGAAGCCCGCGTCGACCTCCCCGGCGACGTAGGGCCGCCACAGGATCTTCAGAAGGATCACGGCGATGACTGCGTCGATGTTGACGCAATAGACGTTGCTGCTGACGCCGTAGCTGGCCAGGGCATGGACCAGCTCGTGGTAGAACTCGTGGAAGACGTTATAGCTGCCGCGCGACTCGAAGAGCTCCCGGACATAGACTTCACGGGGGTCCAGATTGATCTCCTTGCCTTTGAAGATGGGGTGGTTGACGCACGGGATCTTGGCGTAGGACAGGTTGCCGACGGCCTTGGCCTTGGCCTTGTTGAGCTTGAAGTCGACGGCATAGTCGGCGGCGATACGGACCAGGTCCAGGCCATGATTCGGATCGCCGGGATCGGCGAGGTTGCGCCCGCTGAAGCGCTCGATCAGGAACTGCATGGCCTCGAAGCCGTTGCCGCCGTGGGCAAAGCCGGTGTGGCTCAGGAAGCCGAGATAGCCCTTGTTGACCTGGACCCGCTCGGGCATCTCCGGCCCGTCCGCGCTGACCCCGCCCTTGGCGCCCTGGGCCGAGATGGTGCCTGGGCCGTTCGAGGCGGTGAGCCCGAGCAGCACCGAGAAGGCAAAGCGCCCATCGGCATCGGGCCGGTGCGCCAGCAGGGCGAGGTAGGCGGTCTCGGTGAAGCTCCAGTCGTCGATCAGGGAGCGCACCGGGACGCCGCCGAAGCTGTCCGCGGTCTGGCGGTCCGGGTTCACGGATGCGCCGACCATCGTCGCCGCGACGCGCAGGTGCCAGGGCAGGTTGGCCAGGGTCGTCACCGAGATCCGCTTGTGCAGCAGCGGCCGCCAGGCGAGGTGCAGGCAGATGGCGGCGAGTACGGCGTCCGCGCTCGGGTGGCGGTCCTGGGCGGCGGCCAGGTCGATCAGGTAGCGCAGGATGGCGGTCTCGAGCGCGCCGCGGGCCTGCGCACCGGCGAGCATCGCCGCGGCCAAGGGGTCCGGCTCGGCGGCGAGCAGGGTGCCGGCCTGCTCCGCGGTCGTGGCGGCGATGCGGGCATCGATGGCGACGTTCGGATCGGTCAGGTCCGTGATGCCCGATTGCCGAAAGACTTCAAGCAGCGTCAGCACGGCCGTCCGGGCACCTTCCACCAGGTTCGGCCCGAGCAGCGCGACCGCTGCGCACAGCGCCGTGTTCGGGCTGCTGCCGGCCGCGCGGGCGGCGTGCGCCGCGGCCAGCAGCGGCGTGCCGTGCAGATCGACATAGGCGTTCAGCACGACATTGGCGAGCGCGCGACCGGTGTCGTCGGGGTACTCGCGCACCAAGGCCAGGACCAGGTTCTCCTCGTAGGAGCGGGTCGCCAGGTCCAGGATGCTGGCGCCGTGCAAGCGCGTGATCTGCGTCTGGGGGTCCATCATGGAGGCCCCGGAGGCGTCCTTCATGACCTCCCGCGGCGGGATCACGCCGACCTGGCGGTTGACCGCCTCGATCTGCTCCTTGTAGGGCTCGACGGCCGGCACCGCCTTGACGTCGAGCGCCGCCGGCAGCGCGAGTCCGGTGTCATCGGCGAACCAGCATTTCATCGAGAGGTCGCCGATCGGCGCGAAGTCCGGTTGGCGGCGATTCAATGCCATGACGGCGGTCATGGCCGACGGAATGTCGGCGATGTTGGTGACGACCGCACCCTTGGCCGAGAAGACCGGGTGGTCAGCGGTATACACGGCAGCGACGCCGAGCTTTTCCATGAACCAGCGTTCCTTGGCGGCGGCATTGTCGCCGCTGCCGGCGATCGCACCGGCGTGGCCGCAGGCCTTGGTCAACCGGTCTTTCCAGCGCCCGACCACGCAGGCGATGACCGGTTTCTCAAACACCAGGTCCCGTTCGTAGTAGCCGCCGGGCTCGATGTACATCACGGCGGCATGGCTGCGGCGGTCGTTGTGGAAGGCGTTGGTGAACTCGGCCGCCGCGAAGTGGATATAGACGTCCTTGCCGGACGACAGCGATACGGTGGTCCCCCAGCCGGCGGTCAGCAGGTAGACGGCGATCGTGGTGGTGAAGTTGCCGGAGTTGGAATAGATGGCGACCGTGCCCGGCACCAGCGACTCGGCCGGATGGGTGCCGCCCAGCGCGCCGCCGATGCGCACATGGTGGTGGGCGTCGGCGATGCCGAGACAGTTGCCGCCGAAGACGTCGACACCCTGGAGCTGACAGTACTGGCGAATGATCCGGGCATCGCTGAGCGGTACCTTCTCGGTCAGGATCACCACGCGCGTGAGCACGGGGTTGACGCGCACGGCCTCGATGACCGCGTCTTTGACCCCGGCCGGTGGGACATAGACGACCGCGACATTAAAACGGTGACCGGCCTCCAGGGCCTCGGCGACCGTATTGTAAACCGGGATGTCGTTGAGCTCGGTCTTCAGCACTGAGCCGGACCGCCCGGGCTGCACGCCGCAGACCACGTTGCCGCCGGAGTAGGTATGGCTGATCGGGGTCACCGTGCGGCTCTCGTTGCCGAGGATGTTCAGCACGCACACCCGGTCGTCGCGGGTGGCGAACTGGGCCAGGTTGCCGTTGCCGACGAAAAAATGGGGGAACTCGGGGATACCCTGGCGGCGCATGGCGCCGAGGAAGTGGGCGTCGTTGGCAGACATAGTGAATCTCGTGCTGCGGGCGGGTTGGTCGGGCGTGTGGTTAGTAACGCGTCAAGAACAGGTTAATCACTGACACAATCGTTGTCGTTGTCGTAATCGTTGTCGCAAGGGCATCGAAACCCGAAAAATGTCGGGCTGCTCATGCCCGAAGGAATCGCTTATCCGATTCCGACTACGACAACGACAACGACAGGGCCGCGTTAGTGGTTTAGCCTATTGCTGACTCGTTAATTGAGAGGCCCATCTGGCGGGCGATCTCGGCGCGGCCCCCAGTGCGCATCCAGGCGTCGATGTCGCGGGCGTAATTGACCACGCCGCTCATGGCCGAGTCGTGGCCGAACATCCGATACGGCAGCCCGAGCCCGTCGAGGGTGTCCTTGAGATAGGCCATGCCGCGGATCAGGTTCGGCCCGCCGCGCCCGACGACGACGAACAGTGGCCGCCGGCCGTGGGTGTTGAAATAGTCCCGCAAGGCATCGGCCATGGCCCGGAAGGTGGTGTAGATGTCCGTGTTGTTGGCCTTGCCGCCGATGATGAACAGCACGTTGCTCTGCGCGAGCCAGTGCTTGTAAACGATGCGGCTGATGTCGTACATCTTCTCGTACGGCGGGTTGCCACCGAAGTCCGAGGAGATGTTGCCCGCCTCTCCTAGCAGCTCGGTGACCAGCGCGTTGGCACCGCCACCGAAGGTCATGGCCGTGATGGTGCCCTGGTCGTTGATCACGAACACGTCCGACTGGCCCTGGTAGGTCCGCAGCGCGTTGACCTCGATCTCAAAGCCAGAGTAGCTCGCGGATTCCAGGTTGTCGGGCAGATTCAGCCGATGCCAGGTCGGGTCGTCGCCGTCGAAGGCGCATTTGAAGTCGCAGGCGACGGGGCTCAACCGCCCCTGACCGTTCGGCATCATGCGGATCGGATTGAGCTCCAGCATACTCATGCCGTAGTTGTTGAAGAGGTCCCACAGCTTCGGCAGGTGCTGCACCAGCGGGCTGATGATCTCGCGCGGCGCGTCGATGCTGTCCAGTGCATTGGCGACGATGAACCCCTTAAAGCCGGTCAGGGCGTCGAACGGGATGGCCGCGATCTGGTTGGGCGCCAGGTCTTCGATGTCGACGCCGCCGTGGTGGGTGATGGTCAGCGTCGGAGCACGGTAGCGGGTCGCGTCCGCGATCGACACATAGATCTCGTGCTCGGCCGGGACCGCACCCTCGAAGGTGACGCCCTCGGCCTTGGCCACTTGATTGCCGACCCGGTGCTCGACGAAGAACAGCCGCTCCTTCTCGCGCATGGCCGTGGCCAGGTCGGTCGCCCGCCCAATCAACCCGGACTTGCCCTTTTTGCCGATGCCACCCTTAAAGATAGGCTTGATCAGCACACTGCCCCAGCGGTCGATCAGGTCCTTGACCTGCGTGCCGGTCGCGTCCGGACCCAGCACCTCCGCGGTTGGATAGTCAACATAATCAAGGAGCTTCGCCCCCCAAAGCATCCCGGTGATCTGCATCGTTGTATCCCCCCGCCGACGCGGGAAACCCTAATTATGATGAGAAACCCCCCGATCTGCCTGGGAGTCAGTCGACGTTTGCCATTTCAGAAGTCCACCAGGTCAATCCGCGTGGCGAGCCGCCAAGCACACCACCATGGAGGATCCGGATGGACTCATCCGGAAGCCTAAGTCACACAACGCGGGAGTGCAAATACTATGTATTATTTTTCACGGACGGTAAGACCCGGCGCGCATCTGTAGCCGGCGATCTTCTCGCAAACATTGGTTTTCGAGTGGCCATCGTGAGAATTGACGCCGCGCAAGTGCTGGCCTGGGGGAGGTCTCTTCGCGAAAACGGTTCGCGTATCAGTTAGTCGGCATGCCGCGTTTCGAGCACCGTCCTTGGGCTCCGTCGAGAGGCCCGGCCGTACGTAAGTCCTCGCCAGTGCGAAAGGTAGCGTCCTGACCGTACAACCTTGTCCGTTTCGTGAGTTGACCCCTAGACCCCGTATGGCTGTATGCATCTCGGCCCATAAGAAGCGCTATGTCCAAGGGGTGCTGGGGCTCAGCGCGACAGGAGACAACACCGCGGAGGACGACACGGATAACGACAGGGGGACGCACGGATGACCCAACTGATACGCACCGCGCTGAAGCCACTCTACCGTGCCGCCCGGGATGCCCACCCCGGGCTCCTCATCCAGCGTGGTTACGAGGCGTACGACGACGCCACCGATGAGGGACGCGAGCGCAAGACCCAGCACATCAAGCACATCTGCGCCATTCCGGCCGGCACTTTCTACGTCAATGCCTTCAACCGCTGGTCCACGATTACGAGTGATCGGCTGCGGTTTTGCGCGAAACGACTTGACCTCGAATCGCGTCTGTTCATCGGCCTCACCGCGGGAGGTATGCTCGAAACCGGCTGCGCCATCTCCCACAGCTACGGTGTGCCCTATTTGATGGGGTCGAGCGTCAAGGGTGCGGTGAACGCCTTCGTCCGCGGGACCGAATTCGGCCAGGCACATTCAGCGGTCTGCAATCAGCTCTTCGGTAGCGAACCGCAACCCGGCGGCGAGCACCCCGATGGACTCGCGGGCGTATTCACCTTCCACGATGCCTGGTGGATACCAGGTTCCGCTCCCACCCCGATGGTCCAGGAGGTGGTCACCACGCACCACCTGGAGTATTACGGGAGTGAAGGCGAGGCGCCGGCGAGCGATCTTGACAGCCCCATCCCCAACGCCCAGATCGCGGTCCGCGGTGCCTTTCTGTTCGCTATCGAGGGGCCCCTGGGCTGGATGCACCTGGCCGAGCAGATGCTCGTCGCCACCCTCACTCAGTCGGGTCTTGGCGCTAAGCGCCGCGCGGGCTATGGCTACTTCCGCGACGGTGCGTCAAGTACCGCCGCTGGAGGCGACGGCACAGGCGGGGGTGACGGCACACGCTGCCAATGGGTAGATGACGCCCTAACCAAGCTCATGCAGCAGAATAGGGCACCCGAGGGTGATACCCTGCGCAGTATCGGGCTGGCCCAACAATGGCAGGCCATCCCAGATGCCGACCTCAAGGAACAGGCATTGGCGGACATCCGCACACGCTGGCAGACCAGCGGCTGGTGGGATGAGCCACCCAGCAAGAAGGCCACGCAGGCAAAGGCCATCTACCAGCCCACTGAGGCACCTGGATAAGCACGACGGTCGGCCGTGCGCTGCTTGCACGGTATATCGCGAACCGCGAGGTCCGAACCTTCGGCCCGCGAGTGAACGGACGGGGCTGGCGCTATTCGGACCTGGATCTGGTGGTGATGGGCGCGGAACCCTTGCCAGATCTGGTGCTCGCGACCTTGCGGGCGGATCTCGAGGATAGCGATTTGCCGTTTCGGGTGCACCTGCTCGGGGCGCGTGACCTGCCTGCCGCCTGGATGCCGCATCGCGATGACCAGTCGGAGCGGATTGATTCACTTTATTGAGGATAATGACAGTGAGCGTTGTGCAACTGCGATCGATGATCAGTTTTGTACGTGAGAGCCGCGGTGTCTATTTCGTTGCGGCACTGATCTTCCTGTTGGTGTTGATCATCCTGTCGGCGACCGGGATCGAAATGTCGTGTCCTTCCGGCAAGCCTGCATGAATTCCGAATGCGGTTCCGGTAGCGTGGGAGCCCCGCGTCCTTGGCGAACGGGAGGGGCGATGTTGTCGCTGGCCGGGCGGGCAGGCGACACCAAGCCGGCAGCGTCTGGCGCCGTTGCCTACCCGATCACAAGCCAGCCGCGCCCCGCCGATGCTGGTCGGGACGTTGGTGGTGCGACGGTGTGAAGGGAGGCCGCCCGCACGGGCGGCCCTCATCCGAAGCGGGATCAGTCCGGCGCGGGTTCGGCGGCGAGGCGCGCCAGCGCCGTGGTGTAATTCCAGGGCATCCAGGCCGGCGGGTCGAGTGCCACCGCGGCGGCGTGGCGCTGCAGGGCGACCAGGTAATCAAACGGTGCCACCTGGTGGAGTTCCGCGGTATGGATCAGACTCATGAACAGGTCGCCGACCTTGGCACCGTTCAAGGTGCGATAAAACAGCGAATTTTTCTGATGCAGGATGCTCTTCTTCAGCGCCCGCTCGCAGATGTTGTTGCTCAGCGGTGCGCCGGGCACGCGCAGGAACAGCGTCAGCTTCTCCCAATGATTCTGCAAGTAGCGGATCGCCTGCCCGAGCCCAGAGTTGGGCTCCACGGCGTGCGTCTCGAACTGCTTGAGCATCCAGTCGTGGAGCGCCTTCATCCGCGGGGCGCTCTCCTGTTGGTGAAGCCGTAGGCGCGCGTGTGGGCCGAGCCCCTGTTGCTGAGCCTGCTGGTCGGTGTGGAACACGGGTCGCAGGGTTTCCAGCACGAAGGCGACCTCATCCGGAAAGGCGTCATGGACCTCAACGAACTTGCGCCGCCCATGGGGGATACAGGACGCGGCCTGGGTGGGATGCGCCCCCGGGGTATTGCGCGCCAGGGCATCGGACATCTGGATCGGGGGCGCGGGGTCGTGGCGCTGTGCGAGGATCTCCGCCAGATGCTCCCCGGCATGGCAGGGTCCGGTTTTGAACAGGGCGATCGGGCCGTTGATGGTCTCGGCCACCACCGCGCAGGTGAACACCCCGGTGCGCTCAGCGTCGGCCCCCGGGGGCAGCGCCTCGGCGCGCGCCTCGGCGGTGAATTTGAGGATGCGCATGGTGGTGTCATCGTTGTAGAGCACCGTGCCCTGCGCCGCCTGCTGGGCCAGTTCCTCCACCGCGGGGGCAAGGCAGGGCGCGGCGGCCGCGACCACATCCCATTGGGTGGTGGTCGGCAGCGGGATGGCCAGCGCCTGCTCCAGGCACTGGATGCGCTGAAACGGCAGGCCACAGCCGTATTTCAGCAGCCCGATCATGGCGGCGGCCGTCTCGTCGTATTTCGCCGTGCCAATGCCCGCTGGGGGGGCGGCCGTGAACACCGTGCCGCACAGCCCACAGCGCAGCCGCTGCAGGGTGTAGACCTGCGCCTGCAGGGGCGCCACCCCGGTGACGCGCACCAGGACCGCCGGATCCTGGCGCTGGACAGAGACCCGGCCGGTGCAATCGGGTTCGGGACAGGGGTCGCCCTGCTTCAAGCTGGCGTGGATGACCGAGATGCGCGGGGCGCGGGGATACTGGTCCGCGCCGTTGCGGCCATGGCCGCGGCGCGTCTTTTTGTGGGGCGGCAGCGTGGCATCGCCGTCGGTGGCGCCAGGTGCTGCGGCGTCGGCGGGCGGCGCCGCAGCGTCGGTCGGCGCTGGCTGGTCCTTGCCCAGGACCGTGTCCGTGCGCTCGGTGCGGGGTCCGAAGATCAGCCGGCGCACCCGCTCCAGGGTGGTCGTCGTGGTCTCCAGCTCCTCGGTCAGGCGCGCCAAGGTGTCCACCGCCGCCTTGAGGGTGGCGTGGTCGTGCGCGGGTAACGGTTCGGTGCGGGTGCGCTCGACAATGGCATCGAGTCGCGCGATCGGGACCGACATCCGCGGGGTGCGTTGGTTCTTGCGTCGACTCATGCCACGACGTGCCGGCGGGGCTGGATCAGCGTGCTCATGGATGCTGTTATAGCGTACTGTGTGCCACCGTGTCACCGCCCGGCGGCGTCAGCGCCCGCCATACCGGTGCCCCTGCCGCCGCGCGCCAATCCCCGCCGGCAAGCAATACTGCCAGTTCCTGGGGGGCCAGCACCTGCCCCGGCGGCCCGCTCGGCCAGTACCCAAAGCGGCCCGCGGACAGGCGCTTCTGACACAGCCAGAAGCCCTGGCCATCGTAGACCAACAATTTGATGGCGCTACCCCGCCGGTTACGAAAGACGAAGAGCGCTCCGCTCATGGGCTCGTCCGCCAACACCTGACGCACCCGCCGGGCGAGACCATCAATGCCTTGGCGGAAGTCCACCGGGGCCGTCGCGACCAACACGCGCAACTGCGGGGTCAGGGCCAGCATGGCGCCGCCTCCCACAGGCTGCGCGCCACCGTCGCGACCTCCCCGGTCGCCGTCCCGGTCCACTCGATGCGCAACGAACGACCACGGGCGTCGGACAGGGTCAGCACGCAGCCCGGCCCCGACGGTGGTAAGCCCAGCATCATTTCCACAAAGGCCGGCGGCGTCGCGCAGGGCACCGGCGGGGGCGCTGTCCGCGCCGTCAGCCGCCGCTTCAAACCGGCGTAGTCCAGCCGCAGCGTCGTGGCGACCTTGCTCACCCCATGGCGGGCGGCCAGTTCAACCGCCCGCGACCACAGTTCCTCGGGAATGCGCGCGCCCGCCGACGTGGTGCTACGCCAGTGGGCAAAGGCCGCGGCCGTCTGCGCTAGATCGGCCGCGGCGGGGAGTGACAGTGACATCGTAGAGCCTCCGGATCACCAAAAACGGGGCTCCTACGCTACCGGGCCAGGGACGCGATTTCATGCAGCCTTGCCGGAGGGACAC
>CAILVI010000005.1 GCA_903837595.1 uncultured Thiodictyon sp.
CCAGCCGCGCCTTTTGCGCGGATATTCGGGCGTATTTCAATTTTGCTTCGGCTCGCATCTCAGTCACTCCGGCTACTTCTTCTTCGCCTTCTTGTCGGCGGCGTGACCCCGGTAGGTCCGGGTGAGCGCGAATTCGCCGAGCTTGTGGCCGATCATGTTTTCGTTGACGAGCACGGGAATGTGCAAACGTCCGTTGTGGACCGCGATGGTCAAACCCACCATCTCCGGCAACACCATCGAGCGGCGTGACCAGGTCTTGATGGGGCGCTTACTGTTTTGCGCGACCGCCTCTGCGACCTTTTTCGCCAAATGATGGTCGATAAAGGGTCCCTTTCTAACTGAACGTGGCACTTATGCAACCTCGTCTTGCTTAACTGCGGGTTTACTTACGGCCGCGACGGCGCACAATCATGCCGTCCGTCCGCTTGTTCTTACGCGTCTTGTAGCCCTTCGTCGGGACACCCCAAGGGGTTACCGGATGACGGCCACCAGAGGTACGACCTTCACCACCGCCATGGGGGTGATCGACCGGGTTCATCACGACACCACGGACCGTCGGGCGGACACCGCGCCAACGGGTTGCACCGGCCTTGCCGAGCTTGCGGAGATTATTCTCCGCGTTGCCCACCTCACCGATCGCCGCGCGGCAATCGGTATGAACCTTGCGCATCTCGCCACTGCGCAGACGCAGCGTCGCATACTCGCCCTCACGGGCCACCAACTGGGCGGAGGCGCCGGCCGAGCGGGCCAACTGCGCACCCTTGCCGGGCCGCATCTCGATGCAGTGCACCTGGGCACCGATCGGGACATAGCGCAGGGGCATGCAATTACCGACGCTGATCGGGGAGCCTTCCCCGGACTGCACCTTGCTGCCGGTCTTCAGGCCCTTGGCCGCGATGATGTAGCGACGCTCACCGTCGGCATACTTCAGCAGTGCCAGGTGGGCACTGCGGTTAGGATCATATTCCAACCGCTCAACAACGGCGGGAACGCCGTCCTTGTTGCGCTTGAAGTCGACGATCCGGTAATGCTGCTTATGGCCACCGCCCTGATGACGCACGGTAATGCGGCCCAGGTTGTTGCGACCGCCGTGGCGGGTCTGCTTCTCCACCAACGGGTGGTAAGGAGCGCCCTTGTGCAGGTCCGGTGACACCACCCTGACGACGAAACGGCGTCCGGGAGAGGTCGGTTTGGACGTTACGATTGGCATGTTCGTCTATCCGCTAAGTCCGGGTGTGATCCGGGTTTGATCCGCTGAGTAGGGCCGGGCTCAGGCGCCGACGCCGAAATCGATCGTGTGGCCAGGCTTGAGCCGCACATAGGCCTTGCGCCAGTCCTGACGCTGGCCGATGCGCTTGCCCACGCGCTTCTCTTTACCCTTGACGTTCAGCACCTGGACGCCAGCCACCTCGACCTCGAACATCAGTGCGACGGCGCGACCGATCTCGCGCTTATGGGCATCACTGACGACGCGGAAGGCGTACTGACCGGACTCACCGATCAGGGTAGTCTTTTCCGACTGCAGGGGTCCGAGCAGAACCTTCATCAGCCGTTCTTTGTTTTGGCCGGCATTAAGATTCATGACAGGCGCTCCTCCAGCTTGCGGATGGCCGCTTGGGTCGCCACCACGGTCTCAAAGGCCATCAGACTCACCGGGTCCACTTCCTGGGCGGACATCACGTCCACCCCGGGGAGATTACGGGCGGCCAGATAAAGATTTTCTTCCAGCTCGTCGGTGATGATCAGACAATCGCTGACCCCCAACCCTTTCAGATGCCCGAGCAGTTCCTTGGTCTTGGGCGCCTGCACCGCAAACTCATTGACCACAATCAGACGCTCGGCACGTGCCAGCTCCGACAGGATCGAGCACACGGCACCGCGGTACATCTTGCGGTTGACCTTTTGGGTGTAATCCCGCGGACGGGCCGCGAAGGTCACACCGCCGTGGCGCCACAGAGGGCCGCGGGAGGTACCGGCGCGGGCGCGCCCGGTGCCCTTCTGGCGCCAGGGCTTTTGCCCGCCGCCAGAGACTTCGGCACGGGTCTTCTGCTTCTTGGTGCCGGAGCGGCCCCCGGCCATATAGGCCGTGACGACCTGATGAATCAGCCCGGTCTTCAGTTCGGCGCCGAAGACGGCGTCCGAAACCTGGACACTGCTGGCACCGCCAGCGTCAGTGCGAATCGCGAGATCCATGACTATTTGCTCTTGTTCTTGTACTTCACGGACGGCACCACAACCAGGCGACCGCCGGTGGGACCGGGCACACCGCCCCGGATCAGCAGCAGGTTACGCTCAGCGTCGACCCGCACGACCTCCAGGCTCTGTTGGCAACGGGTCACGGCGCCCAAATGGCCGGCCATCTTCTTGCCTTTCCAGACCCGGCCCGGAGACTGGTTCTGACCGATGGAACCCGGTGCCCGGTGGGAGACCGAGTTGCCGTGGGTCGCGTCCTGGGTACGGAAGTGGTGTCGCTTCACGCCGCCGGCGAAGCCGGCACCCTTAGTCACGCCACGCACATCGACCATCTGCCCCGGCGCGAAGATCCCGACCGAGATCTCTTGCCCGACCTCAAAGTCGGCGCCCTCGTCACCTTCCAGGCGGAACTCACCCAGGCACTCCCCGGCCTCAACGCCGGCCTTCGCATAATGGCCAGCCATCGGCTTGGTCACACGCGACGCCCGGCGGGTACCGAAGGCAACCTGCACGGCACGGTAGCCGTCGGTGTCCGTTGTCTTTACCTGGCTCACCCGGTTCGGGGGGACCTCGACCACCGTCACCGGGATGTTTTCCCCGGCCTCGGTGAAGATGCGGGTCATGCCGGCCTTACGCCCGATCACTCCAATCGTCATGATTCCGCCCTCAGCTCAGCTTGATCTGGACGTCGACGCCCGCCGCCAGATCCAGTTTCATCAGCGCATCGACGGTTTTGTCGGTAGGATCGACAATGTCCATCAGACGCTTATGGGTGCGCAGCTCGTATTGGTCCCGTGCATCCTTATTGACGTGGGGGGAGACCAGCACAGTCCAGCGCTCCTTTTTGGAGGGCAGTGGGACGGGGCCGCGTACCTGGGCGCCGGTGCGCTTGGCGGTATCGACGATTTCGCGCGCCGACTGATCGATCAAACGGTGATCGAAAGCTTTCAGGCGTATGCGGATTCTTTGGTTATTCATTGATCTACTCGAGGATCTTGGCGACCACGCCGGCGCCGACGGTACGGCCACCCTCGCGGATGGCGAAACGCAGGCCCTCTTCCATGGCAATCGGGTTGATCAGCTTGATCACCATCTTCACGTTATCCCCCGGCATCACCATCTCAATGCCTTCCGGCAGGGTGCAGGCACCCGTGACGTCGGTGGTACGGAAGTAGAACTGCGGACGGTAACCATTGAAGAACGGGGTGTGACGCCCACCTTCTTCCTTGGACAGAATGTACACTTCAGCCTCGAAGTGGGTGTGCGGGTTGATGCTCTTGGGCTTGGCCAGGACCTGGCCGCGCTCCACATCCTCACGCTTGGTGCCGCGCAGCAACACGCCGATGTTATCACCGGCCTGCCCCTGATCGAGCAACTTGCGGAACATCTCCACACCGGTGCAGATGGTCTTGGTGGTGTTGTGGATGCCGACGATCTCGACCTCCTCACCCACCTTGACGATCCCGCGCTCAACGCGGCCGGTGACCACGGTGCCACGACCGGAGATCGAGAACACGTCCTCGATCGGCATCAGGAAGGCGCCGTCGATCGCACGCTCCGGCTGCGGGATGTAGGTATCGATCGCCTCCATCAGTCGATCGATGGATTGGGTACCGTATTCCGAATCCTGACCTTCCATTGCCAGCTTGGCCGAACCGATGACGATCGGGGTGTCGTCGCCGGGAAAGTCATAGCTGGACAGGAGCTCACGCACCTCCAGTTCGACCAACTCCAACAGTTCGGCATCGTCGACCATGTCGGCCTTGTTCATGTACACGACGATATAGGGCACACCGACCTGACGCGCCAGCAGGATGTGCTCGCGGGTCTGCGGCATGGGGCCGTCCGCCGCCGACACCACCAGGATGGCACCATCCATCTGGGCCGCGCCGGTGATCATGTTTTTCACATAGTCGGCGTGTCCCGGGCAGTCCACATGCGCATAGTGGCGCGCCTTGGTCTCGTATTCGACGTGCGCCGTGGCGATCGTGATGCCGCGCTCGCGCTCCTCAGGGGCGTTGTCGATCTGGTCATAGGCACGCGCCACGCC
>CAILVI010000006.1 GCA_903837595.1 uncultured Thiodictyon sp.
GCCGGTGCCGGCTCGCGTGCCTTGACGGCCGGTGCCGGCTCGCGTGCCCTGGCGGCCGGTGCCGGCTCGCGTGCCTTGGCGACCGGTGCCGGCTCGCGCACCCTGGCGACCGGTGCCGGCTCGCGCACCTTGGCGACCGGTGCCTGCTCGGATGCGTCGGCAGCCGGCGCCGGCTCGCTTGCCTCGGCGGCCGACGCCGGTTCGCTTGCCTTCGCGACCGACGCCTGCTGGCGACGCTCCTGGGCGGGTGTGGCATCCGCCGGCCGCTGGGCGGCCGGCCCCGCTCCCCGCGCAGTGAGTTCGGCCAGCTGGCGCTTCGCCTCCCCCTGGTGCATACAGCCGGCGCCAGTACAGTGTTTCAGGTAGCGCCGATAAGCCGCCAGCGTATTCTCCGTGTGCGCAAGCATGAAGCGTGCGTCATCGTTCAACGCGCGCTGCTGGTCCGCGGTCGCCTGGAGCTTGCCCAGGCCACGGTCGAATGCCCCGTCTATCCGGCTGGCCAGGCGCTGCCTGGCTTCCGCCTCGTGTCGGCAACCGGTGGCGGCGCAGGCGTTCAGATAGGCAAAATAGGCATCACCAGTGTCGGCACGTTGGGCCTTCGCATACTGCTCGTCGTCGCTCTTGGCGTCCCGGCCCGTGACGGCACGCATGGCCTCCTGGGCCTGGGCCTGGTGCCCACACCCGTCAGCCGCGCAGTTCTCCAGATAGTCCCGGTAGGCGGAAGCAACATCCTTACGCAGGGCCATCTCATAGGCCACGTCGTCGCGGTCACGGCGGTCCTGCCCGGGCTCAGCTACCGGTGGTTGTTGGGTCGTCGGCCGTACGGCCAATCCTCGCTCAGACAGATCGTCCGGTCCCAAATCAGCCAGCATGCAGGCATCCAGACAGGCGCGAGAAGGCCCGGTGGGACGCTCTGCCGCAGCCATCGTCCCGGGTACATCGAACCCCTGGGGCTCTTGCCTGGTGCGCTCCCACCAGACGAATGCGCAGCCGATCCCGAGCACCAAGACCCAAGACAACCAGCTGCCCCAGGTGCGCAAAGGTCGCGGCGGTTTCCACGGGGGTATCGGTGCTGGCCGTATCCACGCAGCTGCCGGTATGTCCATGCTGCTGACTGCCGGCGTCGGGGTGGATGGGGGAGGCACCGCCGCGGCCCCACCGGCCAGGAGCGACTGGAACTCTTGGGCGCTCTGCAGGCGCAGTTGCGGACTCTGGGCTAGGGCCGCACCGATGGTCTCACTCAAGGCCGCAGTGACCCCGAAATCGGCCGCAGGTTGGAGGGTATCGTGTTCCTCGCGATCGGTCGCGGCCGGCGGGATGGTACCGGTGACCATCTGATAGAGGACGGCGGCGACGGCATAGATGTCGGTCCACGGGCCCTGGGCCGCCGTGCCATGATATTGCTCGAACGGCGCATAGCCCGCGCTGAGGACCGCGGAGAGGTGGCCGCGACGCTCACCAATGGCTTGGCGGGCGGCACCGAAGCCGATCAGGAGCGGGCTCAGGCCGCCGGACTCCAGATGCACCAGATAGATATGCGCAGGCTTGATATCGCCGTGTAGGGCACCCTTGGCGTGGAGCACCCGCAACCCCGCCAGGAGCGGCAGCAACAATTGCTTGGCCTGCTCCTCCGACAGACGCCCGCCCTTGCACTGAAGGTAGTCGGCGAGCGAGAACCCCTGGTAATAGTCCATGACCACATAGGCGGTGCAGTTGGCCTTGAAGAGCTGGCGAACGCGCGCGAGGCTAGGATGGTGGAGTTGGGCCAGGACGCTTGCCTGGCGCCGGAATTGCTCCAACCCGAACCTGAACGCCACCCCATCCTCCAGCGAATGGCACGCGACGCTCACCCCGTCGGCCGCCCGCCCGGCCAGTTCCCGGGGCAGATACTCCCTGATCGCCACGCAGGCCTCGAGATTGAGATCCCAGCACAGATAGCTGATGCTGAACGCGCCTGGATCAACCAACACCCGCCCGACGACGAACTGCCCGTTGAGCAGCATACGCTGCGGCAGCAGCAGCGGGCTGCGCTGGGCCATCTCGTCATAGCCACAGCGCGGACAGGGGTTGGCCCGGCCTTTTTCGGCGAAACAGCCGGGGCAGCGGGTCGCATGAGCAGGTGCGGTCATCGACTGATCGTCCTCGGTGATGGTGGGCGCCGTGGCCTCAGGCAGATCTAGCCCAAGCTTTAGAGCACCTATATTCTCCGGCCCTGCCAATCACCGCAGCAGTCCCGATGCGGACGGGTATCGATCCTTCGGACTATGGAACCGCCGCCGACCAGAGGAACCGCTCGCCACAGAAGGGGACGAAGAGCAGCGTGGTCGCACCCAACTCGATCTGGTCATAGGGCTTCAGTTCGACAAAGCCGGCCACCTCCTCGTCGTTCACGTAGACCAGGCCGCGGCTCTCGCCCGCGGCGATTCGGAAGGTGTGGCGCCTGGGGTTGTAGCTCAGCACCGCGTGGGTCTCGTGGCTGATACCGCGGTCACCGGCGATGGCGATGTCCATGGCCGGCCCGCGGCCGATGAAATTGCGCTCGGTGTGAATGCGGTAGTCCCGGCCGCGATCCGGGCCTGAGATACAGACCAGCCAACCTACCACCGGATCAATGACGCTGGGCCGCTGGTTCCAGACCGCAGCCGTCGCACCCTCCACCGGGGTGCGATGCTCATGCAGCGGCGCGTCGGTGCGCGTCCGGTCCAGATTGCCCATTGCCCCGGCGTCACCCGCGGACCGGTTGGTATCGTGGGGCCGGGCGGCACTGATCTCTACGGCGATCCCGCAATAGGGGCAGGCCGAGGTCTCGTCCGGATCGTAGAAGTGGCCATTGCCGCAGGGAGTCATTGCCATGGTGCGCCTCGTTTGGAGTTGAGTTGAGCCGTAAGTGAACGCCGATCATCAAAATGCTGATCTTCCGGCGCACGCTGTGCGGTTATCGGCTCTTCAGGGCTTACAGGAGTCAAAAAAATACTTCAAAATCAGCGTACGACTCGCCGACACTCTCCAGATCTTCGGACGATCATGTAATTAACACATATTTTAACCTACTGAGCCACCACAGCGCGATACCCTCGGGGCCTTGAACAGCGCCCCATCACCGCCGGCGACAGACCATTCCAGCGTCCGCTGGCGTCGGCGGGCATCGCGCTGGCCCTCTTTATCAGCCCCGGCAGGCCTGGCGAGCCTCGGCTGCACTCATAATAGCGCGGTCTGGGCAGTGATGAGGCCCATCGCGGCAGCGGCCGGCCCAGGCGTCTTCCATGCCAGCCATCGGCGCCCGATGGACAAGCACATGCCCCTATGATTTCTCAAGATACTTGAAGGTCTCAATCTTCCAATCGGTGCCGTTCCATCGCAGTGGTATCAGACCGCGCCAGCGCTCCTGTTGACCGTCGCGCGTCACACGAGTCCAATCGACCCACACTCTCGCCGATGTTTTACTGATGTCTTTCAGATGCACGGCATGAATCTTAAGAGCACGGGTATGCTCGATGATGGCGCGCGCATGCCTGTCGGGAACATTGAAACAGGCCAGGGCCTCGGTTACCTGTTGGGCACGCACATAGTCGACATAGGCCCATACCTTAGCGACCGACGCCCGCCGGCGGCGCTCTGCGGCCGATAGGACCGGCGTGACTGGCCCGACCGGCGGATCCGGTGGGGCCTCCACGAGCTGCTTGGCCTCCGCCGCCGGTTGGGTGCCCGCTGGCGGTTGGGCTGCCGGATCTGCTCGCCGCTGGCTCCCTGACTCATGTAACGCAGCCAAACCGCGCTCGAATGCCCCTTGCGACTGGGCATCCAGGCGTTGCTTGACCTCCTCCTCGTGCCGGCAGCCGTTAGCGGCACAGGCGTACAGATAGGCAAAATAGGCTTTGCTGGTGTCGGCGCGCTGGGCCTTTGCGTACTCCTCGTCGTCGCGCTGCGCATCCCGACGGGCGAGGACGTCAAGAGCCTCCTGGACCTGGGACCGGTGCCCGCAGCCGTCGGTCGCGCCGCACGTCTCCAGATAGAGCCGGTAGGCGGGGGCGGCATCCTGACGCCGGGCCTCGGCATAGGCCGCCTCGTCGTGGTCAAGGCGCAACTGCTCTGGTCCCGGTGGTTGGCCGGCCACCGGCAGTGCTGGCAAACCGTGCCCAACGACGCCCCGGGCTGGCGCGGCGGCCGCGGCGGCCGTTTCACTCCTTTCGCGGCGCACCAGCTGCTCCTGCGAGGCCATTCCCGACCAGAGCAATCGACCGACACTCCCAAGCACAAGGACCCAGACCAGCAACTTAATCCATGAGGACGAACGCGGTGGCGGTGTCCACACGGGCATTGGTGGGCGCGGCATGGCCGGGCTGCTAGAGGTCAGGTCCAGGGAAGGCGCCAGAGTGGACTCCAGGGACGGCGCAAGGGTTGGGTCGGGAGTGGGCTCCCGGGTCGACCCCGGGGTCGACCCCGGGGTCGGGGTCGGGGTCGGGTTCGGGGTCGGGGTCGGGGTCGGGGTCGGGGTCGCGGTCCGCTCCAGCATCGGCTCCGAGCGATACAAGCACCGGATAGTGAGTTTCTTATTGGTCGGCCCCGGGGCAGACTCCGGGATCGACTCCGGGGGCGGCTCCAGGGTGGGCGCAGGGAGCAGCTTCAAGGTGGGCGCAGGGAGCAGCTTCAGGCTAGACGCCGGGGGCGACAACGGGGTGGACTCCGAGGGCGGCTCCGGGATCAGCTCTGGGGCTAGCTCCAGAGTTGGCTCCCGGGTGAGATCCGGAATCGGCTCCGCGGGCGGCTCCGGAGTTGGCTCCGGAGTGCACTCCAGGGACGACTCCGGGATCGCCGCCGGAGCGGGTTCCAAGGTCAGCTCCGGTGTGCGCCCCAAGGTCAACGCCGGAATGGGCGCCGGAGCGAGTTCCAAGATCGGCTCCCGGGCCGGCGCCAGGATAGGCTCCGGGGGCGACACCGGGGTGGACTCCGAGGGCGGTGCCGGGATCAGCGCTGGGGCTGGCTCCAGCGTCGGCTCCAGCGTCGGCTCCAGAGTTGGCTCCCGGGTGAGATCCGGAATCGGCTCCGCGGGCGGCTCCGGGGTCAACGCGGGGATCGGCGCCGGAGCGGGTTCCAAGGTCGACTCCGGAGCTGACTCAGGAATCGACTCTCGGGGCGGCTTCAGGCCGGGTCCAGACGCCGCCGCACTCGCACCGGCCAAGAGTGACTGGAAGCACTGTACGCTCTGGGGGCGCTGCTGCGGGCTCTGTGCCAGGGCCTCGTCAATGACCTGACTCAGACTCAGGGAAACCCCAAAATCCGCTGCGGCTTGGAGGGTATCGTGTTCGTTGCGATCGATCGCGGCCGGCGGGATGTTACCGGTGACCATCTGATAGAGGACGGCGGCGGCGGCATAGATGTCGGTCCACGGGCCCTGGGCTGCCGTGCCGTGAGATTGCTCGAAGGGTGCGAAGCCCGCACTGACGACGGCGGACATGGAGCGGCTGCGCGCCCCCACAGCCTGGCGGGCACTCCCGAAGTCGATCAGGATCGGGCGCACACCGCCAGAGTCCAGGCGCACCAGATAGATGTTCTGGGGCTTGACGTCACGGTGCAGTAAGCCCTTGGCATGAATCGCCCGCAAGCCATCAAGGATCGGCACCAGCAGTTGCTTGGCCTGATTCTCCGGCAGGCGCCCCCCCTGACTCTGAAGGTACTCGGCGAGCGAGAGTCCCTCGTAATAGTCCATGATCAGATAGGCGGTACCATTGGCCTTGACGAGCTGGCGTACCCGCACCACATTGGGATGATTGATGTGGGCCAGGTTGCGCGCCTCACGCAGGAACCGCTCCAGGCCGAAACTGAAGGTCTCGCCGTCCTTCAGCGCATGGCACACGACGCTCGCTCGGTCGCCCGCCCGCCCGGCCAAGTCCAGGGGCAGGTACTCCTTGATCGCCACCCGCATCTCGAGGTTCAGATCCCAACCCAGATAGGTGATGCCGAACCCGCCTGGCTGGCCCAACCCCCGCCCGACGACGAACTGCCCGTTGAGCAGGATGCGCTGGGGCAGCAGCACGCTGCTGCGCTGCGCCGCTTCGTCATAGCCGCAGTGCGGGCAGGGATTGGTCCGTCCTTTCTCAGCGAAACAGCCGGGGCAGCAGGTCGCGTGGGCAGGTGAGGTCATCGCCTGATAGTCCTCAATGATGGTGGGAGCCTTGGCCCCACATATCCTAGCCGAAATCAACCCATGGTAGGGACATCCCGCGGCCCTGAGGCACCGCCCGGTCAGTCAACGACGCGCGCTCGACGAGGCCATCGCGGGGGAAAACCGCTCCCACGTCGCTCATCAGGGCGGACCAACCTCCTCCGGAGAGACCTCGGCCGGCCCACTGCCAGTCGCGCCGGGGTCCATCGGCGCACCGTCGCTCACGGGTGCGTCAACTGGTACGGGTGGCGCCCGGCGGGCGAAGAGCCCGCTCGGGATCAGCAACAGGGCGAGGATGAGCAGGCCATGGGTGTCCGGGTCCAGCGACACGCGACCCGCGGGCAGGGTGTAGGCCAGCGCGGCGGCGAGCAGGGCTAGACCCAACAACATCGGCCAACCCGGCAGCCCCATGTCGCGGATGCGCTTGACGAGCAGGTTCAACTGGGCCAGGACGAAGAGCAGGCAGCAGAGCCCCAGCAGGGCCGCCACGGGTGGGCCAAAGTGCCCCAACAGCCAGCCCCAGGCCGCGGTCGGGCCATCGAAGAGCAGGGGCTCGGCCAACCCAATGCCGAAGGCGATGCCAACCCCATAGAGGACCGCCAGGACCCAGAGCAGCACCCAGAATCCGAGAAACGGGAGCCGGGCCAGGCGCCCCTGCCGCAGGCCGCCGAAAAAGGCGCTAAACATCGTAGCCCCACAAGGTGCCCGCGGCCATCAGAAGGGACTCCCGGTCAGCCATTTGAGCGGGGGCAGCAGGAGCATCTGTAGCACGACCAAGGCGATCATGACCACCATGGGCGACAGATCGATCCCGCTCACCGGCGGCAGGGCGCGTTGCGCCGGGCGCAGCAGTGGGTCGGTCAGACGCGCCAGCAGTCCGACGACCGGATTGTAGGGGTCGGGATTGATCCAACTGAGCAGCGCCCGGATCAGCACCGCGAACAAGGCAATGTTGATGACCAACTCGAGCAGGGCCGGGAAGGACCAGATCAGGGACCCGAGCGGATTGGCCCCGAGCAACAGGGCCAGCAGGGCCAGTTCCACCGTCTGTAGCAGCCAGGCCAGCACCAGGGATGCGGTATCCATGCCGCCGAGGCTCGGAATCACCTGGCGCAGTGGGGTAAGCACCGGGGAGGTCACGCGCACGATGAACTGGGAGAAGGGGTTGTAGAAGTCCGCCCGCACCCATTGCAGCAGAAAGCGCAGCAGCACCAGCGTGATATAGACCCCGAACAGGGTCTGGATCAGGAACACCAAGGGATTGAGCAGGTAGGCCGAGCTCATGACGACTCCTCCAGCAGGGTCCGGGAGATCTCGGCGGCGCGCTCCCGGGCGGCGTGGGCGGCCCGACCGACCAGGGCGCGCAATCCAGCTTCCTCGAAGACGGCCAGCGCACTCGCGGTAGTACCACCCGGGGAGGTCACCTGCTCACGCAGCCGCGCCGGTGATGAGGCGTTCTCCACCGCCATGCGCGCGGCGCCCAGGGCGGTCTGGATCGTCAGCAGGCGGGCCGTCTCGGCGTCCAGGCCCAGGTCGATCCCGGCCTGTTCCAGGGCCTCCATCAACAGAAAGAAATAGGCCGGACCACTCCCGGAGATAGCGGTGACGGCGTCGATCTGCGCCTCGTCATCCACCCAGCGGATGAGTCCGGCCGCACGCAGGATGGTCTCGGCCCGGTTGCGCCCGTCCTCGCTGACCTCAGGGCTCGCGTGCATCCCGATGGCCCCGGTCTGGACCATGGCCGGGGTGTTGGGCATGGTGCGCACCACCGGCACCGGCGAACCGAGCCAGGTCTGGATGGCCGTCTCCGTGACCCCGGCCATGATCGAGATCACCAGTGGGCCGAGCTCAGAGACCAGGCTGCCGATCTCCCGGCACACGGCCGGGGCCAGTTGCGGCTTGACGCACAGGACCAGGGTGGCCGCATCCGCGATGGCCTGCCGATTGCTTTCATAGGTACGCACACCGAAGCGTTCCGTCAGATCCCGGCGCCGGGCCGCGTCCGGCTCGGCGACGCGGATGGACGCGGGAGGAAAGCCGTCGGCGAGCAGGCCGGCGAGCAGACTGCTCGCCATGTTGCCGCCGCCGATGAAGGCGATACTGGGTTTGCTCATAAGGGTCCCGTGGTGTCACGGTCCGCGTGGACCGTTGGAAGATGCTGCCGGCCCGCGTGCCGCGCCGTTGGGGGGTCAGACGCGATTAGTGGGCCGCGTTGTTATTATACGGGCGCGCCCCGAAGATCGCCGTGCCGATCCGCACCAGGGTTGCCCCCTCCAGGACGGCCGCCTCCAAGTCGTCGGACATGCCCATGGACAGGCAGTCGAGTGGGTGTTCGGGGGTGGCTAGCCGGTCGCGCAGCAGGCGCAGCTCCCGCAACGACTCCCGCTGGAGGCGCACATCGGCGCCGGGGGCCGGCAACGTCATGAGGCCCATGACCTGCAACCCGGGCAATCCGAGGCAGGCCGCGAGCAGGTCCGCGACGGCCGCGGGCACGACCCCGCCCTTGCTCGCCTCGCCGCTCGTGTTGACCTGCAGGCAGACCTTGAGCGGCGGCCGCTCGGCCGGGCGCTGATCACTCAAACGCCGCGCATGCCCCAAGTCCGCCAGCCCGTGGACCCAGTCGAAGTGCGCCGCAATCGGGCGCGTCTTGTTGGTCTGGATACGCCCGATGAAGTGCCATTCGATGGCCAGATCGCAAAGCCCCGCCTGCTTGTCCAGGGCCTCCTGGACATAACTCTCGCCGAAGGCGCGCTGCCCCGCCTGCCAGGCGGCACGCACGGCGTCGGCACCCTGGTGTTTGCTCACCGCGATCAGACCGACTGCATCGGGCGGGCGGCCGGCGTCCAGGGTCGCCGCCAGAATGCGGGCGCGAACCGCGGCGAGGCGGGCAGGGATTGAATCGATCGGGGATGGGCAAGCGGTCATCAACGACCGTCCAGCAGATGATGTAACTGGCGCAGCGCCTGGCCGCGGTGGCTTAGGCGGTTCTTTTCGGCCGGGTCCAGTTCGGCAGCGGTGCAGCCGTGGGTGGGGACCAGGAAGATCGGGTCATAGCCAAAGCCCTGCTCGCCGCGCGGTGCGCGCAGGATCAGGCCCTCCCAGGTTCCCTGGCAGATCAGTGGCGTGGGGTCCTGCGGGTGACGCAGATACACCAGCACGCACTGATAGCGTGCGGTGCGTTCGCCGTCCGCCACGGCGTCGAGCTCGTGCAGCAGTTTCTTGAGATTGTCCGCGTCCGTGGCCCCTGCACCGGCATAGCGGGCGGAGTAGATCCCGGGGGCACCGTGCAGGGCGTCCACCTCGATGCCGGAGTCGTCGGCCAGGGCCGCGAGCCCACTGTGGGCCGCGGCATGACGGGCCTTGAGGATGGCATTCTCCACAAAGGTGAGGCCGGTCTCCGCCACCTCCGGCGCCCCGGTCTCCGCCTGGGAGATCACCCGGATGCGAGCGTCGGCGAGCAGCTGACTGAACTCGCGCACCTTACCCGGGTTGTTACTGGCGAGCACGATGAACTCGCCGCGGTGTGATCGGGTCATCGTCAGATCCCAAGTGCCTGGCGTTGCAGGTCATGGAGTTGGCGAATCCCATAGCCCCCCAGTTCCAGCAGCCCATCCAATTCGGCGCGCGTGAAGGCGGCACCCTCGGCGGTGCCCTGGATCTCGATAAAGCGCCCCTCGGCGTCCATCACCAGGTTCATGTCGGTATGGGCATTGCTGTCCTCCGCGTAGTCCAGGTCGAGAACCGCCTCCGCCTCGTAGATCCCCACCGAGACCGCCGCCACCTGGGTGCGCAGGGGATCGACGGTGAGTGTCCCGGCGGCGCGTAGGCCGGCCAGGGCATCGTAGAGCGCCACCCAGGCGCCGGTGATGGAGGCGGTCCGGGTACCACCGTCGGCCTGAAGCACATCGCAATCAAAGGTGAGGGTGCGCTCACCCAGCGCCCCCAGATCCACCGCGGCACGCAGTGAGCGCCCGATCAGGCGCTGGATCTCCAGGGTCCGACCACCCTGCTTGCCGCGCGCCGCCTCCCGCGGGCTGCGCTCATGGGTGGCGCGCGGCAACATGCCGTATTCGGCGGTGATCCAGCCCCGGCCCTGGCCCTTCATGAAGGGCGGTACCCGCTCCTCGACGCTCGCGGTGCAGAGCACCCGGGTGTCACCGAACTCCACCAGTACCGAGCCCTCGGCATGGCGGGTGTAACCGCGGGTGAAACGGATCGGGCGCAGTTCTTCGGGTTGGCGTGCTGAAGGTCGCATGGGATGGGGTCTCCGGTGGGGTAGCGGTCAATTCGGCCGGTTGGTCGGGGCGCGCGTGCGGTCCGGCCCGCGCTGGGACGGGGCCAGGCCTGACAATTCGGACTGTGGGAGGCTGCCGATTTGACGGGTCAGCGCGTTGAGCAGTTCGCGCGCGTCTTGGGGGCGCTTGGCGGGGTCCATGGCCATGGCCCAGTCTACCGCCTCCAACAGGTAGGCAGGATAGCGATTCTTGAGCTCGACCACGGCGGGGACCAGCGGGTCGTGTGGGCGGCGCTCGATTGAGGGCGGCGGCGTGCAGCCATCCATACAGGTACGCAGGCTGGCCCCCACGGCATAGACATCGGTCCAGGGACCCACATTACCGCTGCGGTAATATTGTTCCACCGGCGAGTAGCCGGAGGTGATCACCTGGCCCCCGCGGGCCCGCCCGCGACTCAACGGATGCACGGCGCCCAAGTCCAGGAGCAGGGGTTGGCGGCTGCGGCCATCGCCGTAGCGCAGGTGAATGTTCCCGGGCTTGACGTCGAGGTGGAGCATCTGGCGTTTGTGCAGCAGGGCCAGTGCGTCGAGCACCGGCAGAAAAACATCCAGGATAAAGGTGGTGCTCAAGCCACCACCGCGCTCAAGGATATAAGCCCCGAGGTTGCGCCCGCGCTCGTTGGGCATCACCAGATAGGCGGTCTGGTTGGCGAGGAAAAAGGCCAGTACACGCACGATATTCGGGTGTTTCAGCGATGCCAGTGCCTTGACCTCCAGGAAGAACAGCTTGCGCCCGCGGTAGAGGTCCTCGGTGTATTTCGCCTCCATGGGAACCACCCACCCACGCTGGTTGCGGCGGGCGATCTTCTGGGGCATGAACTCCTTGATCACCACCTCGTCTCCGGTCTCGTCGATCTGCGCGAGATAGATCAGGCTGAAACCGCCCTTGCCGATGGTCTCCAGGACCCGATAGCCGCCGAGCAGGGTGCCGGGCGGCAGGCTTTCGCGGACAGTCGACAGGGTGCTACGCGGCGGGCTTTCGCGGGAGGCGGACATGGTATCGAACGCCGAACCTCGTTGCTATCTTGGGGGCACGGTAAGGGGCAGCCGGGCGGGACCTGCCCGGCCCGCATGGCCCATCGTCCGGACCCGGCCGCGGGTATGATAGCGTTAACCGTGTCGGTAATCTCCGCCGCCCACCACCTGAGGCACTTTCGGATGATCAAGAGTATGACCGCCTTCGCCCGGGAGACCCGCACCGGGGACTTCGGCGAACTGGCTTGGGAACTGCGCAGTGTCAATCACCGCTTCCTCGAACCCCACCTGCGCCTGCCTGAGGAGCTGCGCGCCCTGGAACCCGCGGTGCGCGAGCGGCTCGGCGCGCGGTTGCAGCGCGGCAAGGTGGACTGCACGCTGCGCTATTGCCCGGCCGTCGGCCTGGTCGGCAGCCTGCGCCTCAACCGTCCCTATGTCGAGCAGTTGCTGGCGGCCGGGCAAGAGATCGCCGACCTGATCGGCCGCTCGGCGGAGCCCTCGGGCTTCGAACTGCTGCGCTGGCCCGGGGTGATCCAGGAGCAGGAGCGGGACCTCAATGAGGTCTCCAAGACCGCCTTGGACCTGCTGGACGCCGCGCTCACCACGTTGCTCGCCACCCGCGAGCGGGAGGGGGCGCGTCTGGGTGTACTCCTCACCGAGCGTTGCGACCGCTTGCAGGAGTCGGTGGTGCGGGTGCGGCTGCGGATGCCCCAGGTGCTCACCGGGGTGCGCAAGCGCCTGACCGACCGGCTTGCGGAGGTGCGCGGTGAACTAGACCCGGGGCGCTTGGAGCAGGAGCTGTCCCTGCTCGCGGCGCGGCTGGATGTGGAGGAAGAAATGGATCGTTTGGAGGCCCATGTGGCCGAGGTCCGGGACGTCTTGAAGCGCGACGAGCCGGTGGGGCGGCGGCTCGACTTCCTGATGCAGGAGTTGAATCGGGAGGCCAACACCCTAGGTTCAAAGTCCGCGGACGTCGAGGTCACGCGCGAGTCGGTGGAGATGAAGGTCCTGATCGAGCAGTTGCGCGAGCAGATCCAAAACCTGGAATGACCCACGCCCCCGTAGGAGCGGCCCCCCCGGCCGCGATGAATCATCTGAAGAGTATCGAATATGAAGCGCGCCCTCTGCCTGTCCCTGGCCTTACTCTTGTCACCGCTCACCAGCCTGCATGCCGAAGGCGTACACAAGACCATCCACTTCCCCCGCGGTCAGAGCGCCACGACCGTGTCGGATAGCGTCGTGCGGGGCGATCGGGACCTCTACGACATCACCGCCAAGGCCGGCCAGACCATGACGGTCAAGATCAGCTCCGTGGAGAACAACGCGGTCTTCACCCTCTATCAGCCCGGGTACCGGGCCACGACCGAGGATGGGATCGCGACAATCAACGGGGCCACCCTGGACGGGGCGGGAGAGGGCGACGATGCCATGCGGTGGCAGGGCACGCTGCCGGCCTCCGGTACCTATCTGATTGAGGTGGGTGGAACCCGCGGTAACGCCACCTACAAGCTGACGGTCGGCATCAAGTAACCGGCCACTCGGTCGCCTGAGTCGCGTCTTCCTGCACCGCGCGATGGGGGCCGTCCATGGCGGCGGCCAGGTCGCGCAGCGTCATGCCCCCCAGGGCCGCCGCCATGGCCTCATCGAGCTGCCGCTCGAGCACCTGGATACCCCGATCCGGGACGGTGCCGGGACCGCCGCCCGCCCCCTCCTCGAAGCACCGCACCGCGTCCAGCAGTGACTTGACGGTGACACTCTCCGGGGCCTTGCCCGGGACATAGCGGGGTGGCTCCTGCGCCGTGCGCAGCAGAAATCCATCCTGTTCCAGGACCTGCAGGATGCGCTCGGTGTTGGCGCTGGGGATGACTAAGGCGGCCGACAGCCTGTCAGCGGTCCAGGGCACCTCGCCCGCAAGAAAGGTGCGGGCGCAATGACCCGCCACCAGCAGGGCCAGGCGCTCGCGCAACCGATTGCTCAGACGCAGGTCGCGGGCGCGGCTCGCGAGATACTCCGGGTGCTGGTGATAGAAGGCAACGCTGGCACCGGTCAGCACGATGAGCCATGCGATATAGAGCCAGATCATGAACAGGATCAGGATCGCCAGGCCCGAATAGATGGCGGTGTACTGGGTGGAGCTGACCATGAAATGGGCGAACAGCCAGCCCATCGCCTGCCACAGCACTCCCGCCACCAGTGCCCCGATCAAAGCCGAGCGTACCCGCACCCGTGCGTTCGGCACAAAGATGTAGATAAACGCAAAGGCGAAGACGATCAGCAGGAAGGGCACCAGGCTGCCGCCGACGTCGATCAGGGTACCGACGGGCTCCACCGCCAGCAGCGACTCCACCAGGGCCGTATTGCGCGCCGAGGCGGACAGGCCCACCGCGGTAAAGAACAGCACCGGCCCGATCAGCAGCACGCTCAAGTACTGGCTCACCCGCTGGGCGAAGGGCCGCGTCTCGGTCACCCGCCAGGTGTCATTGAATACATACTCGATCTTCTGGATCATCGAGACCACGGTATAGACCAGTACCGCCAGGCCCAGCGACCCCAGCACCCCCACCCGCATATTGTCGACGAAGGCGAGCACGTTACGGGCGATCTCCGGGGCCTGGTCGCCCAGGGGTTGCAGTGCATGCAACAGCAGCGGCTGCAGTGCATTGTGTGCCCCGAAGCCCTTGAGTACCGAGAAGCTTACCGCCAGCAGCGGCACCAAGGAGAGCAGCGTCGTATAGACCAGGCTCATCGCCTGGAGCGAGAGATTGCCCTGGGTCGAGTCACGGTAGAGTGCGTAGACCAGCCGGGCGAGCCATACGAGGCGCCAGCGCCAGCGCGGCAGCGCGGCGAGCGGGCTGGACCAGATCAGGGTATCCAGGCGTTCCCACGGGGACCGGGCGGCTGGGTTCATCGGGGGCGGTTTCGCATTGGGGATGGCGGAAGTCGATTGGCAGGTCCGGGCGCGAGTATATCCCGTCGACCGCCCGCACGTGCATGACTGCAGGCCGCCAAACTGGGCGAAGCCCCGATCGGGTCGGGCTGACGGAATTGCGCCCGTCAGCCCTGCCACACCACCGGGCATGCGGTTTCCCGCATCCGGCGGTTGAGCCCGGCGGGCTTAGCCCGCGAGCGTCCACGGTACGGTCAGCCCGCAGCGATTGAGGGTGACGGTCTTCAGCGCTTGGTGGACGACGACGTGGCGGGCCATGGGCCAGGCGCCACGCCGGCAACCGGGCTCTCAAGCGCCAGGTCTCCCCGAGTAAGAACATGTACTTTCTACCCGTGCCGTCAGGCTCTACCTGGTGCGTCTTTCGGTGACTGTTGGATTTCGCGGTCCCTAACCCGCTCATCGCCCGCACCCGGCCTCACTGCCTGTTCGTGTTCCTACGGTCGTGTCGCCGCGTAGCCCTTCTTTCAGCTTAGCCTCGCGGCTTCCACCTTGGGTTTCGCTATGCTTCTTGTCACTCTCTGCGGTTACCTCCTTTCAGGTAACAAGTACATGCCCATGTCGGGCACACTAGGGTCCACTGCGCGGACCGATCGCCGCTCGCTGAAGTGATGATCAAGGCCGGCGCGAGCGAGTGGCGCGCGCTGTAACCCGACATCGTGCTGTTGAAGGTCTGATTGCGCTACGCTAACCCGCGCGACGAGCCGCATCGCTCGCTCAGTACAAGCGTGTAACCAGGCCGCGCTGGTACCCAGCGGATAAGTACGGTGATGGCAGGCATTATGGCCGGTACTGAGCGATTTGGTCTATGTCCAAGGCCCTTTTGTGCGCGTCCGAAGCGATTCTGTACAGCCCTGGAACTACGCCGCGCCAAGCCAATAAGCCAATGATTTTATATCTCTTTATTCGCGGACGACGGCAACAGCAGCGCCGGTGGCGCCAGTGCATGATTGGGTACAGGCACAAAACGCAAGAGTACCTGTTAAGACCGGATGAGGACAGGTACTCGGCGTTGCCCGCCTCGTGACACTCCCATAGGTCCCCTTGACAGCACGCTGATACGAGGCACAATGTCGCCGCGGACGCACCCTCACGTCCGCATCGGTTCCGCTCCCTCTATCAGCATCAGCAAGAGAGAATCGCGCATCATGCCGATGCAGCGTTATGTTCCCAACACCGAAACCGAGCGCAACGCCTGGCTGAGGCGTTACGCGGCGATGCTGCAAAAATATGCCGCGTTCATCGGTATCGGCGCCGAGGAACTTGCCGATACCCTGGCGGGCATCGCCTACTATCTTTGGATGTCGGAGACCTTCTGCCCCGCCGTCCGCCAGGATGGGGTGGACGCCATCGCGGCCAGGAACCATCTCGCCAGCGGCACGGGGTCCGAGCCCGTCCCCGTGCCGACCCCCCGGACCTTCGCGCCACCGCCGCCGGCCGTGCTGCCCGGCCTGTTCAACCGGATCTTCAAGCAGGTGCAGCGCATCAAGCTGCACCCCGGATATGACGAGGGTATCGGCCGGGAACTGGGCATCCTGCCGATCGTCGACGCCACCGAGCATCCGGTGCCCGAGTTCACCCTCACCACCGTGCAAGGTGCCAAGGTGGTGGAGGTACATATCGACTACACCAAATTTGGCCATGGCGGCGTCCTGGTCGACTGCCGCATCAATGCCGGCCCCTGGTTGCCGCTCGGTCATTTCACCCAAAAGACGATCTGTGACAGCCGCCCGCTCGCCATCCCGGGTGTCCCGGAGACCCGCGACTACCGCCTGCGCTGGTGCCACAAGGACCAGGCCCATGGCGACTGGAGCATCGTGCAGACGGCGCTGGTGGGGGCTTGAGGGGCGTTGAATGGATGAGCGAACGAGGGGCTCATCATCCGAACGGGCTCCCGCACTCCGACGTGGGAGTCAGCGCGGGTGCTTCGCGTCCAGCGGCCAGATCGGACGCAGAGCGCCCGCACGGCATTCCCACGCTGGAGCGTGGGAACCAGAGAGGGTGAAAAAAGTTAAGAGTCATAAAATGTATGGGTTAGCGGTCCTGGGCAAGCCGTAGACCCAATCTAACGTCGCGGAAGTCGGGAGGGTTCCAAGAGCGGTTCGATACACGCGTGCCCCACGAGAGGAACCAAGAACCGCCGCGCAACACCCGGCCAGCGGATCGGCAAGAACTGGACCATTCTGAGCCGTCGGACGGGGCGCCGGTATAGCCGTGATGGTAGCGGTCCTGCACCCATTCCCAGACATTCCCCACGGTGTCATAGAGTCCGAAGCCATTGGGCTTGAATGAGCCGACCGGGGCCGCCTCCTTGCCATCCCATTGACTGCCGCACTCGCGACAGTTGGCATTGCCCTTGCCGATCTTCGCGCCCCACCAATAGGGGGTGTCGCTCCCAGCCCGGGCGGCATATTCCCATTCCACCTCGGTCGGCAGGCGATAGGGCTGGCTGCTGCCCTTGGCGTTCAGGCGCCCGAGGAAGGCCTGGATGTCATTCCAGGAGACGTTCACCGGCCTATCATCGCCCTTGAAGCTGGAGGGGTTCGGCTGATCGGTCATCACCGCCTGCCATTGTGCCGGGGTGACCTCGTAGCGGCCCAGCCGGAAGGATTTGATGGTGACCTGATGGGGCGTGCCCTCGTCAGGATAGCACTGGCTATCGCCGGGGCTGCAACCCATCTGGAAGCTACCACCCGGGATCGTGACCATCTCCCATGCGATGGTTCCGACCGGGTCTTGGCGGGGCATTGTTTGCCGCTCGGCGGCCTTTGCCCTCTCATCCCATTGCTGCGCCTCGGCCATGGCCAGCTCGCGCGCCTCGGCCTCGCCCGCCGCCTTGGCAAGTGCGCGATACATCTCGGCACGGTCGCGCGCGAAGGCGAGCACCTGCTCCGGCGCCTGATTGGCGGCCTGCTGGAGTGGCCGATCCGCCGCCGCCTCGTCCCCGCGCTTGAGTGCCTCCCGGGCCTGGGCGAGCAGATAGGTCGGCGAGTCGATCAAGTCTCTATAAAGGATCGGGGCAACGACAACGCCAAGAACCAGCAGGGCGAGCACGGCAAGGGCGCTGGCGACGCGATGGCGGCGCCACCAGGGCGGCCGGATGGATATCTGAGCCGAGGCCGGCGGGGTCTGGATCGGTCCCGCCGCCAGCTGGACCGGAGGCGTTGTGACCGGGGGCGTCCGCGGCGTCTGGGCGCGCGGCGTGGGCGTCCGCGCTGGCGCCGTGGGTGGCGGAAAGGGGTCGATCCCGCCCAGGGCTTGAGTGCGCGCGCACCAGGTGCGGCGACCCTGGTCACGGTGATAATGGTGCTGCGGGTTGGCCTTACAGGCGGTCAGTTCGGCCTCGGCCTGCGCCAGGGCCTTGGCCCAGTCCCGCGCGCTGGGGCGCTGCCCGGGGTTGGCGTGTCCGGCATGAAAGGCTGCGCGGAACAGGTGCCGCAAGGGCGGCGCCAGTTCGCTGAAGAGTGGCAAGGGAGGGGCCGCAGCGGCGGCGCCGGGTACAAAGGGAAAGAGCCCGCGCCGGATGCGCTCCTCCAGTTCGGGCGGTCCGCCCTTGCCGCGAAAGGGGTGGCTGCCCTCCTGCAGGATTTGAAACACCAAGATGGCCAGGGCGAAGCGGTCGTGCTCCTCGTTGCGCCGCAGCCGGCTGAAGTCCTGGCCCTGGATCTCGGGGGCGGTATAGTCGGCCTTGCCGACCGGGCATAGATAGGGCGGGCCGGCGGGGTTGGGGACCTGGAAGGAGTCGGTATCCACCAGGGTGAGTAGCGCGGTGCCCTGCACCAGGCAGTTGCTTTCGTTGAGGTCCCCGACACAGTAGCCCTTGGCATGGATGGCAGCCACCGCGGAGGCGAGGTTGCGCGCGGCCACGTGCAGGTAGCGCCAATGGAAGCCGCGGGCCTTCTGGCCGCGGCTATGCAGGCTATAGACCCCGTGCAGCGGCAGGCCACTCCTGATCCTGGGCATGGCATAGTCATAGACGGCACCCTCGCCCCCGCGCGCCAACTCGCGGCCGAGCGTGATGACCTTCTTTGTCTTGAGGAGTATGTAACTCGGGGGCGGCATGGGGACCATCCGGTGGCGGCGCTGCTGTTAGGCGGGCGGGTCGGTACGCACGGCGATGACCAGGATCTTGTCGTCATCGGTCTTGGCGCAGACCCGTTCGGACTCCAGGAAGGCGCTCAGCTGTTCGGCATGCCGGCCCGCGTCCGGCTGGCGGCGGATGAAGTTGAAGAGCGGGTCGAAGAAGGGGGCGTGCGGGAGCGGCGGCCGGCCGGTCATGTTCAGGGCGAGCATCTGCAGGCCATCGGAGAAGAGTGTAATGGCATCCGGGGCACCATCGCGATAGGCAAACTGGGCGTCTTGCAGGCAGGTGTCTGAGATCAAAAAAACGGTTTCGTTCAGATATTCCCCTTGCTGCGGGGCAGTGAGCAGGGCGAGGTCGCCCTCTCCCGGCATGGGGCGATAGGCGATGGCGCCATCGCCGACCTGGACACCGACCAGCGCGTCGGCCGTGATCAGGGTCAACAGAAAGGTGCAGGCGAGTTCGCGCGGGGGGCAGTCCAGGCGCCGCGCCTCGGCCGCGAGTTCGGCGGGCAGGTGTTCGAGCAGGGTGCGCAGCTCTGCTTCCCAGGCGGCGGGACCGGTGGGCAGAGGGCGCCCGGCCTGGAACCAGGCCAGGGCGCAGGCCGTTGCCTGCTGAGCCGCCAGTTCGGCATGGCGGGCGGAGCCGGCGCCATCGGCGACCGCCAGGACCAGCAGGTCGGCGGTGTCGAGGATGGCCTGGGCGTCCTGGCAGGGTGTTCCGGTCTTGGCGTGGCCGGAGCCCGTGACCGACAGGCCGCTGTGGCGCAAGGCCATCTCAGACCACCCAGTCCTTGGCCGGTTCCAGTGCCACCTGGTCGCCCGGTTGGGAATGGGCGACGGCCTGGGTGCTGCGCGAGAGCCAGACGAACATCTCCTGGAAGTGGACGCCCTTGAGGGGATGGGCTTGCGGGCGGAGAAATGGGCCAGGACGCCGAGATCGGCACCGCTGACACCGACCGCCCAGAAGGCGACCTTCTTGTTGCTGTCGGCCGCGGCGGCGCGGCGCGCGGCGGCCTCCCAGGTGTCGGTGGGTGCGCCGTCGGTGATCAGGAAAAGCCAGGGGCGATAGTAGGCGATGCCGTTGTCGTTGTCGTTTTAGGCGCGCTTGCGGGCCTCGATCATGTCCAGGGCCTGTTCGACCGCGGCGCCCATGGGGGTGTCGCCGGTCACGGTGAGGGTCGGGGCCTCGAATTGGTCGGCGGTGACGAAATCCTGGATGGTCTGGACGCTGCCGCCGAAGGTGAGGATGCCGACCTCCACTCGCTTGGCCGCCAGTTCGTCCGCGCGCAGGGCGCTTTGGAAGACCCGCAGGCCTTCATTGAGCGCGGCGATGCGCTCGCCCTCCATGGAACCGGACACGTCCAGCACCAGCAGGCAGGCGCAGCGCGGTTCGGGGTTGACGGCAAAGGCGACGGTATCCAGTTCGCAGCTCATGGCGGGGCGGTCCTCGGGTCAGGTTGGTGACCAGCCGAATGCTACGTCTGCAACGGGATGCGCATAAGGGAAAAGAGGTTGCGCCTCGGTGGGTATAGCAGCGCAAAGTCTGAGTTCTCTTGGATATCCCGGCAGCCGCCACCGACTAACGGCCATGGCGCCCGCGCCACCCCGAACGATGAAAGTGGCGGGCGCCTGGGCCGTTCCCCTCCCCGGCCCTCCCCCAATAGGGTAGGGGGAAGTGGAGCGCGCTCCCGGCGCGACTTTCACGGTAACGGCAGCTCGACCTCCGGTTGCAAATGATCAAAGCCCTGAGCACGGGCGGAGTCTATGGCAACAACTCAGCGACCGCTATAGTCAGTGTAGGGAAGACGTCGGACCTGATACGACCCTGCTCCGGAAACACGGTCTTGAATGCATATCCGTGCGGTCCGGGTCGGGTCAGGACTTCCAGCACCCGCCCGCGGACATTGAGTATCCAATATTCCGGGATGCCATTGCGGGCGTAGGCGGCGGCCTTGGCGGTGCGATCGTATTCCAGCGTGGAATCAGAGACCTCAATGACCAGCAGGGCCTGGGTGGGATGCGAATTGGCGTAATCCCGCGGCACCCCAGGGACGACGCAGAGGTCGGGTTCCGGCTCGGAGCGATTATCCAAGGCAATTGGACGCGCACCAGGTATCCGGCGGGAAGTCGTTGGCGCAGGGCCTCAGCGACCAGTTGGGTAGCGGTGACGCGCAAAGGTGCTTGCGGCGACTGCGCGATGATTGCTCCATCCAGCAGTTCGAGCCGGGCATCCGGGGCGAAGCGTCCCATCTCGGACATCCGTTCGTATTCCGCCCGGGTCCAGTGATGGACCGCAGGGACCCTCAGGGGCTGTTGCAGGGTAGCGGATATGGCGGCGATCTCCGAATTGGACTTGCTCATGGTTCCGGGCGTCGGCGGTCCCGGCGCAGAGCGCCTGGCACATGCGTGACACCGCTGGAGCGGTGTCACGAGAGTGAGAGCGGGGTTCAGCGTTGCGGCGAACTCATTAGGACCTTCAATGCGCCCCGCTCCCGGCTGCGCCGGAAGGCGGCGGGCCCTTCTTCGAGCGGGTAGACGGAGTCAATCAGATAGGCGAGGTCGAGGGTCCCGGCGGCGAGTAGAGCCAACGCGCGATCGAATGGCCCACAGCGGGAACCCAAGAACCGCACCTCGTCCACCACGATGGAACTCAGGTCAACCTCCAGGGTCCCGCGATAGGTGCTCTTGAGTACGATGGTCCCGCGCGGGCGTACCGCCTGGCGGGCGAGTGCGAAACCGGTACCGGAGCCGGTGCATTCGATGACCACATCGAAGCCGGCCGGGGCGCTCGGCGGTGCGGTAAGCGTCGTAATACCGAGCCGCGCCAGGGGCGCGAGCTTGGATGGATGTCGACCCAGGACGGTGAGCCGGCAACCGGTGGGCGCCAGGGATTGGCCGATGAGTTGGCCGAGCTTACCATCGCCCACCACCAGAACATGGTCGGCCGGACTGAAGGCAATCTGCTCCTGGATCTCCAAGGCGGCGGCCAATGGCTCGGTGAAGACCGCCTGTTCGGGGCTGACACCGCCCGGAACCAGATGCAGATTGGCCGTGGGGACGGCCAACCGCTCGGCGAAGGCCCCGTGGCGGCCGTGAATGCCGATCGCCTGGCGGTGGGAGCAGTGCTTCGCGAGCCCTCGCCCACACAGCTCACAGTGCCCACAGGGAATATTGACCTCGGCGACGACGGTTTGACCGATCAGCTCCGGCGGCCCCGTCTCCACCACCCCGACAAACTCATGCCCAGGCACGCCGGTGAAGGCGTAGAGTCCGTCGACCAGCTGGTGGTCGGTGCTGCAAATGCCGCGCAACAGTGGCCGGACCAGCGCCTCATCGGGCCCCGCGATGGGCTCCGGGAGGTCGCGCCGCAGGGTGAGTATCCGATCGCCCAGCCAGAGCCCCAACATCGCTAGCCCCCCGGCCGCACCAGGCCACCCAGGCCCAGGGTCTCCAAGGTGTTGACCAGCAGCCGGCGCACCGCGGCGGCGTCTTCGCATTGCAGGGCGGCCTTGAGGACCTCGCGGGCGCGCGCCCGGCTGATGCTGCGGATGACCCGCTTGACCCGCGGCAGGCTGTGCGCCCCCATGCTCAGGCTGTGCACACCCAGGCCCACCAGCAGGATCACGGCTAGTGGATCGCCGGCCATCTCGCCGCACACGCTGACCTCGCGGCCATGCACCAGCGCCCCCACCAGGGTCTGGCTCAGCGCACGCAACACCGCCGGGTGCAGTTCGTCATAGAGCTTGGCCACATGGGAGTTGTTGCGGTCGACCGCCAGTAGGTATTGGGTGAGGTCGTTGGTGCCGATGGACAGGAAGTCGACCCGGCGCGCCAGGGCCTCGGCCTGGTAGACCGCCGCCGGCACCTCGATCATGACCCCGGTCGCCGGCATCCGGACCTGGTAGCCATCCTCCAACAGCTCATCGTGGGCGCGGCGCAGCAGGATCAGGGCCTCGTCCAGTTCGGTCACCGTGCTGACCATGGGGAAGAGTATCCGCAGATTGTCGAGCCCAACGGAGGCGCGCAGGATGGCGCGTACCTGCGTCAGGAAGATCTCCGGGTGGTCGAGCGTGATGCGGATGCCGCGCCAGCCCAGGAAGGGATTGGCCTCGTGCATCGGGAAATACGGCAGTGGCTTGTCGCCGCCGATGTCGAGCGTGCGGATGGTGACCGGCCGCGGCGCGAACATCTCCAACACCTTGCGGTAATTGGCCATCTGCGCCACCTCCCCGGGGAAGCTGTCGCGCACCATGAAGGGGAGTTCGGTGCGATAGAGCCCCACCCCGGCGCACTCATCCAGCCCTAAGGGCCGGTTCTCCGAGACCAGGCCGGTGTTGAGAAAGAGCGGCACCTCGAAGCCGTCGGTGGTCTCCGCCGGCAAATGGCGCAGGGCCTTCAATTCGTTGGTCATGGCCCGGTCGTGCTCGGCCATGCGCTGGTATTCCGCCCGCACCGCCGGCGCTGGGGCGACATAGACCCGACCGCGGTAGCCGTCCACCACCATGTCACGGCCCTCGGCCCGTCCGACCGGCAGGTCGGCGACACCCATGGCCGCCGGCACCCCCATGCCGCGCGCCAGGATGGCGACATGGGAGGACCCTGAGCCGCCGGTGGAAACCACCCCCGCCAGCAGCTCCCGCGGGACATCGGCGATCTGCATGGCCGAGATCTCGGCCCCCACCAGGATGGTCTTGGGCGGATACTGGATGGGTGCGGCCGCGAGGTTTTGCAGGTGGACCAGGATGCAGCGCCCGAGATCGCGCACGTCGGAGGCACGCTCGCGCAGATAGGCGTCCTCCATCTCGTCGAAGACCCGCGCATGCTCGGCGATGGTCTCGCGCAGTGCCCCCGGCGCCCAGTTGCCGGCGCGGATACGGGCCAGCGTGCCGTCGACCAGGGTGTCGCTCTCCAGCATCAGTCGCCAGGCATCGAAGATCGCCATGTCCTCGGCGTTGAGATTGGTCTGCGTGCGCGCCGCCAGGCGATCCAGGTCCGCGGCCACATCGCGCAGGGCGCCGCGAAACGCGTCCTCTTCGGACTGCGGGTTCTCGGCGCGCCGGTCGGGGATGGCGTCCAGGTCGGCCGGCGGGTAGACCACCACCGCGGTGCCGATCCCGATGCCGGGGGAGGCCGCCAGCCCGGGCAGGAAGCGTTGGGGGATGCCCTCGTCCTGGAGGCGCGCCAGTTCGCCGTTGGTGCGCGCATAGGTGATGGCGCCGGCGAGCTGCGAGGCCAGCGTCGCGACGAAGGTGACCTCGTCCTCCTGGTACTGTCGCTTTTCCAGTTGGCGCAGCACCAGCACCCCGAGCACCTTGCGGTTCTGGATGATCGGCGCCCCGAGGAAACCGTGGTAGCGGTCCTCACCGCTGTCGGTGATCCGCAGATAGCGCGGGTGGGCGCAAGCGTCGTCCAGGTTGATGGGCTCCGCCCGCTCGCTCACCAGCCCCACCAGGCCGCGACCCAGCTCGATGCGCACCCGCCCCACCGCCGCCTGTTGCAGGCCGTCGGTGGCCTGGAGGATGTGGCGACGGTTCTCGTAGTCGTTGAGATAGACCGAGCAGACGTCAGCCTTCACCGCCTCCTTGACCCGCCGCACGATGATCGCCAGGGCCTGTTCCAGATCGGGGGCATTGTCGACCTCTTGGACGATGCGACGCAGGGATTCGAGCATGCCGGGCATGGGCAACGGGTCCTTTTTTTTAGAAACGGATGAACGGGGGACGGGGATCGGTGGGGCCAGGTGTGGCATCGGCCGCGCGGCGGGCGCGGCCGCGCTGGCCCTTAGGCATCAGCGGCGCCGCTGGCGCAGAAAGCCGGTCGCACGAGCCAGTGCCTCGCTGCGCTCGGGGGTCCCTTCCGGGTAGAGCAGCGGCGCGAGCTCTTCGAGCGCCAGCTCATAGACGCGGCGCTTGAAGTAGACCACCTCGCGCAGGGGCTGCCAGTAGCGCACCCAGCGCCAGGCGTCGAACTCGGGTTTTTCGGTCTTATCGAGACAAAAGGCGTCCTCGGTGCAGTCCACCCGCAACAGGAACCAGACCTGCTTCTGGCCGATGCAGGTCGGGCCGCAGTGGCGGCGGATAAAGCGTCTTGGCAGGTGGTAACGCAGCCAACCCTGGGTCGAGCCCAGAATTGTGACATGGTGCGGTTGCAGTCCGACCTCCTCCTCCAGTTCGCGGTACATAGCCTGCGCCGGGGTCTCATCATTGTTGATGCCCCCTTGCGGAAACTGCCAGGCATTCTGACCGATGCGCCGGCCCCAAAACAGGCGGCGCTCCTCGTTGCTCAGAATGATGCCCACATTGGGGCGAAAACCATCGTGGTCGATCAAGGCACCACTCTCGGGCGTCTACATGCCGCCATTCTTCCACAACCGGCTTGCAAGCGGCAAGGAAAGGATTGCATAAGCAATTGCCGTTCAAAGGCTTTCCCGACGGTTTTCGGGACCCTGCGCGCGGCACCGCGGCACGCGCGCCCCCGAACGAATCTTAAGGCACAATGCACCCGACCCCGGCACCCCCGTCCCCGCCCGGGCGCGACGGCAAAAGGAGGAACCATACCATGGCCTTAGCGATTTTTGACCTCGACAACACCCTCATCGCAGGGGACTCAGATCACCTCTGGGGGGGCTTTTTGGTCGCCCACGAACTGGTGGACGGCGCGGCGTACGCCCGCGCCAACGATCGCTTTTACCAGGACTACCGCGACGGAACCCTGGATATCGACGCCTTCCTGCGCTTTGCCCTGAGCCCCCTGCGCGAGCACCCGCGGGACCTGCTCGAGGCCCTGCGTGAACGCTTTGTCGGTGAGGTGATTGCGCCGCTGATGCTACCCGCCGCCCATGACCTGATCGCCGAGCACCGCGCTGCGGGGGATACCCTGCTGATCATCACCGCCACCAACACCTTCGTCGGTGCGCCCATCGCGGAGCGGTTCGGCATCGCCCACCTGATCGCCACCGAGCCGGAGCAAGTGGACGGTCGCTACACCGGCGCGGTCGCGGGCATCCCCGCCTTCCGCGAGGGCAAGGTGCGGCGCCTGGATGACTGGCTCAAGGCCCATGGCGAGACCCTGGCCGGCAGCAGCTTCTACAGCGACTCACACAACGACCTGCCGTTGCTCGAGCAGGTGGACCGCCCGGTAGCCGTAGACCCGGACCCGCAACTGCGCGAGGCGGCACTGGCGCGCGGCTGGCCGATCATGTCGCTGCGGGGGTGAGCGGGCCTTGAAGACCGGGCTACCCGGGTTTGGATCGATGGCCGGTCCAGCTCGGGCGCCCCGTTCGGCCTCCCCTGGCGCTGGCCGCAGCACTCAGGCTGAGCCGTTATACCGACCATCGGCGCACGTGGCGCGCAACGCCTGACACCGGCGTGACAGCGTGCGGAATCACGAGCGGATGAATCTTCCTTGGCGCCTTGGCGTGAGCAACTTGCGGACTGCGCTTGACAGCAGATGCGCCGCCGGTACACCCGCCATCACGCCAACCGATAGCGCGCCTTCATATCCAGATACACCAGATTGGACACCGCGCGGATGGCGTTGCTGCGCCGGGTGATCCAGGAGTGGTAGTTGCCGGCGCTGTAGGGGCGCTCGATGATGCCGACGAAGATATAGGGCGCCCGCCGGCCGGAGTAGCTCGGCGCATCGATAATGCCCATGTCGCCGCACAGCTGCGAGGTCGAGCCGGTTTTGTCATAGACCCGCACCCCGGGCGGCATCGAATCCACACCCTGGCAGATGCGGTCGCGGTTGGGTAGGCTCATCAGTCCCTTCAGTTCGCCGCTGTATGGCAGGCGGTCCTGCCAGAGCGAGATGAGGAAGCGGGTGTAATCACCGGCCGAGGCAAGGTTATTAAAGGTTCGACCGGTGACCGGGATCTTCTCGACCACGCGCGTCTGTTGAAAGACCGCCGGGGCGTTGCTCTTCAGCACGACCTCCACGTCGCGTGGCCCGCGCCCGGACTGGTGGGAGCTCACCAGGTCCATGAGTCTGTTGGTAGCGGCGTTGTTGCTGTGCTGAATCGAGCGCTCCATGGTCTCGCGCACGTCCTCCGTGTAGCGGACCTGCCCGCGCGAGTTCTTGACCTCGAAGAAATAGGCCTGGGCAACGAATGGTTTGATCATGCTCGCCGCCTGGCGCGGGGCATCCTCGTTGATCGACAGGAGCTTCTTGCCCGCGTTGAAGTCATAGACCGACCAAGCGGTGCGCTCGCCCGGCGCGAGCAGCCCCTCGGCCTGCATGCGGTAGAGCAGTTCCTGCACTTGGCGCTGTAACCCGGAGCTGGCCGCGTAGTCGGCGCGGGCGAAACTCGGGGCTCCACACAGCAGGCCGGCCGAGGTGGCGGCCAGTGCCTCAAGGAACCGCCGCCGCGTCAGGAAGACATCCTGGTTGAACAGTTCCGGACGATCGCTGTCGCGCGTTGGTTCGTACATCATCGATTCCCCTCTCCGAAGTGAATAATGGCGCCGCCGCGGGCGCACGCTGATGCCGGTGCCCGGGCGGTCGTTCGGCGGTCTGAGCGGGAAGTACCTGTGAGGTCAGCGACGGTCAACTCGCTCGACGGCGGCAATCGGTGAAAAGAATAGGCGCACCTGCCGCCGATGGCAAGGGGTCCGTCAGTACAAAACTCCCACCAAGTCAGCGGTATCCGACGCCTATCTGAAGTCACACCGCAGCCGGCTGCGTGGCCTTGGCGGTGCGCTCAGTGGGGCGAATAAAAGATAACGGACACGATCAGGCCACCGATCAGCAACGTCCCCACGACGGCGACGTAGAGCCATGTCAGGCGGCGGCGGACCTCCTTCATCATCGCGTCCGAAATCCGTTGGGCCTGTGCCACGGCCCCCGCGGCGGCCTCGCTCGCCTCGCGCTTGGCGACCTCGGTGGTCTCGATTGTCTTGGCGGTGATGACCTCGTCGAGTGCCGCCCGCCGCTCCGCGTCGCGCTGCGCCGCGGTCGTGCCATCCGCAGAGAATTCCCGCAGGCATTGATTGACCAGGGCCATGATCTGGTCGCGCTCGGTCTCAAGCCCGACCCTTACCTTTTCAGACACGGCCTCCCCAATCAGTTGGGCGACGGCCGACTGACACTGCGCGGTGATGGCCTCGGTCTGAAGCCGCCGCGCCGCTTGACGCTCGTCGGCCAGGCGTGCCGCGATCAGTTCGCGGGTCTCCGCCGCTTGGGACTCGGCTTGTGCCTCGGTTTGCGACTGGATCAGTTTTCGGGTTGTCGCCAGCAGGCGCTCGTTGAGGTTCCGCTCCAGGTCCTGCATCAGCGGCTCGATCATGCCGGTCATACAGGCGTCGATGCGGTGCTCGATCAGTCGCACCAGTTCCGGGTCCAGGGCCAAGGTCCGCTCCGGCACGCCCAGGGAGACGGCGACCTGTGGGGCAGCCGGCTGGGCGACTGGTGTGGGCACTGCCTGAACCGTCGGCAGGACTTGATCGAGAGCGCTTTGCAAGCCGCTCAGGAGGTCGGGGAGCCGTTCCGCGGCCATCGACTTGGGCAGCACACCGACCGCACCGCGGCGTCGGGCGTCCGCCGCAAAGTCCGCTGCCTCATGGGAGGTACACATCACCACCGGGATCTGCGCGGTCCGGGGGTCCGCGCGGATGACGTCGAGGGCCTCAAAACCGCTGAGCCCGGGCATCATGTGATCCATCAGGATGGCATCCGGCAGGCTGCCCGCCAGAACCTGGAAAGCGGCCTCCGCGGACTCCGCGAGTTCGACCTCCACGCCCAGGCGCTGCAGCGCAAGCCGCAGGGCGTAACGGGCGGACTTTGAATCATCAACCAGCAGGATCTTCATCAGCCGCGGACCTCCCCATTACCCAACACCACGAATTTAAGTGAAGTCAACCCTTCCAGCCCCACCGGCCCGCGGGCGTGGAACTTGTCCGTGCTGATGCCGATCTCGGCACCCAAACCGTACTCGAAACCGTCGGCGAAGCGGGTGCTGGCGTTGACCATCACGGAACTGGAGTCCACCTCACGCAGGAAACGGCGGGCCCGGCCATAGTCTTGGGTGACGATGGCGTCGGTGTGGGCGGAGCCGTGGCGGGCGATGTGGTCCATCGCGTCATCGAGCCCGTCCACGACCCGGATGGCGAGGACCGGGGCCAGATACTCGGTGTCCCAATCCTCTGCGGTCGCGGGCTGCGCGTAGGGAACCACATCAAGGGTGCGCGGGCAGCCGCGCAATTCCACCCCGGCCGCGGCCAGGGCGGCAGCGATCGGCGGCAGGATGGTCTCGGCAACCGGGGCGTCTACCAGCAGGGTCTCCAGCGTGTTGCAGGTGCCGTAGCGCTGGGTCTTGGCGTTCATGACGATACGCAGCGCCATCTGCGGGTCCGCCGCGGCGTCGATATAGACGTGACAGATGCCGTCCAGGTGTTTGATCACCGGCACCCGCGCGTCGCGGCTGATGCGCTCGATCAACCCCTTGCCGCCGCGCGGGATGATGACATCGATACATTCGGGCATGGCGATCATGGCCCCCACCGCGGCGCGGTCGGTGGTGGCGACCACCTGGACCCCATCCGTCGGCAGTCCGGCCTGCGTGAGGCCAGCCCGGATGCAGGCGGCGATCGCCTGGTTGGAGGCCAAGGACTCGGAACCGCCGCGCAGCACGGTGGCGTTGCCTGACTTCAGACAGAGCCCGGCGGCGTCCGCGGTCACATTGGGGCGGGATTCGTAGATGATGCCGACGACCCCCAACGGCACCCGCATCCGCCCGACCTGGATACCGGAGGGCCGGTAGTTGAGGTCGGTGATGGCACCGATGGGGTCCGGCAGAGCGGCGATCTGACGCAGCCCCTCACACATCGCATCAATGCGCCCGGGGGTGAGTTCCAAACGATCCAGCATGGCCGCATCCAGGCCCTTGGCGGCCCCGGCGTTGAGATCGGCGCGGTTGGCGTCCTGGATGGCCGCGCGGTCCGCCTTGATGCGCTGCGCGATGGCCAGCAAGGCCGCGTCCTTGTCGCAGGTAGTAGCGCGGGCCAGGGCACGCGAGGCGGCGCGGGCGCGCCGCCCGAGGTCAGCCATATAGCCGGCGACATCGGCAATCGGGGTCTCGGTCATGGTCCTTCCGGTCTGCAATGGGCCAGTGCAGGGGGCCGCAAGCGACGCGCACCCGCGGAGTCTGTCGCGGGATCATATCAGTTTTCGGGTGGTTGGCGCTGCGGGGCGCAGCAGCGGCGATCGAACCTGCGCGCCGTGGCGGCGGTTCGTGACCTGGCGGCAGGGAGCCGGGCGGACAGGTTCACCCGCTTCGGCATCTTCCCGGGTGATTAACCCTAAGAACGGCAGTTGTCACACCAAGGCGCCAAGCTCGCCAAGGTTTTTCAGTCTGTTATCGGCGCCGGGCCATTCACCCCAACGGTGACTTGGCTGCCTGGGTTATTTGCTGTATTTCTTGGCGAACCTGGCGCCTTGGCGTGAGCAATTCCCGGATTTAGGTTAACCGGCGCTGGGTCCCGCATCCTGCGAGGCGACGGCGATCGCGGTCGGCCACTACCCGCGTCAGTCGTCGTCTTCTTTCTCTTCGTCCTCGTCCGCGTCACCGTCCTTGCCCTCGCCACGCTTTCCTGAACGGCCCTGGTGCCCGCCCTCTTTGTCGTCGCCGCTGCGGTGGCACTCCACACAGGCATCGAAATTGTAGATGCCCTCCTCCACATGCTTTTCGCGGATGCCGGCGCGTGAGTGCTCGTGGCAACCGTAACAGGTGTAGCGGGTGTAGTCGTTCCCGCGGTGACAGGTGATACAGGTGGTGTTGTGGTCCCCGTCCAGCCGGAAAAACCGGTCGTGATCGAAGGTGGCCGGGGTCCAGGCCTGCTGGTTATGGCATTGACCGCAGTTGCCGGTGAGCGCCTGGTGCAGTTCGTTCTTGGGCGCGCGGTGACAGCCGCTGCACTGTTCCAACAGGCTGCCCTGCAACAAGCGGTGCGAGAAGCGGGCGATCTGGCGGTACGGCCGCACCCCGCGGTGATCACTGTGGCAGGCCACGCAATCGCGCTCCACCAACCCCTGATGAAAGGGGGTGAGCTTGGCCGTATCGACAATCGGCAGGCCCTTGGTCGTCACCAGGCCGATTTCGTTGGGCCGGTGGCACTGTTGACAACGGGCCGGGCGGCTGCCGAGCAAGGGGGTATGGCAGGCGAAGCAATCATGCTCGAGCGCCGCGTGGGCCTTGATCAGGTGGCCGGGGGCGATCATCAGGTGCGGATAGAGCAGCACCAGCGCCAGCAGGACCACCAGATTGGCGGCCACCACATAGAAGACCCGCTGGCGGTTCATCGCCACTGCCAGAACACAAGAATGGAGAGGATATGCGCGAGCCCGAGCACGCCGAAGGCCAGCGTGATGGGGAAGTGGACGGTGCGCCACTGCTTCATCGCATCCACCGTCACCGTGTCCCAGAAGACCTCCTGCTCCACGGCCACCGGCGCGAGCCCGGCCGCCGCCTGCTCCGCCCGCTTGGCCGCCAGGTGGCGCCGCCCGCGCTCCAGCAGATATTCGCCCGTCATCCCGCTGAGCACCGTCACCAGGAGCGCGATCAGGGCCAGCCAGGGCAGGATGGCATAAACGTGGATGCCGGCATGCACCAGGATCATCAGCGCCCCCAGCCAGGTGAAGACCTCATGCATCCGCAGCAGGGTCTTGGGTCGGCCGATCGCGATGAGCTTACGCTTGCGCATCGAATAGAAGAACGAGAGCAGGATCAGCAGGGTGCCCGGGATGCCCAGATACCGTCCGACCCAGGCGAGTCCCAACAGGTGCAGGAAGACGTCGACGATGAGGGTCGCCAGCACCAAGGCCCCGAAGCGGCCGAGGAACGGCAGGACCTCGGCAGAGATGATCGATCGGTTCATGGTCAGGGGGACCCGCGATCAGAGTGCCAGTGTGAGATCGCCCTGCGCGGTACCGATGCACAGCAGGCAATGGCCAGACTCGATGCGGACCTCGGGCGTCTTGGCGTAAGCCACCTCGCCCGACTCGACGGCCGTCTCGCAGCAGCCGCAACTGCCGACCCGACAACCAGGGGCCACCGGGACGCCCGTCGCCTCCGCCAGGTCCAGCAGTGAGCCACTGCCCGGGGTCCAACGCGCCTGCCTACCGGAGCGACTGAAGTGGACCATCACCGGTGCGGTCGCGGGCGGCATCATCGGGGCGCCCGGCTCGCCAACCGCCGGTATCGCGGCGGCAACGCCGGATGCGGCCGGGGCCTGGACGGGAGCGGTCGTGGCGCGCCGCGGCAGCGGTGCGGCGGCCCGGGCCGCCCCCGATACCAGGGCCAGGTAGCGGCCGCGCTGGCGATAGAACCCCAGCAGTGCGAGCGTGAGCACCTGAGCGAGGATCGCGGAGCCGATGAAGAATGCAAGGGTTGCGGTATTCATGATTTGTAGGGTCTGCCTGCGGGTGTCATCCGGGCGAATCGGTACCGCCCGACCGTCCGGGCAGTGGCCCGGACCGGTGTTGCGTGCAAGACTATCCGCAGGGGTGTGAACGGAGTCTGACCATGACTGTCAGCGAATCGTCAGGCAGGGGCGCCCCCCTGGCCAATACACGCAAGGCCCCCAAATAGTGAGCAAGCGGTCATGCAGACCCACGCGCAGCTCGGCAGCGACGCGATCAAGCGGACCGGGCAGGGTGCCCCGCATTCGGTCGCTTCGATTAGCCTTTAGCGAATACCCGGTAATAATACTGTGATTGCGCTATTTTCCGATTATTTCGATCAAACGCCGGCCGCTCGCGACGCAGTTGGTTCTTGATAAACGGCAGGGGGATGTAATGTTCGGCGCAGCTGGTATCCATAAAGCTAAAGTCAGCGTTGTCGATCACGAACAATCCGCCTGATTTGACTTTCTGATGCAATAGCGCCACCTCCTCTTCAAACTGTCCAAACAGAAAGCCTTGGGCAGCTGAGTTGTCGCCGGTGGTGCGGTTTTCTGTCCGTTGCAAAACGGCCATACAAAACACCGCGTCGAAATCCTGCGCCGCGTCGAATTCGGGAGACAGCCGATGGAGGAAAGAAAAGCGCTGTTCCTTATACTTCTTTCGGCATTGCCTCAGGCTCCAGTCATTAATGTCAACACCGACAATCGTGGCCGCCGGAAAATAATGACCAAGGGTCTCGACCTCCTCACCGGTCGAGCAGCCAAAAGACAGTATCCGGGGCTTCTCGATTGATGACAAATAGTCGGCGCATGCTCTAAAAACAACAGGGTAACGATCGGGGGCGGTAAAGGTCGCTGACTGATGAAAGTGCTTGCCGAAGCGCAGCTTGGTCAAGGTCTCGGCGCGAAACCGACGGTTTGAGAAAAACTCAATTCCCAGAAGGCCTTGCCTGAGGCAGCGATACACGAACCGCCATCCGGCAAATCTGGAATGCTTGAGTTCTCTTATTCGCTCGCGCACCGACATGATATCTGATAAAGCCGAAGATTAAGATCCAAGCATAGCGTCGATGGGGCGGCGGCGAATGAGGTATAGCGCCACAGCAGCCACCTCATGGGCCGGAAATTCACCGCTGCACCGCGGGTAAGACGGTGATTCTAGACGCGCAGCGGGGACCCGACAAGCGGACCCGCGGGCACTGCGCTGCGCGCGCGAACGCGCCGGTGCCGCCGCACCGCGGCACAGGAAGCGCTTGCCGCACCGGTTGAAAAAGGTGCCGCGGCTCCAGATGTAGGCCGCATCGGTTGTTGTTTGTACCCCCGTGCGTCAACCCATTCGGAGACTCCAGCATGTTTACCCGGACACCCCGCCGCACCACCCTCATCGCCGGCATGGCCGCGGCCCTGAGCGCCGGGCTTTACTGCACAGCGGCGCTCGCCGAACGCACCCCGGCCACCCCGGGCGCCCAAGTCTACATCATCACCCCCAAGGACGGCGCCACCGTACCACAGACCTTCAAGGTCCAGTTCGGGTTGGTCGGCATGGGCGTCGCCCCCGCCGGGATTGACCTGCCCAAGACCGGGCACCACCACCTGCTGATCGACGCCGCCGAGTTGCCGCCGCTCGATCAGCCCTTACCCAAGAGTGTCATCCATTTCGGCGGCGGTCAGACGGAGACCCAGGTCACCCTGCCGCCCGGCCCCCACACACTTCAACTCATCTTGGGGGATAAGAGCCACATCCCCTTCGACCCGCCCATTGTGTCCGAAAAGGTCACCGTCACCGTTCAGTAGCGGGCAGGCAGGAGTAAGCCTTGGACAGCCTAGCAGATGCAACTGATCGCCCCGCCGGATTGCTGTTCGGGCCGGGGCCGGCCGGGGCCTGGGACGACGAGCGGGTCTCGGGGCCGCGGGTGCTGCGCGCAGCGGACGGAACCTGGCGGATGTGGTACTACGGCCGCGACACCCGGTTTGATCGCGAGATCAACCTGGCAAGCGGGCGTTGTGGTCTCGCGCAATCCGCGGACGGTCTGACCTGGCAGCGGGTACCGGGGCCGCTCACCGGCGGATCGGTCTTCGAGGCCCACTCGGACCCCGCGCGGTTCGATTCCGCCCATGTCGGCGGGAGCGACGTGCATGAGCACGACGGCCTCTACTGGATGTGGTACCTCGGCGGCGACCACAGTCGCCAGCAGTTCGGGCAGTTTGCAGTCAAGGGCATGAACCTGCGTCCCGGCTGCGCGATCTCGCGTGACGGCCTGCATACGAGGGCGTCACTGCCGATGGCCATCGCTCGATCGGACTCGCGTCCTCGCGCGATGCGGTCCATTGGGTCAGACGCCCCGGCCCTGAGACCAACGGTTCCATCTTCGCCCATGCACCCAGTGGCTCCGGGCGCTGGGACGCCTACATGGTCGGCACGCCCTGCATCGTGCCGATGCCCGACGACAGCTTTAGCATGTATTACGTCGGGGCGATCGAGACGGCCAGCGGCTTCACCGACGAGATGGCCATGCGCCACCAGATCGGACTGGCACTCAGCGACGGACCCGATTACACGGTTTGGCGGCGCTGGTAGCGGCCGGCGAGCCCGTTTTTCTATGGTTTGTATCAATCACGGTGTTGTCAGGTGCACGGCGACAAGGCTACTGTTAGCGTCTTTGCTGCGATAAGTCGGTGAGTGTTGCCAATGAAAGTGATCGAGATACGTGAGACCGGCGGCCCCGCGGTCCTGCGACTGACAGAGCGTCCCCGTCCCGAACTAACTGGTCCGCAAGACATTCTGGTGCGGTTGATGGCCGCCGGCGTGAACCCGGTCGACACCAAGATCCGCACCCACGGCGCGCTGCTGCCCGCCGGGTTGCCGGCCGTCCTGGGCTGCGACGGGGCGGGCGTGGTCGAGGCAGTCGGCGCGGACGTGACCCGCTTCAAGCCCGGCGATGAGGTCTGGTTCTGTCACGGCGGGTTGGGCGGCCCGGTCGGCAACTATGCCGAATATATCTGCCTCGACAACCACCTGGCCCAGCCCAAGCCGCGCGCGCTGACGTTCGCGCAGGCCGCCGCCGCGCCCCTGGTGCTGCTGACCGCCTGGGAGGCGCTAAGCGACCGGGCGGGCCTCACCGCCGGTCAAACCGTGCTTGTCCACGCCGGGGCCGGGGGTGTGGGCCATGTGGCGATCCAACTCGCCCGCATCGCCGGGGCACGGGTCTGCACCACGGTGAGCGGCCCGGAGAAGGCCGATTTTGCCCACTCGTTGGGGGCCGAGTACTGCATCAATTACCGGGAGGAGGACCTGGTCGCGGCGGTGATGCACTGGACCGGCGGGCACGGGGTGGACGTGGCGCTGGACACGGTGGGGGCGGCGTGTTTCCGTCAGAGCATCCCGGCCATGGCCCACTACGGCAATCTGGTCACCATCCTGGACCCCGGGCCGGACCTGGACCTGAAAGAGGCGCGCGTGCGCAATCTGCGCCTGAGCCTGGAACTGATGCTCACGCCCCAATTGCGCAACCTGCCGCGGGCGCTCACCCACCAGGGCGAGATCCTGCGCCGCTGCGGCAAGCTGATCGACAACGGGGAGCTCAAGATCCACGTCTCGCAGACCTTCCCCCTGGCCCAGGCCGCGGCGGCCCACACCCTGATCGGGGCCGGCCACGTGACCGGCAAGCTCGCCCTGACGATGGATTGAGCAGCGCACGCCGGGCACCGCCCGCGCGCGACCCGGGAAGCCGATGCAAGACGACCGCTGGACTCGACATGACGGATGCCACACCGACCAAGCCAACGGACGGTCACGACGACCAGGTGCGGGTCGCGATCCTCGCGGACACCCACGGCTGGGTGGATCCGCGGGTACTCGCGGTGGTCGCCGACTGCGACCTGGCGATCCACGGCGGGGACATCGGCAATGCCGCGGTCCTCGCCAGACTGCGGCCGCGCCGCGGCCTCATCTATGCGGTGCGGGGCAACAATGATCACCCGATCCAGTGGCCGGCCGTGGACCAGGCGCTGCTCGCAACCATTCCCACACACACCCGGATCGACCTGCCGGGCGGCACCCTGGTGGTGGTCCACGGCCACCGGACCCCGGCGCGGGTACGCCACGAGCGGCTGCGCCACCGCTTCCCGGACGCCCGCGTGCTGGTCTACGGCCACAGCCACCGCCTGGCGTTGGATCAGGACACCCTGCCCTGGGTCCTCAACCCCGGTGCCGCCGGGCGGACCCGCACCGACGGCGGCCCCTCCTGCCTGATGCTGACCGCCACCACCGGGCGCTGGGAGGTCACGGCACTGCGCTTCCCGCCGCTGCCTCGTTAGCCTGAATATCTCACGCCAAGGCGCCAAGCTCGCCAAGAGGACGAATCACATGATTTTCAATGTGCGTGATGCGCGGGTCTTGCGGCGACTCTATCTCCTGGCGGCGGCGACCGGCTTGCTCGGGTTTACCCTGGTCGCCCAGGCCGTCACCATACTCGATACGACCTGGCGCGAAGAAGGTGGCACCAAGCGTCAGCCATGGGCGGGCTTTGGCGCCCATCTGCGCTTGGCAGCGCAGCCGCAATTTCGCGCCGTACTCGCCTTTGCCAGCGATGACGAGACCTGGGGCGAGGCGTCAGGTACCTGGATCGGCAACGATGAGGACCACGCCTACATCCTGACCGCGGCCCATATCTATGAGCGGCCAGCCGATCCGGAGGCCTATGCGATACGCTCGCCGGATGGCGCCATCCATCATCCCGACCGGATTTGGGTGCATCCGCAGTGGAACGGTGATGCCGACACGCGCACCGGTTGCGATTTTGCACTCGTGCGGCTGCCCGACCCGTTGGCCGATCTGGGACCACCGCCCGTCCTGTACAGCGGCCACGCAGAAGCGGGAAAACTGATAACGTTCATCGGCTTCGGTAGTCGCGGCATCGGCTCGACCGGCGAACAGGAGCGTTTCTACCACGGCTCCGACAAGGCCGCCGCTCAAGGCGTTGCCGATGAGTGGGTCGATATCGTCAAGCCACTGCCCCGCAACGGTGAAGCCGGTAACTATATCGGCGTCTATCTGCCGAAGGAGGACGGCAGCATTCCCAATCCTTACGGCGGCGCGAGCGAGCCGGCAACGCGCCTGGTGGGACTCTTAGGCTCGGGCGACAGCGGTGGCTCCGCCTGGATGCAGGTACAGGAAAGCTGGGTGATGGTGGGGGTCAACTCCGATGGTTCGGGGACCGCCAGCTATGGTGACTCGTCCTGGTTTGCACGCATTGCACGACAGCAATCCTGGATATCCGGCATTTTCCCTGGTGCGCATTTTTCAGAATAAGCATCCATCGAAGAGGATTGACAACAGCCCATGGCCGACACTCGCCCGAAACCCCCAAAATCACTCCTGCGCCAGGTCGGCCGTGCCATCGCGGATTACCGCATGATCCGCGAGGGCGACCGCCTCCTGCTCGGCGTCTCCGGCGGTAAGGACTCGCTGTCGCTGTTGCAGATCCTGCGGCACCTGCAAACCTATGCCCCGGTGCGCTTTGAGCTGGCGGTGCTGACCGTGGACCCGGAGGTACCGGGCTTCGACCCCTCGCACCTACCGGGCTGCTACCCCGATATCACCTGGCACTACATCCGCCAGCCACTGATCGCGCAGGCGCGCACGCACATGAACGGCGACTCCTTCTGCGCCTACTGCTCGCGGATGAAGCGGGGCATCATGTACCGCATCTGCCGGGAGCACGGCTACAACTGCCTGGCCCTGGGCCAGCACTTGGACGACCTGGCACAGAGCCTGCTGATGTCCATCTTCCACAACGGCCAGTTGCGCACCATGAAGGCACACTATGTCAACACGGTCGGGGATGTGCGCATCATCCGCCCGCTGGCCTATTGCCGCGAGCGCCAGACCACGGACTATGCCCGCGCGGCGGCCCTGCCGGTGGTAGCGGACAGTTGCCCTGCCTGTTTCACCATGCCCACCCGCCGCGAGCACATGAAGGCGCTGCTGGCGCGCGAGGAGGTCGGGCAGCCCAACCTCTTCGGCAACCTGCTGCACGCCATGCGACCCATCATGACCGAGGGGGGACTGCCGGATGACGCGGGGGCTCACCCATGAGGGCCTTGATCACCGTTCCGGCCACTGGTCGAGGCCTTTTTGCCGGTCCGGCGCGCAAGCGCCACTGATTTCTCTTGGATATGTCGGAAACTCGCCCACGGCCCCCAGCGCGAGGTCGAGGTCCTGCACGACCAGTTGCTCGCCGCCTTCAATGCCGACCCGAGCCTGACCCCGCGCGACCGCATCGTCATGGTACCGGACATCGACGCCTATGCACCCTACATCCAGGCGGTGTTCGGGTTGCTCGATCGCAGCGATCCGCGCTTCATCCCCTACAGCGTCGCCGACCAGGGCCAGCGCGCCACCGATCCGCTGGTCCAGACCCTGGCGACACTGCTAGCCCTGCCCCAGTCGCGGCTCGCGGTGAGCGACCTGCTCGACCTGCTGGATGTCCCGGCCCTGCGTCGGTGCTTCGGGATCGACGCCGATGACCTGCCGCGGCTGCATCGCTGGGCGCGGGGCGCCAACGTCCGCTGGGGCCTCCATGCCGAGCAGCACGCGAGCCTCGACCTGCCGCCCCAACCCGAGGCGCAGACCCAACACACCTGGCGCTTCGGTCTGCGACGAGGCCGCGCTCACCCAGCTGCTGCCGCTGTCGATCGTCGGCGAGTATTGGCTGTCGCGGCTCGACGCGGGAAGCCTCTCGCAGCGCTTCTTTGCCGGCGCCGTCACCCTCGCCACCCTCATGCCCATGCGCGCCATCCCCTTCCGTCAGGTCTGCCTGCTCGGCATGAACGACAGCGACTACCCGCGCCAACGCAAGCCCATGGATTTCGACCTCATGGGCCGGGACTATCGGCCGGGCGACCGCTCGCGGCGCGAGGACGACCGCTATCTCTTTTCAAGACCTTTTTCCGTCAACGACTCGGCGTCTATTTCGAGGACGATGAAGGCCCCGGCGAGGACCAGGAACCCTTTGCACTGGATGGGCTGGAGCGTTGGCAACTCCAGAACGAATTGATCCACGTCCAGGCCGCGGCGCTGGCGCGGGATGAGACGATCGAGCCCGCCCGTGCCGAGCGGATGGATCGCATCCGCCGCCGCGGCGACCTGGCCGCCGGGGCCTCTGGCGAGGCCCTCGCCGCGGAGTTGGTCGCCCCCATGGACGACCTGTTCGAGCGCTATCAAAAGGCGCTCGCCCGCTGGCCGCGCACCATTGAGGAAGAGGCGCCGATCCGCTTTGAGGCCGCGGACGCGCAATTGCCGCCGCTAGCGGACTGGCTCGGCGGACTACGCATCGATGCGGCCGGCGAGCGGGGCCGGGTAGTGCTGGAGTCCAGCGATCTGGTCAAGGACAAGCAATACCGCGCAGAAGTCATCATCCGTCACTGGGTCATGCATCTCGCCGGGCACCTGGCCGGCGCGCCACTCACCACCCAGGTCATCAGCAAGGTGGGCGATGTCGAGCTGAAACCACTCACCATCGAGCAGGCGCAGGCGCTCTTGAGCGATCTCCTGACCGCCTGGCGCGCGGGCATGCGCCAACCGCTGCCGCTCACCGCCAAGACCGCCTTTGCCTGGCTCAAGACCGGCCAGGAGTCCGCCGCCCGCAAGGTATACGAGGGTGCCGACCCACAACGCGGCGAGGTAGAGACCGACGCCTATCTGGCGCGTGCCTATTCGGGGTTTGACTCACTCTGCGCCGACGGCGCATTTGTCCATTGGGCCGAGACTCTGCTGCGACCGCTCTTTGAGGCGCTGCATACCAAGGAATAGGCGCCGGCGCTCCCGGCGCGGAGCGCCTGGGAGCGCCGACATTCTGCCGACCAACCGCCGCAGGCGGTTCGCGGTTTCGCGGTGAATCGCAAAGGGCCTTGTTTTCGCGAGGATCCAACGGCGCTTCGCGCCGTCGCCGACAGACTGTCGGCGCTCCCAGACGCGGCGGGGTTTGGTGTCTGCGAATACTTGCTAAGTCTCTGGATCGGTGTCACGAGAGGCCGGATGGCCGGATGGCCGGAGTTATGATCAACGCCACGACTCAGGTATCTCGGGCTCCCCTGTGACCCCTGCTGCCCATGGCCGACTCAACCCAGCCACTCGACCTTGGGCATCAGCTCCAGCGGTCCGGCGCGTTTGGCAAGTCGGCGGTCGAAGGTGACGAACGCGCTTGCGTGCTGGCTGCGGGCGAGGTGCAGTGCATCAGCGAAATCGAGTCCGGAATCGAAGGCATCCAGTGCGGCGATGACCGCGGCACGGTCTTCGATCAAGATGTGCCCGATGCCCGTCAGGGCGCGCAGTACCCGCGCAACCTCGGAGCGTGGCAGGTCATAGAAGCCGCGCATGACCCACTCGAACTCCAATAGCACCGTGACTGTGATCAAGGCGGGTGCTGACATGGCTGTCACGGCAACCGGACGTTGCAGAGCGGCTTGCGCGTCGTCCGGATCATCAATGAAGAACCGGGCCAAGACGTTGGTATCGAGCGACTTCACGAACGCTTGCGCGCCGTCAATGTCGCCGGGTCGAAGTCTTCCAGACGGCGCGGAACGCCCCGTGACGGTGCCGTCACCAGACCGGCAAGCCCAGTGAGATCGACACTGGGCTCGGCGCGGACCACGCGCAGTCGCAGTCCGTCGCCCTCCTCCAGCAATTCGAGTTGTGTGCCGGTACCCAGGCCCAAGCGCCGACGTAGCGCAGCTGGCAGTTGGATCTGACCTTTGCAGGAAACGACGACGGTGGTCATAGGCGGTTCTCGCGGGATATCTCGATCAGAGCAAGGGCGCTCGTGAAACATATCGGGATCGGTGTGACGGATCAAGGGCCGGAGGATACGGTGAGGCACGTAGCGCACTTTCGGGGGGCAACCTGCTCCTCAACGCCCAGCTTCCACCGGCAACGGCCCCTTGATCTGCGTCCGGCCAGCAGCCGTTGGGGAGTCCAAGGCTTCAGCCTTGGTCCTGTCCATCCAAGGCTGAAGCCTTGGACTCTGGCCCCGAGGTGGCCGAAACGACGACCAAGGCCCATTCCGGCCTTGATTGTCATTCCGACCGGGACGCAGCAATCCGGCGCCACGGACGGTAACCTCTCGGCCGCCGCGGGCTCCCAGACTATCGCGGACTGGCCGAAACGACGATCAAGACTCTCGCGCAGCATCCGAAAAATGGTCTACACTTCACCTCCAACAGCCTCCTTAGCCACGCCTGCGGAGCCTCACGAATGCCCAGTTTAGGTCCCACAAACGGAAAACGGGGACCGGAAAACGGGGACAGACAACGAATACGCGAAAAGGAGCCAGGCTCAATTAATTTGTTTGCCGCCAGCTGGATTTTATTGAGCCTGCCCCCTTATTCCCTCTGCATTTCCAAGTCTAGCTTTATCGCATGTTGTTCACACGAAACACATCCGCCCTTACCGGGACCCAAGTCGAATACTGCACGATGGAGGAGAATGGGGTCAGAGGAGAATGGAGAGGAGAATGGGGTCAGGTCTTGCAATCAAGAGAGGAGAATGGGGTCAGGTCTTGCAATCAAGAGAGGAGAATGGGGTCAGGTCTTGCAATCAAGCATTCTCGAGAGGAGAATGGAGAGGAGAATGGGGTCAGAGAGGAGAATGGGGTCAGGTCTTGCAATCAAGCATTCTCGAGAGGAGAATGGAGAGGAGAATGGGGTCAGGTCTTGCAATCAAGCATTCTCGGGTTGGTGCGTCATTGCAAGACCTGCCCCCCGATCCTTTGTGACCCCGATCCCCAATCCCCGCACCCGGGGTAGACCGCGGTTTCCCTCCGCCCCCTGCCCCGGCAGCAACCTACACAAAGATGGCCTAACCGTGCGTCGCTCGCCGCGCGTCCGGGTTAAGGCTAGGGTTGCAGAAAGTACGTCGCAGACGCACAATTTGGTGTGCTAACAATTTACGAAACCGACACATTTGTCGCCGAAGCGGAAAAGCTCTGGTCTACAGAAGAACGACTTGAGTTTTTCGCCTGGATCGCTGCCGACCCGGAGGCTGGTAACGTTATACCGGGAAGCGGCGGTTGCCGAAAGGTGCGATGGTCACGGCCCGGGATGGGCAAACAAGGAGGCGTCAGAGTCATCTACTTCACGCACCGTGAAGCTGGCGAGTTGTGCATGCTGCTCGTCCACCCCAAAGCCGTGCGGGATAACATCCCTGGACACATTCTTAAAGAAATCCGCAAGGAGATTGAAGATGACCGTTCGTAAGGTAAAGGACGTTGTGCCGACGGGCGAGGAAATCGGCCTAAAACTACTCCAATCTGTACGCGAGATGAAAGCTCGAACCTTCGCGCGCTCCACCGAAATCGACGTTAACGATGTCGTTCAGGCGCGCCAAGGCACTGGTCTGTCGCAATCCGAATTTGCTTCAGCACTCAACATTTCAAAGCGAACACTCCAAGAGTGGGAGCAAGGACGCAGAACGCCATCTGGTGCCGCGCAGGCGCTGATTCGCATCGCACGCAAGCACCCAGAAGTCGTGCGCGAAGTTCTCGCATAAAAAGCTCAACCTCAAGCACATCATGCCGGACTGAAGCGCATGTTCGCGTTTTACCCCCGGATGGCTAGGCGAAATTCTGGCTGACTCCAACGGTACGCTTGGGAGTTTCGGTGGAGTTTCGGTGACAGTTTACTTCATTCAGCGTCGCGCCAAACCTGAGTTAGATATGCTGTCCCCGGAAATCCCTGACCTGACCGACCCGAGCATGCGCCTACCCAACGCCGACCGAGCCTTTGTCGACCTTCAGAAGCTACGGGAGTACTGTCTGAATCCGGCGCATCCCCGCGGCCAGCACAAGGCCCGGGTCTTCGCCTCCGCACTGGGCATCACTGCCCGCGAAGCAGCCTGGCTGCGCACCGCCTTTCTGCGCGCCGCGTGCACGCATGACGCGACGGCCGGCGAGGCGGATGCTATGGTCGGCGCTATCATTTGGATAGCTCAATTGACGGTCCAAAGGGAGCCGCGGCAATCCGAACCACCTGGATCGTCAGAACCGGAGAAGACTTCCCCCGGCTCACCAGCTGCTAGGTCCTGTGATCGATCGGGAGCCCCCCATGACCCAACCCATTAAACCTTTCGATGTCGTTGCCCTCACCGGCGATCTGCCCGAGCGCGGTCTGCTCACGGGGCAGGTCGGTACCGTAGTGGAGTCCCTCGGCAAGGACGTATTCGAGGTCGAATTCATCGACGACGAGGGTCGGACCTATGCCCTGACGGCTATCGGCGCCGATCGGCTCCTGGTGTTGCGCTACGACTTAGCGCAGGCAGCTTCGGGGTAATCGGGCGGTACGCCGGGATAGAGTATGAGGGAAAAGGAGAGAAAAAGGGGCTAGCCTCAATTAAATTAGAGCGGTAGCTCTCCCTCGGGGGGCGATTCGTCGTCTTTTCGCCGCTTCGGGCGCCCGCGCTTCTTGAGTTCGCGCCGCTGACCAGTCGCTGCTTCGATCTGGGCGTAGAACCGTTGATTCCCAATGGGCTGATTCTGGTTCAACGCCATTCGGGGTTCGTTGATCGGTTCATCGTCCAGGCCGGTGACAAACAAGTCTCGGTAGGCCTGTTGCCGAGCGACGGCGCCATTGCCCAAAGCCGTGTACAATTCATGTGGCGACAGGATGCTGTTTGTAGCTGTGGTTGATATAGTGCACGTACTGGCACCCCACGGCGATAATGACCCGCTGAATCGATGCAGCGCTTGCGGGCGTGACCAGCAAATGGACGTGGTTGGTCATAAGAACTTAGGCGTGCAGCGCGCAACGCTCGCGTGCCAGCGCCTCGCCGAGCCACTGCAGGTAGGCATGGTAGTCCTGTTCGTCGAAGAAGCACGGCTCACGATTATGTCCC
>CAILVI010000007.1 GCA_903837595.1 uncultured Thiodictyon sp.
CGATCTAGGAGGGGAGTTCCTGTCGCGTTGTAAGTGTGTGATTGTGACAATGAGATGCGCCAAGTTTCTTTGATTAGTGGCTATTTCTTTATGAAAATGAGGGAAAAATGCAACATCACCATTTCCCTGGCTTGCCTGCCAGCCAGATACTGCATCTACGGCCTGTAGATTGCTATACGGATGAGAGTGAAATGTTCCAACGAGCTCAATATCTGGCCAATAGCTTTCAAGAAACTCCTTTTTCATGAGCAGCGACTCAAAATCTGGCTTTACCCAGGCGGTGTGTCTGGTTGCAGATGTCTCTATTGTTGCCATGGTCACAATGATCTTATTCGGTTGGTTCCCTTTTGCTTGAACTGAATAGCCCCATAGCAAGCCGAATGTTTCAAGTCTATTTGTACCTTTTCCCTTTTCGTTCTTATGCAGAAATTCATAAGCCTCTATCGCCGATGTAAAAATCTGCGGAACAACGTGGTCTTCGACAAAAATGTATCCCATGGAAATTTCTTGTCCTAACAGTGATGATACACAAAGAGCCTGCCCTGCGGGAGATTCTAGTCTCGGTTTTCTGGTAGACGCAAGGGGTTTATTGCATCGCTGCTGCGAGCACAGTTGCTTGGCCTAAAGGCTCGATCACCAAGGCATCAGCACCCGCAGCGGCGCAAGCGTGAGCCCCACGCCTAGTGCCAGCACACAGCACAGCAGGATCAGCCGCAACGCGCGCCGCAGGTCATTGCCATCCAAATCAGTCGGCCACTGCGGATCACCCAGATAATCACGCTCAACCCACTCCCCGTGATACCGCGCCGGTCCGGCCAACCGTATCCGCAGCGCCCCAGCGCAGGCCGCCTCACTCCAGCCCGAGTTGGGGCTCGGCAGGCAGGCGTGGTAACGCCGGGCGGCCTGGAAGGCAAGCCGCGGGTGCAGCCGCAGCAGGGCGGCGGCCAGTGCGATCAATGGCACCGAGGCGCGTGCGGGCAGCCAATGCACCAGGTCATCCGAGCGCGCTCCGGCCCAGCCGAAGCGCGCATAACGCGCGGTCTTGTAGCCGACCATTGAATCCAGGGTCGATACTGCCTTGACCACGATCAGCCCCGGCAGGCCAAACAGGCACAGTGCCCACAGTGGGGTGAGTACGCCATCGGTCAGATTCTCCGACAAGCTCTCGATGGTGGCGCGCACGATGCCGTCGCGCTCGAGCTGGTCCGTATCGCGGCCCACCAACATGCCGAGCCGTTGGCGTGCGCGCGGCAGGTCGTCCAGCACCTCCAGGACCCGCTGCCCATGCACCAGCAGGTCGCGCATACACAGCAGGCTATAGGCGATGAAGCAATCCCAGGCCAGGGCCAGCCAGGGATGCCACCGACCCAGTCCATACCCGATCCCCCACCAGGCCGCGAGCGCCCCGCCGACCACCAGCAGCCAGTGCAGCAGGCCCCCGCCGCGACCGTCAAGCCCAACGGCGAAGAGCAGACGCTCCCCGGCCAGACTCAAGGCACCCAGCAGTCGCACCGGATGGAGCCGATAGAGCGGATCGCCGATCAGCGCGTCCAGGGCGCAGGCGACGAGCACCAGTCCCAGGTGGGCGGCGAGTTCTTGTAGCATGGTCAATCCTGCGTCGGCGCCGCGTGCGCCGCCGCATCCAATAGTCGTCCCGCCACCGCCGCCGTGGCCGGGCGGGCGAACAGATAGCCCTGCCCCAAGTCGCAGCCCAGCGCGCGCAGGGCGTCCAACTGCGCCTGGCTCTCGATCCCCTCGGCGATGACCTCCAGGTGCAGGGCGTGGGCCAGGCCGATCATGGCCGTCACCAGGGTGGAATCCCGGTCCAGCGTGAGCAGTCGGGCGATGAATCCCTGGTCGATCTTAATGCAGTCCACCGCCAGGCGTTGCAGATAGGCCAGCGACGAATAGCCGGTGCCGAAGTCGTCGATGTGGATTGAGAGTCCCATGGCGCGCAGGGCCAGGAGCCGGCCGGTGTCGTGCAAGGTCTGCTCCATGAGGACCGACTCGGTGACCTCGATCTGGAGGTCTGCCGGCGACAATTGGTGTTCGGCCAGCAGGCTGCGCACGCGCCCTGCCAGGCACTCGCGTTGGATCTGTGCCCCGGAGACGTTGACCGCGACCGGTACTAGCGTGTACCCGGCGCGTCGCCAGTCGGCGAGTTGGCGGCAGGCCTCACCCAACACCCAATGCCCGATCTCGCAGATCAGCCCGGTCTCCTCCGCCAGGGGGACGAACTGCTCGGGCGGGACGGCGCCCAGGGTCTCACTGTGCCAGCGCAGCAGGGCCTCGAAACCGGCCAGGTGCCCGCTCTCCAGGTGGATGATGGGCTGATAGTGCAGGGTCAGCTCATGGCGGACCAGTGCCAGACGCAACTGGTTTTCCAGCTGCAGGCGGGCGGCTACCCGGCTGTCCAGATCGGCGGAGAAAAAGTGGAGTGCATTGCGGCCCCGGGCCTTGGCCCCATACATCGCCAAGTCCGCGCAGCGGATCAGGTCAGCGGCGTCAGCGGCGTCCTGGGGGTGCAGCGCGATGCCGATGCTGGCGGTGACGATGTATTGAGTATTGCCCAGATCGAATGGCTCGGCGGTCGCCGTGAGGATGCGTTGAGCGAGATCCGCGGCCTGTTCCGGGCCACTGAGCCGATCGGCCACGATGAGGAACTCGTCACCGCCGAAACGGCCAATATGGACCTCTGCAGTGGCGTGGGCGGCGATGCCTGCCAGTCGCCCTGCCAGGCTCAGCAACAGGGTGTCACCCGTTGCGTGGCCGAGTCCGTCATTGATCTGTTTGAAGTTGTCCAGATCCACGAAGAGTACCGCCAGGCGGCGTCCGTCACCCGCGTTGGCCGTGATGCGCTCGCTAAGCAGCTCGCTGATCAGCCGACGGTTGGGCAACCCGGTGAGTGGGTCATGGAAGGCGAGGCGCTCGATCTCCTCGCGATGCCCTGCCAGGCCCTTGCCCATGGCCCGCACCGCCGCCGCCAATGCGCCGATCTCATCGCGCGAGTCGATGGGGATGGGGGTGCGCAGCGCCCCGGCGCCGATGCGGCCAGCCGCGTCGCGCAGGAGCGCCAGTGGGCGCAGCACCAGGCGCCACAGGGTGGTACCCAGCACGGTGCTCAGCAGCAGGAGACCGAGCGCGGTCAGGGTCAGGGTGGTGAGGCCCAGTCGGTTAAGACGATCGGCCAGGGTGTGCTGCGGCAGGGCGGCCAGGGCGATGATCCCGGGGGGGATGAGTCTGACCTTGAACAGCCAGTGTCCCGGTTCCCAGGTCTGGGGATCGGCGTCTGCGCTATTTCCGGGGTTGGACAGGATCGGCTGCGACAGCAGTTCGGTCGGCAGACGCCGCCCGTTCCAGGTGTCGCTGGAGTCGAACAGCACGTCCCCGTCAGGCAGTGCCAGGATCAGGTGACCGGGAAAGCGCAGTGACCGGGCGCGTAACCGTGCATAGATCGGGTCGAGGCAGACGCGCAGTGCCAGATAGCCGCGCGTGCGCAGGCTGTCGTCCGGCCGGGTCAGAAAGCTGTCCGGCAGGGCGATACGGCGATACACCAGCAGTGCGCCGCCGTCGTTCGGGACCAGACGCAGGCTGACCGGTTGGGGGTCGGCACTGACGGTGGCGAACCCGGGGTCTGAACCACCGGATGGCTGTCGATCCGGCAGGCCGGGCGCCGCTACCCGGACCTCCCGGGTGCCGTCCGGACGCAGAAAGCGGATCTCCTGGAACTGCGGATAGGCGTCGCGGTACTGGTAGAAGAGCCGTAGCAGCGGTGCCTGCAAGAGGGTGGCGCGCTCCTGCTCATCGGCGCTGCGGGCAAAGCGCTCCACCGGGCCGGCGGCGGCGAACAGCGCACTGTTGGTGCGCGCCGTCTGCACCAGTTCGTTCAGCCCCGCGGTGACCGCCTCGAGGGTCCCATCCAGACCGTGCTCGGCGGCCTCCTGCAGGTCCTCGCGCAGGGCGTCATAGGACAGCCAGCCCAGCGCCAGGACCGGTCCAGCGACCAAGGGCACCAGCACCAGGGCGAGTTTCAACTGGAGGCGCACTGCCCTTAGTCCCCGTGCATCAACGCGGCGTAGGCCTGCTGCCTGGCCGCCGTGGCGGACGCCGGCAGCCGGGTGTAGGACTCGCAACGCCGCAGCGTGCCGGCATCGGGATAGATCACCGGGTCATGGCGCATCTGCGCCGGCAGCAGTCGCTCGGCGGCCAGATTGGCGGTCGCGTAGGCGAGGTCCTGCGCGTTGCGGGCGGCGACCTCGGGGCGATTGATGAAATCGAGGAAGGCGGTGGCGAGTGCCGGGTGCTGGGCGTGGGCCGCGATGGCCAGGAAGTCCAGCCACAGGGCGCCGCCCTCGCGCGGAATCACATAGACGACTTGGGCGTTGTGTCGGCGAAGCGCCGCGGCGTCGCCGTTATAGGTGACGGCGGCGGCCACCTGCCCGGTCAGCAGTTCGGAGTGGGCGTCGGTCGCCAGTGCGCCATAACGCAAGACCGCGGGCCGCTGCGCCTTCAAGAGGTCGGCGGCCGCCGCGATCTGGGTATCGTCGGTGCTGTTCATGGAGAACCCCAGTGCCTGGAGGGCGACCGCGAAGAGGTCGAAGTGGTCGGCGACCATCAGTATCCGGCCGCGCAGGGTTGGTGCCGGGCGCAACAGGTCCAGCCAGGAGTCCAGATCGCGGCCCACCAGGTCGCGCCGGTAGGCGATGCCCATGGTGCCCCATAGATAGGGCACCGCGAGGTCCCGACTCTCGGGGTAGGCGGTCGCCCAGCGTGGGTCGAGATAGCGTCGGTTGGGGACGGCGGCCGCCGGAAGTTCGCTCAACCAGCCCCGTTTGCGATAGGCTGCCAGGGTCGTGTTGTCGACCAGTAGTAGGTCGAAGCCGGCCCCGTCCGCCCCGGCCATGGCCTGGTCGCGGGCATCGTCGGTCTCGAAATAGACCTGGCGGACGCGGGCGCCGGACTCGGCCTCAAAGGCCTGGATCACCCTTGGAGAGAGATAGTCCTCCCAGTTGAAGATGACCAATTCCGGAGCCGCCGCGGCATCACCGGTCGCCGCGACTGGGGCCAGGCTCCCCGTCAGGGTGAGCAGCAGCGCGATGAAGGACAGGGCGGTCCTAGGCATGGTCTGAGGGGTCGGGATGGGCGGGTGCGTCAGTGTCCCGCGCCCGGCGCACCGGCGCAAGGCGCGGTGCGTGGTGTAGGAGCGGCCCCCGGCCGCGACGAAGCCGCGCGCGATCGTCCCAGCCGGGGCTCAAGCCGGTTGGCGCAAGAGCAGTCGCCCGAGCGCCCCGGTGTCCAGGTGTGCCTCCACCATATCGGCCAGGCGCTCGATGGCCGCCTCGCGCAGTGCCGCATAGTCGCTGGTTTGGGGGTGGTTGAGCCCCGCCCAGGCGAGCAGTGCATCGCAGGCGGCCGGTGACTCGAAGAGCCCGTGCAGATAGGTCCCAAGGACCTGATCGTCAGCACCGATGGCGCCGTCCGGACCCTCCGCCAGGTAGACCGCCGGCCGCCCCAGCGCGGGTCCGGTGCTGACGCCTGCGTGTATCTCATATCCCGTGACCGGGGCATCCCCCAAGGCGAGCCGGCCGCTGACGTTGGTCAGCCGTTTTTCTGACTCCAAGGTCGTCTCGAACTCCAACAGCCCGAGCCCTGCCGTGCTGCCGGGTGGACCCTCAAGGCCCAGCGGGTCATGGATCGCCCGCCCCAGCATCTGGAACCCGCCGCAGATGCCGATCAGCTTGCCGCCGTAGCGCAGGTGACGGTGGATGGCCTCCACCCAACCGCGCTCACGCAGCCAGTTGAGATCCGCCCCCACCGACTTGGAACCGGGCAGGATGATCAGGTCCGCCGCCGGGATCGGTTCGCCCGGGCCGATCTGCCGCAGGTCCACGCCCGGGTGCAGGCGCAGCGGGTCGAGATCCGTATGGTTACTGAAGCGCGGCAGCACGGGCACCACCATCCGCAGGCCGGCCCCGCTCTTGTCCCCCTGATCGCGGGCCACCGCGTCCTCGGCCTCCAGGTGCAGCCCCTTGAGATAGGGCAGTACCCCGAGCACCGGCTTGCCGGTGTGCTCGGTGAGCCAGTCCAGCCCCGATTGCAGCAGGCTGAGATCGCCGCGGAAGCGGTTGATGACAAAGCCCTGCACGCGCGCCCGCTCGCTGTCGGAGAGCAGGGCCAGAGTGCCGACCAGATGGGCGAAGACCCCGCCCCGGTCGATATCGGCGATCAGGATCACCGGGCAGTCCACGCCCTCGGCGAAGCCCATGTTGGCGATGTCCTGGGCGCGCAGGTTGATCTCCGCGGGCGAGCCGGCCCCCTCCACGACGATGGCGTCGTACTGGTCCGCCAGCCGTTCGTAGGACTGCACCACTGCATCCCAGGCGATGCGCTTATAGGCCTGGTAGCCGACGGCGTTCATGTTGCCGACCGCCTGGCCCTGGACGATCACCTGGGCGCCGATATCGGTGTTGGGCTTGAGCAGGACCGGGTTCATGTCGGTGTGGGGCGGCAGCCCGCACGCCTGCGCCTGCACCGCCTGGGCGCGGCCGATCTCCCCGCCGTCCACCGTCACCGCGCTGTTGAGCGCCATGTTCTGCGGCTTGAAGGGCGCCACCCGCACCCCTTGGCGCTTAAGCCAGCGGCAGAGCGCGGTCACCAGCAGGCTCTTGCCGGCGTCCGAGGTGGTGCCTTGGACCATGAGGGTTGGGGTTGTCATCTTGGACTCAGCAATCGGTTCGTAAACAAAGCGCTTCGCAAAGCGCTGCTTTTCATGATGACCGACCGCCGTCAGTGCGTGTCGAAAACCTCATGCTGACTGTTCGCGGTCAGTATCCGGGTGAGCCAGACCTCGATCTGATCCGGCCTGGCGGCCTGCACACGGGCCAAAAGGTCTGGTGTCGGCGGACCGAACTTGGCCTCCAGCAGTCGCAGCAGGGCCTTCGCCTCGCCTTCCTGTTGACCCTCTTGTCGGCCTTCCTGCCGGCCTTCCAGGCGCCCTTGTTGAATCCCTTCCTCGCGCGCAAAGCGCTCCCAACTTGTAACGTAGGACATCTTGGTTTGCTCCTCCAGTTCAGCCAGTTCTTGCCGCAGCGCCAGTTCGAGACCGCGCGGCAGGCGGATCAGCCAGTCGATCGCGCTAGCCGCTTGATTGCCTCGTCCCGGTTGTACCGATAACGATACAGCAGCGCAATGATCTCGCCCTTGCGCGCCTTGCGTTCGGGGTCGCTGGTGCGCCGGTGGGCCGCCAATTGGGCCAGGGCGACGACGGCGAAGGGGTTGTCTGCGGCGCGCCCGACCAGGTCCGCTTCATCCCAGTCCGGCAGCGCATGGACGCGAAAGCGGAAGCGCAGCCCGCAGCCGTCGCGTTCGCGGCGGTATTCCCCGGTCTCGCCGTTGGCGCGATCATTGGTCAGCAGTGCCAGGCTGATGGTCTCCACCCCGCCGAAGCGGTCGTAGATGCGATACTTCACGCCGCATCGCGGATGGCGGCATGGATCAGGACCTCATCGTATGGGGCGTTTAGGGTGCCCTTGCCGTCACGCTCCAAGAGCCCCAGATCGACCAAGGCCGTTACGTCGGCTTGCATGTCCCGGGCGTCACGGGCAAGGCGGTTTGCCAATTGCGCGACAGTGAGCCCCGGATGGGAGGCGATGCACCGCATTAGGTCCATACGCGCCGCCGTGATGGCGGTAAACAACTCAAGCAGACTGCCGAAGGTGACCCTGGGTGTGACGTCCTGCCCGGCCTCGGCGCGGTGCCAGGTCTCGGCAACTGCGCGCAGTGCCGCGGCCGGCTGCAATACGCTGATCTCGACTCGGTTCATTCCCACCTCCAGCCCGCCAAACGGGCGCAATCGTCTCGAAAATCGGCCAGCAATCGATCCACGGACAGGAAGCGATAGGGCTCCTGCGGATCGCCGTAATGGCGGTGGTCGCCCTTGCCGGTCTCGTTGTCATAGCGCACCAGACAGGTGCCGGCCAGACCGCAGTAGAGCCGGTACTTCAAACCGTGCGGCCGGTCGGCAGTCCGCTCCGCAAGCGCCCAGACCACCATCTCGACGCTCACGTCGCCTTGCCGATCGGTGAAACGGAAGAGTTGACGGGCCTTCATAAACAATTGATCCTCTCGTTCCCACGCTCCAGCGTGGGAGCCAGAAGACTACCGAACTCGGGCACAGCGGAAACCCAAGGCGGCATGGCGGGTGCCTGGTTTGTACGGGATGCGGGAATAGCAACACCAGGCGCGTGTGGGACTGAACCAGGAGCCGCCGCGGACCACGCGGAGCGCGCCGGCCGCATCTATTTCCTCCCACGCACTCCCATCCGCGGGGGCGCCTTGATAACCCGGATCTCGCTGGTCCTGGTCCTGAACCCATTCCAAGACATTCCCGTGCAGGTCATGGAGCCCCCATGGGTTTGGCCGCTTCTCGCCGACCGGGTGGGCCTTGCCGCCCGAGTTCTCGGCGAACCAGGCGTGGTCGCTCAGGGCCTTCTCATCATCGCCGCATGACCAGCGGGTCTCAGTCCCGGCGCGGCAGGCATATTCCCACTCAGCCTCACTCGGCAGCCGGTAGATCCGGCCAGTCTGTTCGGTCAGCCAGGAGCAATACGCCACCGCTTCATTCCAGGAGACATTCATCACCGGGCGCCGGCCGCGACCCCAGCCTTCGTCATTCGGCAGCTCATGTTGCTTATCTTCCTCCCGGCCAAAGATGCGGCTTCTCCATCCGTGCTTGGCTGCTGGTGGACGCTGGTTGGCGAGGACGAATCGGTCGTACTCCTCGAAGGTCACCGGGAAGCGCCCGATGGCGAATGGCTGCGCGATATGGACCTCGTGTTGCGGTCGCTCGCTGGCGTAGGCCGTGTCGTCTCCGCCCATGAGGAAGCGTCCAGCCGGGAGCCGGACCATCTCCGGTCCCTCACTGCCGTCCTTGAGTCGGTCGCGGAAGGTTGGCAAGGGAGCGGGCGGCGGGGGTGGCGGCTTGGACTTTTTGGCGGGCTTGGGTGGGGGCTCTGGTGCGGCGGCAGGCTCCGGCGCTGGCTGGGCAACAATCCCTAAGGCCAGTGCCCAAGTCTCCACCGCCCACTGCGCCGCCTCGGCGGTCAGGAACAGTTCCTTCGTCAGTCGCTGGCGCAATTGGTCGACCAAGAGCGGCGGCGGCAGACCGGCCGCGTTGGCGAGCAGTGCGGCCGGGACCCGCTGTTGCAGGGCGCTGATCAGTAGAGCGATTTCTGGCTGGTGGTGACCGCAGAGGTCACGCAGCATGGTCTCGCAACGGGGCGGGTCGTCGGACAGGGCGCGGCCGTGTTGGACGATGAGTTGACGCAGGGTATCGCGGACTGTGGGTTCCATGATCGGTGGCTCTGCAATCGTTCGGTTTGGAATGATCGTCGGCGGTCGTGTCAGGGCAATGATGGGCATAGTGTCGATTGTTGCGATGATCGAATCAACCGATGGCGTGCCACACCGAGGCGCCGGCGCACGTGGCGCGGAGCGCCAAACACAGGCGTAACACCGTTGGAGCGGTGTTACGAGGGTGTGTTACAGAGCGGCATCGAGCCTTGCCCATTCTGCCTCAGTCCTGGGCAGTCCGAAACGCACGGCCAGCGGTGAATCGAACAGGCGGGTAAGAATGCCGGCGCGGGCTAGCGCCTCGTGAATCTGGGGCGCCCGCTCGGTCGGGACCCACTGGAAGAGTGCGCAGCCGCCTAGGGGCGGCAGGCCGTGGCGGTGCAGCAGTTCGGCGAGGCGCTCACCATCGGCGGCGAGCCGCGCCCGGGTGGCGTCCTGCCAAGCGGTGTCGGCCAGGGCCTGGGTGGCGACCCAGCGTGAGGGCGCGGCGATGGTCCAGGGGCCGAGCAGGGCGGCCAGGGGGCGTGTGATCGTCGCATCGGCCAGGACGAAGCCGACGCGCGCGCCGGCCAGGCCGAAGAACTTGCCGATCGAGCGCAGCAGGATCAGTCCGGGCAGGGGGCTAAGGTCGGCGAGACTCTCCCCGGGCGTGGCGTCCATGAAGGCCTCGTCCACCAGCAGCCAGCCGCCGCGTGCCGCCAGTGTTTCTCGCCAACGCAACAGGTCGGCCCGCGGAAAACGCGCACCGGTCGGGTTGTTGGGGTGGATCAGGACCAGCACGTCCAAGTCCGGAACCGCGGTCTCGATCGCGTCCACCGACAGGGGTCGCACCTGGTGTCCGGCGCGGTTCCAGGCGTGTGCGTGCTCGCCGTAGCCGGGGGCGATGATGCCGACCCGGCCGGGCGGGCGCAGGCGGGGCAGGGTCTGGATCGCGGCCTGGGAGCCGGCGACCGGGAGCAGGGCGGGGGTGCCGTAATAGCGCGCCGCAGCTTGCTCCAGGCCGTCGTCGTCTTCCGGCAGGCGCGACCAGAGGTCTCGTTCAGGTGGTCTTGGGCAGGTCAAAGCCCAACCCTGGGGATTGATACCGGTCGATAAGTCGAGCCAGTCCGCCAGCGGGATGCGGTAGCGGGCGGCCGCCTGGCGCAGCCGCCCGCCGTGAGGCAAGAGCGCGTCCGGCGCTGGGTCGATCCTCATGCTGCCGGTACCGTCTGGCCCCAGGTGTTCTCAAAGACCAGGTTCGCCATGGGGCGGCGCTGGTCCCAACCCAGGGTTTCCAGCAGCGGCTCCTTGGGGAAGGCGTCGACGTGTCCCAGGCAGAGCACGGCCACGCTACGCGCCCCCGCGGGCAGCCCCAGCAGTTGGTCGAGCCGCTGCGGGTCATAGATGGACACCCAGCCCAGCCCCAACCCCTCGGCGCGTGCCGCGAGCCACAGGTTCTGGATGGCGCAGGCGACCGAGCAAAGGTCCATCTCGGGCATGGTGCGCCGGCCGACCACATAGGCCTCGCGCCCGTCGACCAGGGCCGCGATCAGCAATTCACCGCACTCCATGACGCCCTCCAGCTTCAGGCGCCGGACCAACTCGCCGCGCTCACCGCAGGCCTGTGCCGTCTGCTCCTGCTCCTCGCGGGTCAGGTCGTGGATGGCCTGGCGCAGCGCCTGGTCCTTGATGCGGATGAAGCGCCAGGGCTGCATATAGCCCACGCTCGGGGCGTGGTGGGCGGCGGCGAGCAGGCGCGCCAGGACCGCCTCGTCCACCGGGTCGGGGCGGAAGTGGCGCATGTCGCGCCGCTCGTAGATGGCGCGGTAGACCGCGGCGACTTCCGTTTCACTGAATGGATTGATTGATTGATTCATTGGTTATACCTAAGCGATAGCGATTTTCGGCTTTTTATTTCCGATAATCTGGAAATTCTCAGCCAGCAGCGTTCTCAGTGGCGGGGCAAACGCATCAAGTTCGCCGAAGAACTTCTTGCAGGCGTCTCGAAACTTTTCAAACGTGTCGTAATATTGATTGTAAAGCACTTGACGTTTGAAAAACTTCCAAAATCGCTCAATTAAATTAAGATTCGGACAATAGGGCGGAAGTAGCTCCAGTTGGATTCGCGATGTCGGCAGATACGCGGCAACCGCTTTCGACTTGTAATAACGGGCGTTATCGCAAATAACGACGATGGATGGGGCCGTCGGGTTCGCTTGCTCAAGCTGCTTAAACAAGGCGATCGTGGACGCGGCGTCGATAGTCTCATCGAATCGGACCTCTGCGCTCAGCGACTGAACATTGATCGCGCCGTTGATGTTAAGCCGCTGGCGGCCCGTGTTGCTCTGGATCGGGTGCTCCTTGCCGCGCTTGATCCAACCGCATCCGATTACCGGGTTATGTTGCGGATGGGTCGCATCCATGAAGTAGATCACGTCGCCATCAGCGCTGTTTTTATTGAGGTTTTCGTACTTCTCAACGAATGCCTCTTGAACCTCTGGGGCCGGGTGTTTGCCGGGTTCGAGTTTAGCTTTCTTGTAGACGTAGCCTAAGCGGTGCAGAACCGCGGTCATACCGCTGGGCGTGTAACGCACCCCCCAGCGCTTCTGCACATGCCGGGCGACGGCCTCGGCTGTCAGATACAGGTGACTTTGAAGATGATCGTCCAGCTCCAACAACTGCATGTCGTCGAGCAGGGCTTCACTACCGATATAGCTCATCCGTAGCAACCCATCAAGGCCGCCCTTCTTATAACGCTTGAAGGAGTCGCGAGCCGTGTCTGGGTCGATCAGCAAGGCATCGGCCACATCGGGCGCCGTGCGCCCCTTACCGAGCAAGATCACAGCGTTGATCCGATAGGCCTCGCGCACGTCCCGGGCGGCACGGTGGGCCGCACGCAGTTCGGCGAGTTCGTGTTGGTCGAGGCGGTAGTCCAGCATGAGGGCAGTTTAGCAAAAATCTCGGCAGGTTACCCGCCGCGACTAAACCGGGATCTCACATGAGAGACGTATAA
>CAILVI010000008.1 GCA_903837595.1 uncultured Thiodictyon sp.
CTTTCGCGGCATACGTATTGCGTCCCGCCGACCACCCGGCAGCCTGGTAAGATCATCACACGACCGCCCCAGAGCCGCCCCCCATGCCCATCCGTGAGACGCCCAGCATCACCGAGAACGACCGCGCCCTGCGGCTCTTCACCGACCGCCTGGCCGAGCGGCGGCTGTTCGCGCGCTCTCTACATACGGACCCGCCCCCGGAGCGGCTGCTGTTCTTCCACGGCGACGGCGGCAACGGCAAGTCGCTGCTGCTCAAGCGGCTCGCCACCGGGTATTGCCGGCGCCTCGCACCGGCCGACTGGCAGCGGCTCGACGCCATCGCCGACGATGCCGCCTTCATCGCGGCCTTCGAGGCGGCGGGCGAGGCCGCCGAAGTGCCCTACCTCTATCACGACCTCGGCGCCGCGGACACCGGCGAGGACCGCCCGCGCGAGGACTGGTCGGCACTCTTGATGCTGCGCCGCGGGCTCGGCGCCCACCGGCTCAAGCTGCCGCTCTTCGACTACGCCGTCATGCGGTTCCTGCGCCAGCGCGGCCAACTCTCGCCCGAGCGCCTGAAGACGCTGTTCCCCCAGGAAGAGGCCGACTTCGCCGCCGCCCTCATCGACCTGCTGACCACCAGCTCCGCTGTCAGCCTCGCCACCAAGGTCATCGGCCTGTTCGGCAAGCACCTCAAGACCGATGCCGCACTCTGGTTGGCCAAGCGCGGACTGGACGAGGCGCGGCTGCGTACACTCCAGGCCATGGACCCCGGCTCCGAACTGCGCGACCAGCTCCCGCGCATCCTGGGCGAGGACCTGAACGCCGCCATGCAACTCCCCGGCGCCCCGCCGCGCCTGGTGCTGCTCATCGACACCCACGAGGCCTTCTGGGGCACCGAGCGCCACCTCCAGTCCACCGACTCCTATTTCCAGCGGGACGAATGGCTGCGCGTGCTGCTGGCCGAGCTCTATCGGCCCAACCGCGGTCTCGTCGTCGCCGTCGCCGGGCGCGAGCCGCCGCGCTGGGCCGAGGCCCCTGAGACCCCCATCCCCCGCGACCTCATCGACACCCAACTCGTCGGGCACCTGGAGCGCCCGGACGCGCAAGACTACCTGATCCACGCCCTGGAGCCCATGACCCGACCAACCCCGCCGCCGGACCAAGCGGCCCTACGCGCCGCCCTGATCCGCTGCGCCGAGGTCGAGCCCGGCCAGGTCCACCCGCTCTACCTGGGCCTGGCCGCCGATGTGGTCTTGCAGGCACACGCCCGCGGCGAGACCCTGACCGCCGACGACTTCGCCGCCGGACCGGACGTGGCCCCCGGTGACGGCCCGGCGGAATTCATGGCCGACAAGGGCCGCACCCTGGCCACCCGGCTGCTGCGCTACTGCCCGGAAGAGCTGGCCTACGCGGTCAAGGCACTGGCCGCCGCCCGCCGCTTCGACGCCGGGCTCTTCTATGACCTGGGCGAGCGGCTGCACTTCCACGCCACTGCCCCCGCCTTCCAGACCCTGACCGGTTTTTCATTCTGCTGGCGCGAGCCGCAGCCCGGGCGCGGGGGCTACCGCATCCACGAACTGCTGCGACGTGTACTCGCCGAACTGGCGGCCGAGGAGACACTGGCCGCCCATGCGGCACTGGAGGCGATCTTTCGCGAGCGGGCAGAGGCCGAGCCGGAGGCCGTTGCCGAAGCGATCTATCATGCCAATCGGCAGGAGTGGGAGCGGGGGTATCTGGAGTGGTTCCAGGTCATGAGCGAGGCGCTCGCCGACCTGCGCTATGGATTGGGTGAAACGCTTGCGGCTCTGCGGCCGGTGCTGCAATTGGAGACGCCGCACGCACGGGGGAGTGTTGCCATGCGGGTTGGCGAATTGGCCAACGCACGGTCCCAACACCAGATTGCCGCAGCGGCGCTGAGGGACGCGATTGATGGCTTCGACCGCGCGATCAGAGATGCGCCGGATCAGGTGAAGTCATACGCCAGCAAGGCCGCCACACTCTGCGCGCTCGGCGAACTGCGCGCGGGTCTGAGCGATCACGCGGGGGCCGAGACCGCCTTTACGGGCGCCATCGCCGCCGCTGACGAGGCCCTGACCCGGTCACCGGATGATCTCGCTGCCCAAGGCGTCAAGAACAACACGCTTGTCAGACTCGGCGAACTGCGCGCGAGCTTGAGCGACCACGCGGGGGCCGAGTCCGCCTATGCCTCCGCCATCGCCGCGTATGACGAGGCTTTGGGCCGGGCGCCAGATGACGTTGCGGCCAACAACAACAAGGGCAATGCGCTCTACAGCCTCGGCAACCTGCGCGCGGGCTTGAGCGATCACGCGGGAGCCGAGACCGCCTTTACCGCCGCCATCTCCGCCTATGACGAGGCCCTGACCCGGGCGCCGGAGCTCGTCCAGGCCCACAACAACAAGGGCAATGCGCTCTGGAGCCTCGGCGACCTACGCGCAGCCTTGAGCGATCACGCGGGGGCCGAGTCCGCCTATGCCGCCGCCATCGCCGCCTACGACGAGGCCCTGACCCGGGCACCGGATCTCGTCATGGCCCACAACAACAAGGGCAGCGCGCTCTGGAGCCTCGGCAACCTGCGCGCGGGTTTGAGCGATCACGCGGGGGCCGAGTCCGCCTATACCGCCGCCATCGCCGCCTTCGACGAGGCCCTGACTCGCGCGCCGGATGACGTCATGGCCTACCGAAAAAAGGGTATTGCGCAGGGGTGCCTCGGCGACCTGCGCGCGGGCTTGAACGATCACGCGGGGGCGGACTCCGCCTATACGGCCACGATCTCCGCCTGCGACGAGGCATTGACCCGGGCGCCGGATGACGTCACGGCCCAACGCCTTAAGGGGTTCGTACTCGGCAACAAGGGCGTGTGCCTACGCCAACTCGCCGATCTGGAGATCACCCGCGGCAACCCAGCCGCCGCCTGCGCCTCGCTCCGGGCCGCCAAGACCCTCTTGGACCGCGCCCTCACCCTGGCCCCGAACAACCAGGAGATCGCCACCGAGGCCGCCCTGGTCGAGCACCTGCTCCACCAACATTGCCCGCCGTCCTGAGCCGGCGGATTGGGATAGCCATGAATCAATCCGTGAGCCCATTCTGTGGCCTTGAGCGTGGTTCCGGCCACTGGAGGCTTTGCCGTGAAAGTCAGGCCGGGACCCGGTGGGAGCGGCTTCAGCCGCGACCCGACCTCACATGCGGCCGTGGCCTCGTCGCGGCTGAAGCCGCTCCGACGGGCGAACTGCATCACGGCCGAAGGGATTCGGCTGTGAGCGCCGGCGCAGCCGAGTAGAACCTATGCCACCACGCATCCAAGACAAACTCGCCGCGATCATCGCGGAGATCGACAGCACCGGACACGCGAATACCACGCGCCTCACGGTACTCAAGAAGTGGTTTGAACACCCCAGGCGCCTGCGCGCCTTCGGGCTCTGGGTCGCGGAGCGGGCCGCCGCCCGCGGGGACGCGGCAACGGGCGAGACCGCGGAGTTATTCGCAGAGGCGCGCGCCCTGCTGACGGAGCGCCCCCTGTCCGAACCGATGCCCGGGTGGACCGCCACCGAAGTGCTGCAACGGCGCCTGGTGGCCTTCCAAAATACCTTTAGGGATCACCCGTGGGGGCGGGTACGCATCATCAAGAACAAGGACCTACTGCTCATTGAAGAGGGCCTCGCCCTCTACCTGGGCCAGCGGCGTACGCCTTATGACGGCTACCGGCTGGCGGCAGATGACTGCGAGCACTATGACCCACACTTCGGCACGAACCTGAATGGACCCGCGCGGGAGCGAGTGACCGCCCTCATCGCCTTCGTGACAACGACCGAGGCGCGCGAAGGCGAGTCGCTTGACTAACCCCCGCACAACACCCGCACCGGCCCGAAGCTGCGCCGATGCTCCGGGCAGGGTCCGAGACTGATCTGGTGCCCAAGCGCCGCGTGGCCATCCAGCCCGGGCGCTCCGCGTCCCGCCTGCCCCACTGCCCCCGCCCCGGCGCGCTTATGCGGTAAACTGCCGCGCTTTGACCCACAGACCCTGGAGACCCAATGGCGCGCTATCACGTTTACGGCATCGGCAATGCCCTGGTGGACATGGAATATGAGGTGGACCCCGCGGATCTCGCGGTGCTCGGGATCGACCAGGGCGTGATGACCCTGGTGGACGAGGCCAAGCAGTTGGAGATCATGCTGCACCTGGGCACACACCACCACGAGCGCGCCTCCGGGGGCTCCGCGGCCAACACCGTCATCGGGCTCAGCCAGTTCGGCGGCAGCGCCTACTATTCCTGCAAGGTGGCGGACGACGAGTTGGGCCATTTCTACATGCGCGACCTGCTCGAGGGTGGCGTGGACACCAACCACCACACCGAGAAGGAGCAGGGCCACACCGGGCGCTGCGTGGTGCTGGTGACGCCCGACGGCGACCGCACCATGTGTACCTTCCTGGGGGTCAGCGGCAACCTCTCGACCAACGAACTGGTGGAGGAGGCACTGCGCGACTCGGACTGGTTCTATACCGAGGGCTATCTGGTCACCTCCCCCGCCGCCCGCGCCGCCTCGATCCTGGCGCGCCAGATCGCCGAGGCGGCCGGCGTGCGCACCGCCATCTCGCTGTCCGACCCCAACATGGTCACCTATTTCAAGGACGGGCTCCTGGACATGATCGGCCCCGGCATGGACCTGATCTTCGCCAACGAGGCGGAGGCCATGGGGATGGCCGGCACCACGGATCTCATGACGGCGGTGGACTATCTGAAGACCATCGGCCGGGAGTTCGCCATCACCCGCGGGGCCAAGGGCGCCCTGGTGTGGGACGGCCAGGGGCTGATCGAGATCGCCGGCAACAAGGTGGAGGTGGTGGACACCGTCGGCGCCGGTGACATGTTTGCCGGGGCCTTCCTCTACGGCCTCACGCAGGGCTGGGACCACCAGCGCGCTGGCGACCTGGCCTCCGCCGCCTCCGCGCGCTTGGTCACCACACTGGGGCCACGTATTGCGCGGGAGGAGACCCAGACGGTCCTGAAAGGATTCGTCTGAGTTGAACGCCACCTGGGCGGGCACCGGCTGATCAGTGTTGATTTGCCAGCCGGTCGCGCAGCTCCTGAGTCTCGGGCGCTTGCGGATCCCACTTGGTCAGATCATCCAGGATCTGCTTGGCCAGTTCCGAATGACGGTGCTCCAAGAAGGCACGGGCCGCGGCCTGCAGTATCACGGTCTGCTGCTGCCGGAAAGCATCGACGGCGCCCGCTCGATCCAATCCCTTCACCTCATCCAGTGCCCGGCGGGCGGCCACGATATTGCGTTTTTCCATAAACTTTTGTGCCGCCGCCAACTGGACCTGCACCTTCTTGCGATCGCTCGGGTCGGCGGCGCCTTGGCGCTGCGCTGCCGCCTCACGCTCCGCGGCCGCTTGTGCGAAACCCTCACGCTCACGGGCCGCGCGCTGTGCCGCCAGCTCGTCCAGGGATTTCTGCGCCGCCTCCTGGTGCCCGCAACCGTTTGCCGCACAGGCATCCAGATAGGCACGGTAGGCCGCCTCAGTGTTGGCCGCCTGCGCGGTACTCATAGCGCGGTCATCGGCCGCTTGGCGCTCGGCGGTCTGACGTTCGGCTGCCGCCCGGCGCGCGTTTGCCTCACGTTCGGCTGCCGCTTGGCGTTCTGCAGCCTCACGTTCGGCCACTGCCTGGCGTTCCACGGCCTCACGTCCGGCTGCCGCCTGGCGCTCCGTGGCCCCCTGCGCCAGCCGCTCCCGCTCGGCACGTTCGTGGGCCTCGCGGTCCACCACCAGCGCGTCCAGGGCTTCCTGGGCCTCCGCCTGATGCCCGCAACCGTTCGCCACACAGCCATCGAGATAGGTGCGGTACGCCGCCTCGGTCTTGGCCCACCGAGCGATCTTGAAGGCACGGTCATCGGCGCCTTGGCGCTCGGCTGCCGCCTGGCGCTCCGCTGGCGTCTGCCCCAAGCGTTCGCGCTCACCGCGCTCGCGCGTCGCGCGCTGCGCCGCCAGATCGCTCAGGTGTTGTAGGGCCTCCGCCTGGTGCCCACAACCGGTCGCCGGACAAGCGCTCAGATAGCTTTGGTAAGCCGCCTCGGTATTGGTCGCCAGCGCCGTCTGAAAGGCCCGGTCATCGGCGGTTGGGCGCTGCGCCGCCTCGCGCGCCGCAGACAGCGCACTCAACTGCTGGCGTGCCTGGGCCTCGTGCACACAACCGTGCGCCGCACAGGTCGCCAGATAGGCCCCGTACGCCGCCTCGGTATTGCCGTCGCGTGCGACCTGGAAGGCCTGCTCATCGGCGTTCGTCGGCTGGCGCGGAACCAGCCAGAGCGCGAGTACGGCGCCGACGGCCAGGACGGCCAGGACGGCTGCCACCGCGATGATGACCCCGCTGCGCGCCTTCGCGCCCCCGGCCGGCTTCTTCACACCAGCCGCGACGCCGGGCCGCAAATGCGTGACCGCGGGCCAACGAATCAGCAGTTCATCCAGGTTTGCGGGTCGGCGCGCCGGATCAGGTTCCAGCATGGCGGCCAGCCAGGGTTGGATGACGGCCGGTATCTTTGACAGATCCGGCACCGTCAGGCGGGCACGCATGGCGTCACCGAAATTGTTGCCCATATCCAGGGGGCGACCCAAGGCGACGGCGGCGAGCACCAGCCCCAAGCTGTAGATGTCGGTGCGCGCGTCGACCGCCCCGCCAAACATTCCGAACTGCTCGGGGGCGGCGAAGCGCAGCTTACCGGCGAAGGAATCCCCGATGATGGTCTGCTGGGTCGGGTCGGTGAGCTTGCTGAGCCCGAAATCGATGAGCTTGGCGTTCTCCACCCGCTCGCCGGGCATGATCACATTGTCCGGTGAGATGTCACGGTGGATGGCCCCCCGGCGATGGGCCTCGGCCAATCCAGCGGCAAGCCGGTCGCGCAGCGTCATCACCTCATCCGGGGCGAGCGGCCCCTGGTGCAGCCGCTCCGCCAGTGAGGCCCCCTCCACGAATTCCATGACCAGATAGTCACGCCCCTTGGCGTCGCGCACGAATCCCTCGTAGCTGACGATCGCATCGTGATGCACGCCGCGCAAGACCTTGGCCTCCCGGTAGAAGAGGTCCATGACCTGGTGGTTGGCCGCCATTGAGGGGCGGATCACCTTGACCGCATGCAGGCTGCCGAGTCCGGCGTGCTGGGCCAGGTAGACCTCGCCCATCCCGCCGCCCCCCAACAGGCGCTCCACCCGGTAGGTGTTGACCAGCAGGGTACCGGGGAGGATGCCGCCGGGGGGGAGTGAGGTCTCAGCCGGGGGTTGGGACGCTCCGCTGCCCGGCGCCGCGGAGTTGGTCGCGGACGGGTCCGGGTGGCGTTCCGGTTCGGCCGCCACCTGAGGGTCGGATTGGATATGGGTCGCCTGCGGGTCCACCCCGGCGCCGCTGCCCTTGGTCAGTTCATCGTTCATCTGCCCCAGTTCGCTCCTGTCAGGTATCCCCTGGAATGACCGGTCGCGCGCGGGGACCTGGAGAATCAAGGATAACCGTACTCCCCGCAACGTCGGCTGCCGGCCGGCCACGCGCGCAAACCATTGTAGCCGAGCACTCCCGCCACGGGCGCCCCACCGGCGCCCTGGGTCAGAGCAAACGCGCATCCGCGTAATGCAGAGGCACGCTACACTCACCCAATCGCTAAGAATACCCCATACGGCCATACGACTGCGGCTGGAGTGCGGGTCGAGGGCTGGCAGGGACGGCGGGCGCTCCCTGGTAGGGGTTGCGGGGCCGCGCGGCGGCGTCCAGTTCCGGCCAGACGACGAACAGGGTACAGGTGGGATCAGAAAGGCCGACCGATCGGCCGTGCGGGCGGCACCACCAGCCCGACCACCCCGCCGCGCCCCGGGTCCCAGGCCCCGGGCCGTTGAAGCCGCGCCCCACCAGGGCACGCTCCACGTCGAGATGAACCCAACCCCTGGCGTTCTCGCCCCGGCGGGGTCGGCGGGCGTCCTCCTCCGGACCTGCGGGGAAGCAGAAGCAGTGGACCAGGAGATTCAGCTACGCGTCCGGGCCCCGGATGAAGAGCGGTGCCGGGATGGCGCCCGCCGGAGCCGCCCCGGCGAGTCTCAGACCTGAGCGGCGGGCACACCGCGACCCAACCGAGCGCTCGTGAACTCAAACGCCTGGGGCGCCGTCCAGGCGGGTCACACTGAGGGTCGCGGTCAGCTCCGGGCGGTCCCCGGAACCCTTGCTGGTGTGCCGCAGGGGGCTGACGTCGCCCGCGTCGCGTCCCACAGCGACCCGGATGTAGGTGTCGTCGGCTAGCAGGCCGAAGGCGGGGTCGAAGCCGCGCCAACCGGCCCCAGGGACCAAGGCCTCCGCCCAATGGTGCAGCATCTGGGGACGCGGCGGCGTGCCCGCCGGGGCCTCGTCGTCTGGGTCGAACCAGGCGGCATCCTGGTAGCCGGAGACGAAGCGGGCCGGCAGCCCCCAGCCCCGCAGTAGGGCGATCAGCAGGTGGGCCAGGTCCGCGGCGGTGCCCTCGCGCGCCTGGAACAGAACATCCAGGTCGGTGACCGACTCGGCCTCCTGTGGGGCGAAGGCCGCAAGCGCATGGACCCAGGCGAAGGCGTCCTGGATCTGCGTGAGCACCGGCACCCCCTCCTGCCAGACCGGCGTCGGGCGCTCCGCAATCAACTCGGGGAGCTTGGGTGTCAGGCGCCCCTGGTGGTAGACGAAGTCCCACAGACGCGGGGCCTGGTGCATGCTATCGAGCAGCCAGGCGCGCTCCCGGGCCGGGTTCAGAACATCGAAGTCAAAGGGATTCGACAGCCGGGTCTCGACCTCGGCGGTAAGTGTGAACCGCAGTTCTCGGTGGGCATCGAGCACGGCGAAGTGGTGCGCCAGGTTACCGAAGCCGTCATAGCGGGCGACCGGGTCGGCGTGCGGCGAGACACGCAGGTCTAGACGCGTGAGTGATTGACTGCCGTCCTCCCAGGGCGCCAGGCGAATCTGGCAATGGTGCTCCCGCACCGGGGTGGGGAAGCGGATGTCGCAGTTGCGTTCGATCCGGTACCTCAAGACACGTCTCCCAGGTGCGCCTCGAAATAGTCCGCTTGCAGCGCGGTGGCGAGCCCTGCCAACAAGGCCAGGTAGCAATCGAGATACTCATGCAGCCCCTGGTCCAGGATGGCATGCGCAGTGGCCACGGCCAAGTGTTGCCGCAGGGCCTGCAGGGCCTGCGGCACCTCGCCCCGTTCGACCAGGCCGATGCGCGCAAGCGCCCGCTCCATGCCATTCAAACAATAGGTGAGAGAGCGCGGAAAATCCGGGTTGAGGATAGTGAACTCCACGACCTCGATGGGACGAATGCCGCCATGGTATTGGCGGCGATAGGCATCGAACCCGGAGAGTGACTTGAGCAACGCCCCCCATTGATAATAGTCCAGAGACGAACCCACCAGACTGAGATCCGGTAGCAACAGGTGGTAGCGCACATCCAGGATGCGGGCGGTCATGTCAGCGCGCTCCAGTAGCGTGCCAAGCACGGTGAAACCGTAGGCCTCGCCGCGGATCATGGTGCTCTGGGCAAGTCCGTAGAAGGTCGCAACCTCCCGGTGGACATGGGCATAGAACTCCGCTGCCCGCCAGGGCTGGAGGGTGGTCTTCAGATGCTTGTCGACCGACAGCCAGAATTCGTTGATCGCCTCCCACATCGCGCTGGAGATGCGGTCACGCACCACCCGGGCGTTCTCCCGGGCGAGTCGCACACTGTTGTAGAGTGAACCCGGATTGTCCTTTTCCTGCGTCAGCAGATGAATGACCCGCGGCACCGTCACCCGCTTGTCCGGATAGCGCACCGGATAGATCTCGTCGGCACCCACGATGTTGAGCAGCGGCTGCCACTGCATCTCTTCGGTAGCGCCTTCATCCGCTTCCAGCATGTAGACGACATTGATATCCAGGATGCGTGCGGTATCGTCCGCACGCTCCAGGTTGCGTGTCATCCAATACAGCGATTCGCCGATACGACTCAACATGTCAGTCAGCCAGGACCCAGGTGTCTTTGCTGCCGCCGCCCTGGGACGAATTGACCACCAAGGACCCCTTGGTCAGGGCCACGCGCGTGAGTCCACCGGGGACCACCTCAATGTCGCTCCCGTAGATGATGAAGGGGCGCAGATCCAGGTGGCGGGACTCCAGTTCACCGTCCAGATAACAGATGTGCCGCGACAACTGCACCACCGGTTGGGCGATGTAGTTGCGCGGGTTGTCATGGATCTTCTTGACGAACTCGGCGCGCTGGGCGGCGGTGGACGCCGGCCCCATCAGCATCCCGTAGCCGCCGGACTCGGCCACCGCCTTGATCACCATCCGCTCCATGTTGTCCAGCACATAGGCGCGGTCCTGTTGGTCGGTCATCTGGTAGGTAGGCACGTTCTGTAAGATCGGCGCCTCCCCCAGGTAATAGCGGATGATCTCGGGGACATAGGCATAGACCGCCTTGTCGTCGGCGATGCCGCTGCCCGGGGCGTTCACCAGGGCCACATTGCCGGCACGCCAGGCATCGATGATGCCCGCGACCCCCAAGGTGGAATCGGCCCGAAAGACCAGGGGGTCCAGGAAGTCGTCGTCGACCCGCCGGTAGACCACGTCGACCCGGCGCAGCCCGCGGGTGGTCTTGAGGTAGACCTTATCGTTCTCGCACACCAGGTCCCGCCCCTCGGCCAGTTCCACACCCATCTCCTTGGCCAGGAAGGTGTGTTCGAAATAGGCCGAGTTGTAGATGCCGGGAGTCAGGACCACGATCGTAGCCTCGTCCGGGCCGCGGGGGGAGAGGAAGCGCAGTGCCTGGAGCAGCAGGGCCGGATAGTGTTCAACCCGGCGCACCTTGTAGCGGGCAAAGAACTCCGGGAGGATGCGCCGCTCCACGATCCGGTTCTCGATCATGTAGGAGACGCCGGAGGGCGTGCGCAGATTGTCCTCCAGGACCAGATAGCGCCCCGCCTCATCACGGATCAGGTCCACCCCGCTGATGTGGGTATAGATGTCGTGTGGCGGATCGATGTCCATGATCTCGCGGCGGAAGTCCTTGCCGCGGTAGATCAGTTCGGGCGGCACGACCCCGTCTTTCAGTATCCGCTGGCCGTGGTAGAGGTCCTTCAGGAACAGGTTGAGCGCCCGGATACGCTGCTTGAGCCCCGCCTCCAGCATGGTCCATTCGTCCGCCGTGATGATGCGCGGCAGGATATCGAAGGGCCAGACACGTTCGATCCCCTCGTCTTGGTCGGAGTAGACGGTAAAGGTCACACCCTCGGTGTGCAGGGCAAGGTGCGCCTCGCGCGCCTTGGCACCGAGCATCTGCTGCCCGGTGCCCTGGATGTGCTCCCACATGGGGCGATAGTGCTCGCGCGGCAGAAAATTGTCGCTGTAGAACTCGTGGTAGGCCATCGCGGGGCCAGCCTGTTGGGACTGGGTCTGGCCGCCGCCACCGGATTGGAATTGCCTCAGCATGGTGCGGGCTCCTCGTGGCTTGGGGATCTTACCTGGCATTAAAGCATGAAATATGCCAAAGATCGAACGGCTGCGCCCGGTCGTTCCGCGGCGGCTGCAACCCCGCACCGGACCCGTCTCATCGTAGTCTTGGTCAGGTCGTGCCCTCAGTCACCCGCCCCAAGATCGCACAATCGGCGCCGCCGCCGGGCCGAAACAGTGCAACCCGCTGGGCCACACGGCAACCCCTGTACCCAAGGTGAGATTCGCGAACGAGCACGCAGTGCCTTCGACTCGCGAACGGCAGTCGTAATCAGGGTCTCGGTCGGCGACCCTCTAAAATATCGCGAAGACCGGCAAGGGAGAGAACGTCCGCCCGCCGACGCTCAAGAAGTTCCCTCGGAAAGAGACCACCGTAGCTCTCCGCTTGTGTCGGCCTGCCGCTCAACAATGGGTGCAAAAGCTGCTTGCACGCCTGATTCGTATCGAGCGCTTGGCGCTCGATAATTTGGAGCAGCAAACCTTCTAGACACGGAGATGCCGGAATTAGGTGAATCCGGTGTTTCCGCGCCAACGCTAGTGTCTTTGAAGGCCATTCAAGATCCGTGTCCAGAAGAGCAGCTCTAATATCGAAGGCTGCATTGCGAGAATGCCCAACGGCACACTCCACGACATTATTTGGTCCTTTGCCATGAGCGTCGCGTACTGTCACAGAAATCCCACACCAACGGGGCACATGGAGGCGTTTCAGATAATTCAGAAAGGCGCAGTCACAGGCACCCTCGCCAATCAGCAGGATCGCGGTCTGAGCGCATCGGATAGTGGTCTGAGCACATCCGGTAATGACCACGGACCCTAAACCCCAGGGACTGCGCCGTAGGCCCCGGCCATGTACTTCGCATACAGGTTATCGTCGGCTCGCACCCCGCGCATGGTGTCTATGCGCCACGCATGACTGAACAGCCCCGCATCTTTCTCTACCAACATGACCTGAGCCTTAGTCAATAAATTAAGGACTTCTGATGCGTGGCAGGTAAATATAACCTGCGCATTGTATGGATTAATCTCTGGATCCAGGAATAAACCCAAGAGAGGGTGTAGCATATGGGGGTGAAGGTTTGCCTCCAACTCATCTATCACCGCCACGCCACCCGACATCAGGACGGGCAGGATCTGTGACAACAGCACAAATGCGCTTTGGGTTCCGCTGGACTCCTGCATCAGCAACTGCTCGACCTTCCGTTCGCCATTGCGATGAACTGCAAAGGGTAGATCAACCTCGGCCTTGGTCCCGCTGGACGGCTCCGTCGTCGCAATCTTCCGGAAAACGACATCGGCGAGACCGAGGTCCCAATCCTTAAGTAGATCAACCATCCGTAGTCGCAACCGCCCCGTGCGCTTGAAAACCTCCATAGCATTGACAATGACAAGACCGTCGAGGGAATTTCGCCCGGAGAATTCGACGTTGGAACGGAAGGATAGCCCGGCGAACTGCACTGCCAAGGGAACCCCGTACTGGGCCGCCGTGCTGATTAAGGAGGCATTCTGACGCACCTTGCCAGCCTCGCGTGCGCTAAACCCAAATCCCTGCTGCGTAATGTCATAATTCTTGGTCTTGGGGTTCCACTCTCGCACGAAGACAAAACTGAAAGAGCGACTGGTTTTCTTGTATAAGGCCTCGCGCAAAACCCGCTCCGGGATCAGCTCGAGCTCATAGCGCCAAATGTCCCCAGCCATATCACCAATTAGTTGAAAAGTACTGGTACTCGAATCGGCAAAAAAATGCGAGTCGATCGGTATCTTTGCGTCGGGCTTCACCTGAAAAGAGCCGCCGACAAACCAGTTGAGAAATGCCAGTGGTTTCAGTAGATTGGTCTTGCCACTGGCGTTGGCGCCAACCACTGCCATGACTTTGGACAGACGAGCCCCCGACGCATTTTGGGCGATCAGTCCGCTGTCTTGAACATGACGATTGACCTGGAACGAGACCTCGGTTTCGTCCAGAAAAGAAAAGGCATTGGCAAAACGGTAACTGTGCAGCATGCGGGGAACCTTACCACAGATAATCGACATTTCAACGATATTTTGTCGAAATGTGGCTTTAGGCTGACTTTTCAAGTGCTCCCTGCCAAACCCGCGATACCTGACGTGCCCGCCGAAGCGCGCCTTGTGGGGGCGCCAAGTGTATGCGCCAGGACTAGATGCGATCTGCGACGGACCATGTAACCGCCTTCCGAAACTCATCTTCTTGTGACCCAAGCCCCTGATCCATCGCCCCGTCTTGGGGCACAAACCGTCATGGACGCGGGCGACCCAGCCCGTTACCATGGGCTGTTATACTGGAACAAATCCTGCGTCCCCGCCCTATTGCCTGCGCCCAACCTCGGAGTCCGGACCCCCTCCATGTCGATCCTCGTCCAGATCAATCATAAGACCGAATATCAGTTCGACCGCCCGGTGAACCTGTCTCCCCATGTGGTGCGGCTGCGCCCGGCCGCCCACTGCCGCACCCCGATCCGCGCCTACTCGCTGAAGATCGAACCGGCCGAGCACTTCCTCAACTGGCAACAGGACCCCTTCGGTAACTACCTGGCGCGGTTGGTCTTCCCGGAGAAGATGCGCAAGTTCTCGGTGGAAGTGGACGTGATCGCAGAGATGCTCACGATCAACCCCTTCGACTTCTTCCTGGAGGAGTACGCCTACAATTTCCCCTTCGTGTATGACGAGCAGCTCCGCAAGGAGTTGGCGCCCTACATGGAGATCAAGGAGCGCGGCCCGCTGCTCACCAAGTGGCTGACCGGGGTCGACCGCACGCCGCGGGAGACGGTCTATTTCCTGGTCGACATCAACCAGCGGCTCCAGGAAACCATCGGCTATGTGATCCGCATGGAGCCCGGCATCCAGACCTGCGAGCAGAGCCTGGGGCTGGCCAAGGGGTCCTGCCGGGACTCTGCCTGGGTGCTGGTGCAGGTGCTGCGTCACTTGGGATTCGCCGCGCGCTTCGTCTCCGGTTATCTGGTGCAGCTCACCGCGGACCAGAAGTCCTTGGACGGTCCCTCGGGGCCGGAGAAGGATTTCACCGACCTACATGCCTGGACCGAGGTCTACTGCCCCGGTGCCGGTTGGATCGGGCTGGACCCCACCTCCGGGCTCTTCGCCGGCGAGGGTCACATCCCGCTCGCCTGCTCGCCCGACCCCTCCAGCGCGGCCCCCATCACCGGGGCCATGGACAAGTGCGAGGTGGAATTTTATTTCCACAACGAGGTTCGGCGTATCCACGAGGACCCGCGGGTCACCAAGCCCTACACCGATGAGCAGTGGACGGCCATCGAGGACCTGGGCCACACGGTCGACGCGGAGCTGAAGGCCAACGACGTGCGCCTGACCATGGGCGGCGAACCCACCTTCGTCTCCATCGACGACATGGAGGGGGCCGAGTGGAACATCGCCGCACTCGGGCCCACCAAGAAGGGCCTGGCCGAGGACCTGTTGCTGCGACTCAAGGGTCACTATGCCCCAGGCGGGCTCTTACATATAGGCCAGGGTAAGTGGTACCCCGGGGAGCAACTCCCGCGCTGGGCGCTCTCCTGCTACTGGCGCAAGGACGGGCAGCCGGTGTGGCGCGATCCCGCGCTGTTCGGCCTGGAGAGTGAGGATTACGGTCACGGCCCCGAGCAGGCGGCGACCTTCATCCGCACCCTGGCCAAGTATCTGGGCGTGGACCCGGCGCATGCCGAGCCGGCCTACGAGGACGTCTGGTTTTACCTGTGGAAGGAACAACGGCTGCCGGCCAATGTCGACCCGCTCGATAACAAGCTCAAGGACCCCAATGAGCGCAAGCGCCTCGCCCGGCTCTTCGACCAGGGGCTGAACCAGACCGCCGGTTACGCCCTGCCGCTGCGCTGGTGGGGTTTCGGCGATCAGGGCGGCTGGAAGAGCGGTAAGTGGACCTTCCGCGACGGGCGTCTGTTCCTGGTCCCCGGCGACTCACCCATGGGTTTCCGCCTGCCGCTCGACAGCCTGCCCTACCTGCCGGAGGCCGAGCTGGACCAGGTGCCGGAGCGCAACCCCTTCGAACCGGTCAGCTCCTTGCGCTCGCCCACCGACGAGGTCACGCGCCGCTACAGCCAGGTGGTGCAGCCGGCCCAACCCCCGCAGCCCCTGCGCGAGCAGGGCAACGACCCGCGGGCCATCGCCGCGCGTTATGGCCGCCTGACCCCGGCGGACAATTCGCACCAGTCGCTGCACCCCCAGGTCGCCCTGCCGGACGAACTACACCCGGATCTGGTGCGCACCGCGCTCTGCATCGAGGCGCGCGAGGGTCGGCTCTACTGCTTCCTGCCGCCGCTGACCCACTTGGAGCACTGGCTGGACCTAGCCCTGTGTCTGGAGGACACGGCCGCGGAACTCAAGATGCCCATCATCATTGAGGGCTATGAGCCGCCGCGCGACCACCGGCTGCAAAAGCTCGCTGTCACCCCCGACCCGGGCGTGATCGAGGTCAACATCCACCCGGCCGAGTCCTGGGACGACCTGGTGCGCGACATCAATATCCTCTATGCAGAGGCGCGCCTCGCCCGGCTCGGCACCGAGAAGTTCATGCTCGACGGGCGCCACACCGGCACCGGCGGCGGCAACCATGTGACCTTGGGCGGCCCCACCCCGGCGGACAGCCCGCTCTTGCGCCGGCCGGATCTCGTGCAGAGCCTGATCACCTACTGGCAGCACCACCCGAGCCTGTCCTATCTCTTCTCCGGCATGTTCATCGGCCCCACCAGCCAGGCCCCGCGGGTGGACGAGGCGCGCGACGACCGGCTCTATGAGCTGGCCATCGCCTTCCAGCAGATGCCCAAAGGCGAGGTCGCCCAGCCCTGGATCGTCGACCGGGTGCTGCGCAACCTGTTGACCGACGTCACCGGCAACACCCACCGCACCGAGTTCTGCATCGACAAGCTCTACTCGCCGGACAGCGCGTCCGGACGGCAGGGCATCGTCGAGTTCCGCGGCTTCGAGATGCCGCCGCATGCGCGCATGAGCCTGGCGCAGATTGCGCTGCTGCGCACCCTGGTCGCGCGCTTCTGGAAGGAACCCTATGTCCGCAAGCCGGTGCGCTGGGGTACCGAACTGCACGACCGCTTCCTGCTGCCGCACTTCGCCCGGGTGGACTTCGAGGACGTGATCTGTGACCTGCGGCGTGCCGGCTACCCCTTCGAGGCCGCCTGGTTCGACCCCTTCTTCGAGTTCCGCTTCCCGCACTACGGGGACCTGGCGACGGAGAACGGCATCCACATGGAACTGCGCGCGGCCATCGAGCCCTGGCATGTGCTGGGTGAGGAGGTCACCGCGCAAGGGACCTCCCGCTTTGTCGACTCATCGGTCGAGCGGATGCAGGTCAAGGTCAACGGCATGGTCGGCGACCGTCATGTGCTCGCCTGCAACGGACGGCGCGTGCCGCTACGCCCCACCGGGCGCAAGGCGGAGTTCGTGGCCGGCATCCGTTTCAAGGCCTGGAGCCCGCCCTCCGGTCTGCACCCGACCATCCCGGCCCAGGGTCCGCTGGTCTTCGAGATCGTCGACACCTGGAACCGCGCGAGTCTGGGCGGCTGCACCTACTATGTCGCCCACCCGGGCGGGCGTAGTGAGTCGAACTTCCCGGTCAACAGCTATGAGGCGGAATCGCGGCGTATTGCCCGCTTCCGGCTCATGGGCCATACGCCGGGGATCATCGACGCACCGGCGGAGGAGCCGGCCGGGGAGCATCC
>CAILVI010000009.1 GCA_903837595.1 uncultured Thiodictyon sp.
CCAATTGCTCGGCGGAGCAATCACCGTGGTGGAAACGCGCCCGGGTGCGGGCACGCGCATGCGCGTCACCGTACGGACCGGGCCGCTCAACGATGTCAAGATGATCGAAGACCCCCGTACCGCCACCGTGCTTGCGCCGGACAAGACCGAGCCTGCGATGGGAGCCGACGAGGTAGCCCTGCACGGCCGCCGCATCCTCCTGGCCGAGGATGGTCCGGACAACCAGCGTCTCATCGCCTTCATCCTGACGAAAGCCGGAGCGGCGGTCTCGGTCGTCGAGAATGGCCAGCTCGCTGTCGAGGCCGCGCTGACGGCCCGCGACCAAGGGCATCCGTTCGATGTCATCCTGATGGATATGCAGATGCCCGTGATGGACGGCTACGAAGCCACGGGCCGACTCCGCCAGGTGGGATACCCCGGCCCGATCATCGCCCTCACCGCACATGCCATGGAAGGCGACCGGCAGAAGTGCTTAGACACCGGCTGTGACAGCTACGCCACCAAGCCGATTGACCGAAATAAGTTGATCGAGGCGATCCGGCGGCACACGTGCAAGGATGCTGTTCCGAGCGACACTAACCTGAGCAGCATCGGTCTCTCTCGGTAAGGCTCTGCGCACCGCCGCCGGAATGCAGTCTCGCCCTCCGTCAGCGCGATGTCGGCGGCGGGGGCCGCCGAAGACGGTTGGACCGAGGCGCAGAAACAAAACGGCCAGTCGCTGGAGTTCACCGCGCCGGCTGGACGCGGGCAGCGCGCCCTCAGGCGGAAGCGTCGACTCCAGCTCTTGGAGACCGAGTTCGGGTCAACAGCGTGTCCAAGGAGGCTGCCCCGCCGCCGACGATGAGGAGGAAGATCAGTCCGAGCAGCATGGAGAGATCGGTGCGCCCCTCGTGTAGCGCGCTCCAGAATCCGTATCGCGCCAACTTCGGCAGCGTGAACGTCCCGAAGTCATGCCCCAGGAGGATGGGAATCTTGGTCGACAAGATCGCCACCGAAATGTTGATCAGGAGCGGAATCGCCGCGACGCGCGTCCCGAGCCCGAGCAGGAGCAGCGAGCCACACACTATTTCGACAACTCCCACGAAGGGCGCCATGACTTGCGGTGCCGGAATACCGATTCCCGCGAACCGGCCCGCTCCCAGCGCGGCGGGAAGCAGGAACTTTTGAATACCCTCAGTCAGAAACACGCCACCAACCAGAATACGGATCAGAATCGTCGCCCGGGCCGCGTGCGTTTGCAGTAGCTGGTTTGCAAGCGTCATGCCCCGCTCCTATGCCTGTGGCGTGAACTGGCCCAACTCATAGATACCGAGCGACTTTTCGATCGTGGCCACTTCATCCACGGCCTTCTCGAACCCGTCGGCACCAAACAGAGCGTGCTCTTTGTTTTCAAACTCCTCGCCCAGCGCGTCGTATTCGCCCGGCGGGACGATCGTGCGAAACGCTGGAAACAGGATCGTGTCCTCACGCGCCTCGTGCGGACGGTACATGCGGTTGAACGCCCGCAGCGAATCCGCGAGCTTGCGGCGCTCCTCGGGTTTCTTCAGCGCCGCCGCGTTTGCCGCCTGCTTGATCTGGTCCGTCAGATGGCGCCCGGCTTCGTGCTGCTTGACCAGCACGTCCACTAGCTCGACCAGCCGGTTAGCTTTGCGGAAGCGCGGAAACAGGTGCTCCTCTTCGAGCTTCTCGTGGTAGTCCTCGACAAACCGGCGGATCAGGTCCGCCGCCTTGGCCAGTGGCTCGGGCGACAGCTCGGCCCCGGCCTCGATCCGTCGCATCGCCTCGTCGTAGATGAGCAGAACACGATTCAGAACCCCGTGCTCGCGCATCAGGTCCTCGGCCGGTGAGACTTCATCGGCGTTTCCCTCCTTCTTGGCGGCCTGACTCGCCTGTGAGGATGGACCAGCCAGACTCGGTCCGGCGAAGCCCGTCAGCAACAGTCCGCCGGAAGCCATCGCGGCACTCTTCAGGAAGGTTCGCCGATCTCCATCGTATTCGTGCGCCATGTTGAAGCTCCTCGTGTGCGGAGGTTGGTTGATCGGTTCATGGCTATGTCCGCCGATATCGTCTGTCGATACCGGCGCTCGTTATCTTAGCCCGGATATTTCACGAGCGCGAGCCTGGCTGGACAAAGCGATGGCCTCCGGGCCTTGTAAACTGGGCATTCGCTGAAGATTGCCTGGTGCAAGGTAAGGAGGCCATTCGTGACAGAGTGTAACCGGCAGGGGCTCCTGTTTTCCAGCCTGGGACGTCAGCAAGTTCAGGCCGATTTTGCCGGCGGTACGCTCACCTCGGACGCCGGCGGCCTTCTGCTGCGCGAGGTCGATCGCCGTTGCGGCCTGATCGACGCGCTGGCCGGTTGTCTGACCGACCCTCGCGATCCGAGCCGCATTACCCACGAGCTGCGGACGATGCTGGCCCAACGCATCTACGGCCTGGCGCTGGGCTATGAGGACCTCAACGACCACACCACCCTGCGGCAGGATCCGCGGTTCGCGATTCTGGCCGATCAACGCCCCGACCCCCAGCAGCCCCTGGCCAGCCCCCCGACGCTCTGCCGGCTCGAGAATCGCGTGACCCGCGCCAGCCTGGCCCGCCTGGCCGGCGTGCTGGTCGAGCGATTCATCGCCTCGTTCGACACGCCGCCGGAAGAACTGACGCTCGACTTCGACGCTACCGACGACCCGGTCCACGGCACGCAGGAAGCCCGCTTCTTCCACGGCTACTACGACCACTACTGCTTCCTGCCGCTGTAGGTCGTCTGTGGTTCGCGTCTGCTGGTCGCCTACCTGCGGCCCAGCAACATCGACGCCAGCCGGCATACCCGCCCCATCCTCAAGCTGCTGGTCCGGCGACTGCGTCAGGCCTGGCCCAAAGTGCGGATCATCCTGCGCGGCGACTCCGGCTTCTGCCGCTGGAAGCTGATGCGCTGGTGCGAGCAAAACCACGTGTTTTACGTTCTGGGCCTGGCCCGCAACCAAGTCCTGGAACGGCAGGCCGCGCCCTTCATGGCCGCGGCGAAGACACAATTTGAGGCCACTTCCCGGAAGGTGCGGAATTTCCACGAGGTCCGTTACGCCGCCAAGACCTGGGACCACCAGCGCCGCGTGATCGTCAAGGCCGAACACCTGCCCGAGGGCCCCAACGCCCGCTTCGTGGTGACGAATCTGCTCCGGCTCGGTCCGGCCCGCATCTACGACGAGTTGTACGTGGCCCGCGGCGACATGGAGAACCGCATCAAGGAACAGCAGCTGGCGCTGTTCGCCGATCGCACTAGTTGCCATGCCTTCCTGGCCAACCAGTTCCGCGTATTGCTCTCCGCGGCGGCCTACGTGCTGATGGAGACCCTGCGGCGTACGGCCCTGCCGGACACCGAGCTGGAACAGGCTCAAGCCGGGACGATTCGGCTCAAGCTTCTCAAAATCGCCGCCCGCGTGGTGACCAGCGTGCGCCGCATCGTCCTACATCTCTCCTCGGCCTACCCGCTCGCGGACGTGTTCGCCCGCGTGCTCGCGCGGCTCCACGCCCCATATCTCCTCCCACCCGCCCTCAGTTAACCCCGCCACAACTCGACCCCCGGTGGGGGTAAGGGGGAACTTCGCGCCGCCTGACCGATTGGCGCGCCAAAGTGCACGCGCAACCCCACCACGCCTTTCTCTCGCCGATCAACCTCGCTCTGATGAAATATGCGGGCTAGCCCCCGAAGTCATGGAATGAAAAGACCGGCCGAATGAAGTAACGGGAGCTCTGCCGCGGCTTCATCCGCCCGATGCCGGCGTCACGGTCCGGTGAAGCCGCGCTGGAAGGCGGCAAAATCCCCGAGATCCACATCCTGGTCGCTGTCATTGTCGAAGATCCAGGAGTTGGTCGTCGGGCAGCAGTTGCCGGGCCCGGTCATGACGGCGGCGAAGGCTTCGAAGTCGATCATGTCCACATTGCCGTCGTCGTCCCAGTCGAAGGGCACGGCGCGAATCCCGTGCGCCAGCGCGCAATCGAAGGTGTTAGGGCAGAAGAAGTAATCCAAGGCTGTGACGTTGTC
>CAILVI010000010.1 GCA_903837595.1 uncultured Thiodictyon sp.
CTGGAAGATCGCGTCACCGCTGCCCGAATGGTTGATGACGAAGTCAAGAATGACGCCGATCCCGCGCTTGTGCGCCTCGGCGACAAAGGTCTCGAAATCGGCCATGGTGCCGTACTGCGGATTGACGGCTAAGTAATCGGTCACGTCGTAACCGTGGTAGGAGGGGGATGGCTGGATGGGCATCAGCCAGATGCCGGTGATCCCCAGGTCGCAGCGCCGGAAGATGTCGCGCAGGTAGGCCCGGGCGATCTTGGTCATCTCGGTCGGGTCTTCGGTGTACGGGCAGCCCAGCTCGCGGGTCATGGCACGGGCCACCTGCCGGCGGTCCATGTGGATGATCGGCGTGATGATGTGACTGGGACGGTCGTGGTCGATCTGGACGATGAACTCGCCCAGATCGGTCTCGACGACGCGGATGCCGGCCCCCTCCAGGGCCTGGTTCAGGCGGACCTCCTCGCTGGTCATGCTCTTGCCCTTCACGGCCAGCTTGAGCCCGCGCGCCGCGGCCAGATCGACCACGATGCGGCATGCGGCGGCGGCATCGGCAGCGAAATGTACCCGCGCACCCAGACCCTCGGCACGCTCGACGAATTGCTCCAGGTAGCGCGGCAGGTTCTCGATCGTGTGTTGTCGGATTTGGGCCGCCCGGGCGCGCAGCTCATCGGCGTGGTGCATCTTGCCCAGGGACGCCGCCCGCTGGTCCACCTTGCGCCAAGTGGCGAGGTGGACCGCGCGAACCACCCGTTCATTCGCCGTCGCCTCCGCCAGCCGCGCTCGCAGCTTCTTTTCGCCGCTCATGGCGAAGGCTCCATCAGGCCGAGCGATTCCGCCAGGCACTCGGCGATGTGCTTGAAACGCAGCGGCAGGCCGCGACGGTGCGCCCCGCCGGCCATTTGCAGGGTACACGCGGCCTCGTTGCTGATCACCAGGTTGGCGCCGGTGGCCGCCAGCTCGTCGAGCTTGTCTCGCAGCATGGCGGCGCTGAGTTCCGGGTAGTCCACCGCGAACAGGCCGCCAAAGCCGCAGCACAGGTCGGGCCGGGCGGGGACGCGTACGTCGCCCGCTTTCGACAGCCAGCCTTGCAGGTCGGCGAGGCTGTATATCTCCCGTGCGTGGCAGGGGTAATGAAACGTGACCGGTTCCTCGAACCTCAACAGGCCAGCGATGTCCACCTTCAGTTCGTCACGCAGAAACGTGCAGAACTCCCAGGTCCTGTCCGCCAGTCGCCGCGCGCCGTCCTGCTGCCCTGGGCTCCCCGCCAGAAGCGTCGGTCCATGATGCTTGACCATCGTCGCGCAGGATGCCGAGGGCGTGACCACGCGCTCGCAGGCGCCGAACGCCGCGCTCATCCGGCGCACAAGGGTGGCCGCCTCGCAATGGAAGCCGCTATTGAACGCCGGTTGCCCGCAGCAGGTCTGTTGGGGAGGGAATTGGACGCGGCAGCCGAAGTGCCGCAGGACGGTCACGACCGCCTGTCCAACGCGCGGGAAGAACGTGTCGGTCAGGCAGGTGACAAACAGGGCGACATCCATATGCCGTCGGCGGTCGCCTCCGCGCGTCCCCCGGCTTCCACCATGGTCACCGCAAAGCGAGTGCGTTTCTAGGGCGAAAACGGATCAGAACCCGGGTTGGTGACGTTGCAGTAGGGGGGGTACGTGCAGGCCGGGTCCACGTCCGGGTCGGCCCCCGGGCCCTCGTAGCCCGAGCGGATGAAGCTATACGTGGTCGGGTTGTAGTTGAGAAACGTCCCGCACGGATTGAAGTTGGCCACGTAGTGGGTGATACCGGGGACGCAGCCGCCGAAGCGATC
>CAILVI010000011.1 GCA_903837595.1 uncultured Thiodictyon sp.
CGAGCGTCAGGGCAGTCCCGACCGTCTGTTCGGCCGCGAATGTGTCTCCGGCGGCGCAGTCTTCCTTGGCACGCAGGTAAAGACCCTGCGCCTTCTGGACCAAGGCCTCGACAAACCACCCCTTCAAAGAAGCTTTTTGTAAATCAGCTCCGACGATCGCTATATCGAGGAATAGGCCGGCGTGCTTGACATAGTAGAGGTCATATTCGAGCTTGCGCCGGGCGTCCTCGTCATCGGAACCATAGGGATACAGCAGTTGCGCCCAACCGGTAACCCCGGGTTTGACGCGATGACGCTCCGTGTAGAATGGAATACTGGCGGAGAGTCGCTCGACAAACTCCGGGCGCTCAGGGCGGGGGCCAACCAGACTCATGTGACCCCGCAGGACATTGAAGATCTGGGGGAGTTCGTCCAACCGCGTATTGCGCAAGAAAAGGCCCAAGCGGGTGATGCGAGTGTCGTTCTTGGTGGCCCAGCGTGCTACCCCGTCGGCCTCGGCATCGACCCGCATGCTCCGGAACTTGTGGACATGAAACAACCGGCCGTGCTGTCCGACTCTGACCTGGTGGTAGAGAATCGGCCCCCGGCCCCGCGACGCGATCAGGCTGGCAGCCGTGATCAACAGCATCAGTGGGCCCGCAACGACCAACATCGCCAGTGTCGCCGTCAGGTCAAACAGTCGCTTACTCAGCCTGGTCGCCAGCCCCATACGAAACCCTTTGGACGAGAGAAAGATCCAGCTGGGATACAGCAGGTCGATCTTAATGATCTGGAGTTCCTTTTCAAAGAAGGCGAGCAAGTCCAGGACCTCGAATCCGCCGAACTTGCAGTCGACCAACTCGGCTACCGGCAAGGTCCCGCGTTGATCGTCGACGGCCACCACCACCTCGTCGGCGCCATACTGCTTGGCCAACTCCATGAGCGGCCGATTCGACCACAGCAATTTGTCCCCATCGACCAGGGAGCGAGTGTTGGGTAAGGGTACGTAGCCCACGACCGCGAAGCCCAAGGTATGGTCCCGCGCGACCCGCTCCGCGATGGTTTGGGCACGGCGACCGGCCCCCAGCACCAGGACGCGGCGGCGGCGCGACTCGACATTGACCAGGCGCGTGAAGACGAGGCGCACCAAACCGATTCCGATGAAGGAGAAGACCAGGCTCAGACCGAGGATTCCGCGCGCCGTGAACGGCGCAGGAACAACGAAAACCCCTACTGATAAAATAGTAACGCCGAGTAGGAAGACCAGGCCGAGCCGCACCGCGAAGGCGGCCTCGCCGACATGGGCATCGCGTTGATAAAGGCCCATGGCGACCATGGATGCACTCATGGTGATGGCGAAAAAGAGGCTGGTGATCAGCCAGTAGACGGGTGCCGGGGCGGCCGGCAAGGTCCGGCCAAAATGCGTCCAGACGCCGAGTTGGGAGGCGAGGAAAAAGACGAACGCCTCAATGACTGCCAGATAGATATAAGTTTTCGACACGTTCGTTCCACCGCTGATTGGCCGAGTGTGTATGCCGATAAGAGGCCGAATCCTAACATATGAGGGGCAGCGGCGGACGTGCGCGGTCGCACTGACCGCGGTACGCTGTTAATATAGACTGCCGGCGGATTGCCACCCTACTGAGTCCTTGGATCATGACCCTGAATGTCTATCTGAATGCGCAACTGAACAACATCCGGGTCGGCGTGGTGGGGCTTGGCTATGTGGGGCTGCCACTGGCGGTGGAATTCGGCAAGCGTTATCCGACGGTCGGTTTTGATATCAATGATGCGCGTGTCGCCGAGCTGCTGGCGGGACGCGACAGTTCGCTCGAGGTCGCGCCGGACGACCTCCAAGGCACGACGCAACTGCGTTACACGCAGTCGGTGGGGGAGCTCGCCGAGTGCAACGTCTACATCGTCACTGTCCCCACCCCCATTGATGCGCACAAGTCACCTGACCTGCGACCGCTCGAGTCGGCCAGTCGGATGCTCGGTGGTGTGATCACGGCCGGCGATGTCGTGATCTATGAGTCGACGGTCTACCCCGGGGCCACCGAAGAGGTCTGTGTGCCGCTTATCGAGCAGGTTTCGGGGCTCAGGTACAACCAGGATTTCTATGTCGGTTACAGCCCCGAACGTATCAACCCCGGGGATAAAGAACATCGCCTGACCACGATCAAGAAGGTCACCTCCGGCTCGACCCCGAAAACCGCCGCCTTCGTCGATGCACTCTATCGCTCGATCATTACCGCGGGCACCCATCTCGCCAGCAGCATCCGGGTGGCCGAGGCGGCCAAAGTCATCGAGAATACGCAGCGCGACGTCAACATCGCCCTCATCAACGAACTCGCGCTGATCTTCAATCGGCTCGGGCTCGACACCCAGGAGGTGTTGGAGGCGGCCGGCAGCAAATGGAACTTCCTGCCCTTCCGGCCCGGACTGGTGGGTGGGCACTGCATCGGCGTCGACCCCTATTATCTGACCCATAAGGCCCAGGCGATCGGCTACCACCCGGAGATCATCCTGGCGGGACGACGGCTCAACGACCGCATGGGCGCCTATGTGGCCAAGCAGGTCGTCAAGCTCATGATGCAGCGCAGCGGCCTGTCCACCAGCACGCGGGTACTGGTATTGGGTCTCGCCTTCAAGGAGAACTGTCCGGACCTGCGCAACACGCGGGTCGTGGATATCGTCGCCGAGCTCAAGGAATATGGCATCGCCTGTGACGTTCATGACCCCTGGGTGAACCCGGACGAGGCCCGCCACGAATATGGGATCGCGCTCATCGACGAACCGCCCCCGGGGACCTATGACGCTGTGATCCTGGCGGTCGCGCACCGCCAGTTCAGCGAGTTAGGGGTCACGCGCATCCGCGGGTTCGGCAAACCCGATGCGGTGCTCTACGACGTCAAACAGTTGTTCCCCAAAGATCAGGTCGACGGACGCTTGTGAGTCGACGCGAAGGAGAATCCCGATGAAAGTATTAATCACCGGCAGCGCGGGTTTTATCGGCGCCAGCCTGGCGCGGCGGCTCCTGGAACGCGGCGATCAGGTCATCGGCGTCGACAACCTGAACGACTATTATGACGTCGCACTGAAAGAGGCGCGCCTGGCGCGGCTTCAGGGACATCCGGCGTTTGTCGACCTGCGGGTCGATATCGAGCATGGCGAGCGCCTGCGCGAGGTCTTCGAGACCTATCGGCCAGAGCGGGTAGTGAATCTCGCCGCCCAGGCCGGGGTGCGCTATTCGATTGAGAACCCGATGGCCTATGTCGCTACCAACCTAGTCGGGTTCACGAATGTACTCGAAGGGTGTCGCCATACCGGCGTCGAGCATCTGGTGTATGCCTCGAGCAGTTCAGTCTATGGCGCCAATACCACCATGCCCTTCTCGGTCCACCACAACGTGGACCATCCGGTGAGCCTCTACGCCGCGAGTAAGAAGGCCAACGAACTGATGGCCCACACCTACAGCCATCTTTACGCCCTGCCGACCACGGGACTGCGGTTCTTCACCGTCTACGGCCCCTGGGGCCGGCCGGACATGGCACTCTTCAAGTTCACCCGGGCAATCATCGCCGGCGAACCCATTGATGTCTTCAATTATGGCAAACATCGCCGGGACTTCACCTACATCGACGATATCGTCGAGGGTGTGATCCGGGTATTAGACCGGGTCGCCCCGGGCAACCCCGAGTGGTCCAGCGCGCAACCGGATCCGGCCAGTAGTCGCGCGCCCTACCGCCTCTACAATATCGGCAACAGCGCGCCGGTCGAGCTCATGGAGTACATCGCCGTACTCGAGCGCAGCCTCGGCCGGAAGGCACAATTGAACCTATTGCCCCTGCAACCGGGGGACGTGCCGGACACCTATGCGGACGTGAGCGATCTGGTCAGGGACACGGGCTATCAGCCAAAGACCTCGGTCGCTGACGGGGTGGGTCGCTTCGTCGCCTGGTATCGGGATTTCTACAAGGTATAACGCTGGAAAGCGTGAGCAATTTCCGGATTTAGGATTATTTCCAAGGTGGAAGGGCAGTCCCCGTTGAAGTCCCCGCGCCCCCCTCCTCACCGATCAGGCCGAAGATGGTGTCCATGCGCACGAATAGCTCACGCAGTTGCAGGGCCATGAGTGCAAACTCGGCATCCAGCCGCGCCGCCGGATCGTCCTGGTCGTCGATCTCATCGAGCAGCGCATCGCCCACCTTCAGGCGTTTGAGCGACAGGTCGTCCGCCAGGACAAAGCTCAGCCGCTCGTCCCAGTCCAAGGCCAGTTTCACCACCTGCTTGCCGGCGCGCAGGTGGTTGAGGATCTCGTCACTGCTCAAATCCTGCCCCTTGCAGCGAATGACGCTCCCGCTATCCTCGGCGTCGCGCAATTCGCAGGCGTCCGCGGGGACGAAATCGGCGGGGGCGTCACCGGCCAGCAACCAGGTGGTGAGGATGCCCGCGGGGGCCTGGCGCGGGGTGGCGGGCTTGGCCGGCAGGGTCTCGAGCGTGACGCGCAGCAGTGAGATAGCCTCCTCGGCCGTCTTCTCACTGGCCGCATCGACCACCAGCCAATTGGACTCGGTATCGATATAAAACAGGGTGCGCCGCGAGCGGGTGAAGGCGCGCGGGAGCATCTCGGTGACAATCTGCTCGCGCAGCGACCGGCGCTCGGAGCGGCCGACATCGCGCCCCTCGCTGGTCTCGATCTCCGCGATGCGCTCGTCCACCGCCTCGGCCACGGCCGCGGACGGCAGCAGCCGCTCCTGCTTACGCATGCACAGCAGCAGGCAGCCGCCCACCCCATGGACCAAGCCTGACGTCTCATCCCCCAGCGGCGCCGACCAGCCGAGTGTGGCGACCTCCACCGGGCCGCAGGGACGGAACCGGCGGGTGCCCAGCGCCTCCTCCAGGTCAGCGGCAGGCAGGCCGAAGGGCGTCCCCAAGCGATACATCCTGGCGTTCTTGAACATCGAAAATCCCTCGGCTAAAAGGCTCGGGATTATCCTCGAGTGGTGCCGGGCGCGCTATGGGTTTTCCGGATCAGGCGCTCAGATCACGCACCGAGGCGGGCAGCCGATCCAGGCGCTGGCGCTCTCGGTCGTCGAACAGGCGGCGGGAGCCGAGCTACGCCGCCGCCACCGACCCCAGGACAGTACCCGCGGAGATCACGAACATCATCTGGATCTGGTATTTGGCCGCCTCAATGGGTGGGCTGCTGCCAGGATTTGACCGGTCGTCATCCCCGGGCGGCTGAGCGGGGCTGCGGTGGCCATGGCGGTGCGGCTCGGTGTCAGGCCGGCCCGTAACGAGTCGCAGCAGATTGTGGAATACTTGCCCAGTTTCAGTGCGGCGCGGCCCATCAGCGGGACGCAACGCTGCGGTCGCTTGCGAGATCGAGCCGCACTGGGGTGCGGCGCCCCCAAGCGCTCAGGCCGCCTCGGACTCCTCCGCCTGGGCGCTCGGTCCTCCCCTCGCCAGCGCTTGCCGCACCAACTCCACCCGCGCCTCCAGGTCCGCATCCCGCGGCGCCGGGCCCAGCAGGTACCAGGTGCGCAGCAGGTCGGCGGCGCCGCGCAGGCTGTCGGCCTCGCCCTCGCTCATACGCTCGGCGAGCCGACCGACCTGGAGCCGCAGCCGCTCCGGGGCCAGGGCCGCGGGGGATTCCACCCCGGCGGCGACCTCCAACTCCAGACAGAGACGCTCGCGCCGCTCGGCGTTGGCCTGGCATTGGTCGCGCAGCGCGACCCGTTGCGCCGGGTCGGCGGCGGCGGCCAGGGCAACGCGCCAACGCGCGGTCAGGGCCTCCTGCTGGCCGCGGTCCGGTAATTCCGGCAGGTTGGCCCAGGTCTGTTCGGCGGTAGCCACATCGACCGGGGTCGCCGCCGGGTCCAGCAGGCCTTGCTCCAGGTCCCGGCACAGGGCCGCCCGGCGCAGCAGCAGGTCGAAGACCTCGCGCCCGGCAGTGTCTTCGAGCTCCTGGTGGCGCTGCCGCAGGCGTTCACGCGCCTCTTGCCAACGGCGGTTCAGGGCCGCGGTGGCGGCGCGCGGGAGCGGGAGCGATTCCTCATCGCGCCAACGCTGTTCGAGGTCGTGCAGTGCGGCGGCCAGCCGGCGCGGGTCGTCCTGCGCGGCGGCGCAGGCCAGGGCCTCGTCGCAGAGGGCCGCGCGGGCGGCCACGTTGGCGTCGGCCTCGCCGCGTTGTGCCTGGTGCTGGGCGGCGCGGCGCTCGAAGACCGCGTCGCAGGCGGCGCGAAAACTCTGCCAGAGGCGGTTCTCGTCGCGCTGGCGGGCCGCCACCGTGGTGCGCCACTGGCGCTGGAGGGCCTTGGTTTCCTCAATCGCCGCGTCCAGGTCCGGCCGCTCCGCGGCCGCGCGCACGCGCTCGATGAGCTCGCGCTTGAACGCCTGATTGCGCGCCCGCTCGACATCCAGCCGGTGGTCGAGTGCGTCGGTTGCCTGACGGTACCTGCGCTCCAGCCGACGGCGCTCGCGCGGCTCGCAGTGACCGATCAGTGACCAGGCGTGCCGGACCTCGGTGCCCGCCCGCACCACCCGCTTCCAGTCCACCCGCTCCCAGTCGACCTGCGACAGAAAGTCCTCCAACTGCCGACACACCTGCTCGCGGGCGCTGCGGTTGGCCTCCTGTTCCTCCGCCTGGGCCGTAAGCCAAGGGCGGATCCGCTCGGCGACCGCCGCGGCCCCCTGGTGGAAGCGCTCCAAGAGTGCCTTGTTGACGGGGGAGCCGGCGCGGTCCACCTCGGCCCAGTCGGTCTTGAGTGCGTGGAGCCGCTCGGCGACCGCCGCCAACGGCAGGCCCTGTTCGCGCAGCGCCTCAATGGCCTCGCACAGGGCCTCGCGGTGCTGGTCCGCGCCCCAGCGACGCCAGTGCTGCAGGTCACGCACGCGCGGACCCAGCTCCCGCAGTCGGGCCTGGAGGTCCGCGGTCGCGCCCTTGGGCAGGCCGCTGGTCTGGATGAGGTCCAGGGCGGCCTGGAGGCTCTGAAGGATGGGGTCGGCCTTTTTCAGCTCCCCGGCCTCGATCAGGGCCTGCAGTGCGTCGATGCGGGCTGGGAGCTCTGCAAGGCGATGCTCGGCCTGGCGGTGCTGGTGCTTGAGGCGTGCCTCCAGGCGATCGGCCAGGTCGGTGAAGGCGGCCACCGCGGCGTCCCCGGTGAACCCTGCCGCCAGGGCGCGCCCCTGCGCAATCAGGGTGCGGGTCTGGGTCAGGTCCAGCGGTTTGGACAGCGCGAGTAACTGCTCGGCCTTGGCCGCCGCGTGGCCCAGCCGCTCGACCTGGCGAGTGCGCTCGGCCAGGGCCTGACCCGCGGCCGCGACGCTCTGCAGGTGCTGGTTGAAGCGCCGCTCCTGGTCGCGCTGTTCGGCGTCCGGCGCCGCACCCAGGGCGGCCCAGTCGGCCGTCAGCCGTGCCCCGACCTCCAGTTGTGCCGCTGCGTCGAGCGCGGCGAGCCCTGCTGCCTGCGCGATCAGCGCCTCGCGCCGGGCCGCCAGGGCGATGAGGGTCTCCTTGGTCGCCAGCTGGGCCGCGTTGGCGGCCTGATAGGCGTCGTGGGCGGCGATGAAGCAGGCGCGGGCGGCGGCATAGCGCACCTGCAATTCAGGCTGCGCCTGGGGCGCCGCCTCGGCCCACTGGCGGTCCAGATGCCCGAGCAGTGCGCGGTCCTGGGTCCACTGCTGGAGGTGTCCAAGGCGCTCGGCCCGCTCGCACAGGTCCGCGCACAGGGCGTTGATACGCTGGGGCGCCGCCTCCTGTTCGGCCTGTTGCCGCAGTTTCTCGCGCACCGCGCGGTACACCGCCTTGTCCTTCTTGCCGATCTGCCGGGCCACCTGCTCCAGACCCACCCGGTCATCGAGCCGCGCCACCGCCGCGCCCCGATTGGCCGCCGTCGGGTCATGCAGGGCACAGTCCACCAGCACCGCGGGGTTGGCGACCCGCGCGATGGCGGCGCGGCGCAGCGGTGCGTCATGCCCTTCCCGCGCCAGGGACTCCACCACCCGAAGGTCCGCGACCCCGGCGAACTCGGTGAGCCGCTCTTCCACGGTCAGGCCGGCCTGCTCAGTGCCCGCCAGCAGGTGGCGGTAACGGGTGGCGGCGAGCTCGCGCACACCCGCGTCACTGTCGCTGGTGAGGATGTCACGCAGTTGGGGGAGGCTCGCCAGGCGCCGGACCGCATCGCGCCTGACGTCGAGTGCGTTGTGTTCGCGCGCCAGTTCCGGGAGGTTTTCCGGCGGCGCCGGTTTCTTCCCCAGGACCTGGCGCGTCTTATTCAGTAAGCGATTGAATAGCATTTGCAATCCTCACAGGGGCGAGCGGGCGGCCGGCCTCACGAACGGATTGGTCCGGCGCTCCGTCCCAAAGGTCGACGTGGGCCCGTGGCCGGGGATGAACCGCACGTCATCCCCCAGGGGAAAGAGTCGTTCGGTAATCGATTCGATGAGCTGTTGGTGGTTTCCCCCCGGGAGATCGGTGCGCCCGATGGAGCCCTGGAAGAGCACGTCACCGATCTGGGCGAGCCGTCCCGCGGCATGGAAATACACCAGATGACCCGGGGAGTGCCCCGGACAGTGCAGGACCTCGAGGGTCGCCTCACCCACCGTGACGGTATCGCCCTGCGCTAACCAGTGATCGGGTTCGAAGCCGCGCAGTGGCGGCACGCCGAACATCGCACACTGCTGGTCCAGGGCCTCGATCAGGAAGGCGTCGTCCAGGTGGGGGCCCCAGACCGGAATGCCCAGGTGGTCGACCAGGTCGGCCGTGGCGCCGACATGGTCCAGGTGCCCGTGGGTCAGCAGGATGCGTTCGGGTTCGAGCTTCAGATCCTCGAGCAGGCGCAGGATGCGCGGCGCCTCCCCTCCGGGATCGATGACGACGGTGCGCCGGGTCGCCTCGCACCACAGCAGGGTGCAATTCTGTTGGAAGAGGGTGACTGGAAGGGTACGGAAGTCCATGGCGGTCTCGCTGCTGTGCGGCGCGGGCGGGTTGGCTGCCATGGTTCCACCCCGGGGCCGGGATGTCCAGACGGCGCCGGGGCGGTCTTCAAGGTACTGTGGGTCCGCGCGGGACCCGAGATGGCCACCGCGGCGGCGGTCCCGGGTGTCCCCTGCGGCGGTGGGTCAGCCGTGCAGGATCCGGTAGAGGCGGTCCTTGAGGACCAGGCGCTCCTTCTTCAGCTCTTCGATGGTCTCGTCGGCCACCGGGATACCCAGCTCTTCGAGCTGACGAACGCGGGCATCCAGGTCGTCATAGTCGTTCATGAGACGGGCGAAGTCCGGGTTGGACGCGCGCAGGCCCTCGATTTTGCCTTCCAGCTCCGGAAACTCGTGCAGGAGGTTGTGGGGTTCGCCAAGCATGGGATGGATTCCTCTTCGTGTGTGTGCCGGCCGCGCGGCGCGGCGGTGAGTCGATGGATGGTCTGGTCGTCGGGCCGGTTGCGGTCGCACCGGCCAGGGGGCGTGCCGCGGCCGTCGGGCTCCGTCCCCGCGTCGCGGAGGATCCGGCACCCGCTGGACGTCTGGTACCGCGCTAGTTTAACCCCAGACCGAATAAGTGGAAATACCCTAAGTGACAGCGATTGCGGCGGGTGGTCCGCCGGCGGCGGCTACTTGGTGTTCGCATCCATCTGCTTGATCACGTCCTCGGTGATGTCCACTCCCTTGTCCACGAACACGACGCCGCCCTGGCCGCGCTCCACGACCATGCCGAGTTTCTTCTGCTTGGCCACTGCCTCCAACGCCTTCGAGGCCGGCGCCATCAGCTCTCGGCTGCGTTCCTGCTCGGTCTTCATGAACTCCTCCTGGATGGGCGCGGCCTTCTTCTGGAAGGCCTCGATCCGTTTCTTGAGCTCGGCCTGCTTCTTTTCCAACAGGTCTTTGCTCATCAGCGCGGACTCGCGCGCCAGACTCGCCTGGGCCTCGCGGATGGCCTTTTCCTCCTCGCGCATCGGCGCGGCCTTGGGCTCCAATTCCTTGCGCAGTTGCTCCTGGACCTTGAGCCCCATCTTGCTCTTCTCGAGCACCGCAGTCATGTCCACCGACCCGATGTCAGTGGCCTGGGTGGCGCCGAAGGGCACGGCCAAGGTCAACAGTAAGGCGCGACAGAGGTGCCGATTTGACATGGATAAAGCTCCTGAATTCAGAGAGTAAGGGCTATGCTGGGCGCGGCGATCAAGGCGCTCCGGGGGCGTCGACGGTGCGCGTGGGGGAGGCCCACGAGCGTGACCGGCACGCCGACTGCCAGTGATTCTACCAGGACCCGCCGCCGACCCCCATGCGGGCGCGCCGTGGGGTGTCGCGCGCAACGGCTTGCGTCGGCGGCCCCGCTATCGGATGCTCTGCACCCTCGGGGCCGCGCCGGCCCATTATGACAAGGGTGATGGCATCGTGGGTAACTCGCTCCAAGAGCAATTATTGAAGGCCGGTCTGGTCAGCGAGCACCGGCTCAAGGAGACGCGCACCGACAAGCGCAAGAGCGTCAAACAACCCGGCGGGCGGGCCGCCGCGGCCGACGACCCGGCGCGCCGGGCGGCCGAGGAGGCGCGCGCCGAGAAGGCCCGTAAGGACCGCGAACTCAATCGCCGCCAGCAGGAAGAGGCGCAGCAGCGCGCCCGCGAGAACGATATCCGCCAGTTGATCCATGCCCACCGCGTGGTCCGCGAGGGCGGCGACCTGGCCTACAACTTTACCGATGGCACGGCGCTCAAGCGCCTCTATGTGAACCGCGACCAGCATGCCCGGCTGGTCGACGGCCGTCTGGCCCTGGTGCGGCAGGACACCTTCTACGAACTGGTCCCGGTGGAGATCGCCGTGCGCCTGCGCGAGTGGGACGCGAGCCTGGTGCTTGTACACAACAAGCCCGCACCGCCGCCGGCCGCGGACGATCCCTATGCCGAGTTCCAGGTGCCGGACGACCTGATGTGGTGAGCGTCGGCGGCGGCGCATGGAACTGATCGACACCCACTGCCACCTGGATTGCCCCGAGTTCGACCCGGACCGGGCGGCCGTGCTGGGGCGCACCCGCGCCGCCGGGGTGCGGGGGCTGGTGATCCCGGCGATCCACCGGGCGGGCTGGCCGGGGCTGCTCGCACTGTGTGAGACGGATGCGGACCTGTATCCGGCCCTGGGGTTACACCCGGTGTATCTTGATCAGCACCAGGACGCTGACCTGCCGGCCCTGGAGCGCGCCATTGCGGACCACCGGGTGCTGGCGATCGGCGAGATCGGGCTCGACTATTTTGAGCGTGAACTGGATCGGGAGCGCCAGCAGGCCCTGTTTGAGGCGCAACTCGCCATCGCCCGCGCCGCCGACCTGCCGGTGTTGCTGCATGTGCGCAAGGCCCACGCGCAGGTCCTGGCAGCACTCAAGCGCAACCCGGTGCGCGGAGGCATTGCACACGCCTTCAGCGGCGGGCTGGCGGAGGCGCGCCGCTATCTGGACCTCGGCTTTGCGCTCGGTTTTGGCGGTATGCTGACCTTTGCGCGGTCCACCAAGCTGCGCGCACTGGCCGCGGCGCTACCGTGCGGCGCCATCGTCCTGGAGACCGACGCCCCGGATCTCACCGTCGCCGCCCATCAGGGCGAGCGCAACAGCCCGGAATATCTGCCGGACGTGCTGGCCGCCCTGGCCCAAGTGCGCGGCGAAGACCCGGCCGGGTTGGCGCAGCGCACCAGCGCGACGGCCCGGCGGGTGCTGGGATTGCCGCAGGGCTAATGCCGATACCGAAAAAAGGCTTGGCTGCGGTAGGTTTATAAGCTAGCATGTGCCCGAATATCGATCGGCTCGCCTGGTCCCGATCGATGCGAGACCCCTTACGCCGACCCCGAATCGCCTGCGACGCACGGCTGGTTCGGCCGCAAGGCCATTCGAGTGAAAGGATTTTTGCCATGCCGCGCTACCCCCTGGTTGCATTTGCGCTACTGTTCTGCCTGCTGTGCCCGCCGGTGTGGTCGGCCGAGATCCCTGTGGCGCCGGGGACCGGCACCCTGAACGCCGCGGCGGCGAGTGCCAGCCCCGGGGACACCCTGGTGTTGCAGGAGGGGAGCTATGCCGGCGATACCTCGCTTACCAAGTCACTGACCATCCGGCCGGTGGCGCGCGGGACCCACGCCTTCATCACCGGCACCCTGACGGCCGCCGCGGACGGGATCAGCGTGACGGTGCAGGGCCTCAAGTTCACCCAGAACTTCCTGGTGACCCAGCATCCGGCCGCGGTGCGTCTGCTGGAAAACGATTTTACCGCCGGCAACATACTCATCACCGGTCCCATCGGGTCCAGTGCGGTGGTGGATGCGGCACCGGCGCTGGTGATCGTTGGCAACGGCCTGACGGGTGGTGGGATCATCAATGAGGGAGCCGACTATGGGAGCGGGGCCTCGTATATCGCCGGCAATACACTGTACGGCGGTTCGATTGGGGTCTATTCACCGAGCTCGATCGTTGGCAACGACCTGCGCGGCGGCCCTAACACGATTATTCATGCCAGGGGTGGCTTAGCGCGGATTCTGGCCAATCGGGTGTACTCGACTGCCGAAATTTACACCTCGCCGCGGCAAGGGGTCATTTATACGACATCCGCCTACAGCCTGGTCGCGGACAATATTATCGAGGTCCAATCTACGGGCAGTTACCAGATCGCCATCGCTACTGCCGGCACGGGCTATGCGACCATCACCAACAATATCATTCGCGGCCTTGGCTCACCGAGATCCAGTAGCTGGGCCATCTACTCGTCCAGCGGCGTCTCGCGGGTCTCCGGCAACATCATCATGGACTTTGCGGAGCGGAACAATTCTCCACCGATCAACGTCACCTCCGTGAGCCAGGACATCAGCAACAATCTCTGCTACAACGGCTCCGTGGGCTGCCCGGCCGGCGGGGGCAATCTGAACGCGGACCCCAAATTCGTCGACCTGGTCGGCTACCGCCTGGCACCCGACTCACCGGCGATCGATGCCGGTCCGGCCGATGACGTCCTGGCCGACCTGGACCGCACCCGCAATGACATGGGCGCCTATGGCGGGCCCTGGGAGATCGGCCAGTACGACCTCCAGCGCGGCGCAACCAACTATGCCCCCTATGTTTACCCGCTGATCAGATGGGATTGGTCCCCGGCGGGCGGTGTGAGCGGGTCACTGGAGGTTCAGGCGCTCGGCGTGGCCCGGCTGCGCTGACGCGCGCTCATTAAGGCCCCGCCATGGTCACAGCGCGCGCCCGTCTGCTGCTTGCCTGTCTGCTGCCACTGTGGCTGTGGGCAGGGCTGCCCGCGGCCCTGGCGAGCGGCGGGGCCAATGCCCCGACCGCCGCCGAGGCGATCCTGGATGACCCGGGCCTGGACCCCGGCACCGGCTCCCCACTGGGCCTGGGCGGCGCGGGGGACGACCCGGTGCGTATCGGTTCGGCGCGACTGGACCTGACCAACACCGCCGCCGGCGCCCATACGCTCTATCTGCGCGTGCAGGATCAGGCGGGGCGCTGGTCCGCCACGCTCGGCCAGGGGCTCATGGTGACGGCCGATCCCGGTGGCGTGCCGCTCCCCGCCGGGGTCGTCAATACGCTACAGACGGCAGAGGCTTATCTCGATCAGGACCCGGGGCCGGGCCGCGGAACCCCGTTGGCCGCCGCGGACGGGGCGTTCAACAGCAGCCTGGAACTGGTCTTGCGACAGCTCGATCTGCACGCGGTATCGGGCAACCACACCCTGTTCGTGCGCACCCGTGATGCCGCCGGACTCTGGTCCGCCGCCATCGGCCAGAGCTTCCGTTTTACCCAGAGTGCCCCCGGCACGCTGCCGGCCGGCGGCTATAACCGGGTCGAGGCGGCTGAGGCATTCATCGATCGTGACCCCGGCCAGGGCCACGGCATCCCCCTGGCGACCGCTGCCGACGGCGCCATCGACAGCGCCATGGAGACCCTCAGCGGTCGCGCCGTGCTCAACACACTGGCGCCCGGCGTCCATGTCTTGAACCTGCGCCTGCGCGACAGCACCGGCACCTGGTCGCCCGCCACCCGGCAGACCTTCTTCGTTACGGCCCGGACAGCGCTAGCCGGGGAGGCCGGCCCGACCTGGTTGGTCGCCGCGCAGGGGCGCGTCGACGGGGGGTCGCCGAGCGCGCTGCCGGCGGATGACGGGGCCTTCGGCGATGTGGTGGAGACCGCCACTCTGACTCAATCGGTCGTGGACGGCTATCACAGTGCCGGCATCCGCTTCCAGGACAGCCGGGGGCAGTGGAGCGAAATCAGCACCGGGACCGGGATCGGCACCGGGACCGGGACCGGCAACTGTCGCGCGTTCGGGCGCCTGCTGGATGGGGCCACCAATGGCCCCTTGGCCGGGGTGACGATCAGCGCCGGCGGCTTGACGGTGACCACCGACGCCGCGGGGCAGTTCAGTCTCGTCGGTCTGGCGTGCACCCCGCAGGTGGTCACCGTGACCGTGCCCGGCTATGAGTCCTACCAGCGCTCTTGGAACCCGGCGGGCGGCGGCTGGTGGGACATCCAACTGACCCGACCGGCGGTCGCCAATGGACTGATGTGCCAGTCCGGCTTCGCCAGCGACCCGGTCAATACCGCGACCGGCAACTATGTCTATCAGCGGTTGGACCTGGCGATCCCGGGTAACGGGCTCCCGTTGCGCTTCGAGCGTACCTACAACTCCCGCGAGGCGAGTACCCCAGGTGCGCCGGGCGGCCCCTTGGGCGCCGGCTGGACCCATAGTTATCGCATCGCCGTGAGTCAGGCCGCGGGCGTCGCGACCATCACCTGGGGCGATGGTCACACCGAGACCTATACCCCCGATGGCCGCGGCGGCTACACCCCGCAATATGGCGTCTTCGACACCCTGAGCGATCAGGGGGCCGGCGCCTTTTCACTGCTGAGGCGCGACCGTACCCGCTATGACTTCGATAACGCTGGTCGGCTTACCGCCATAGCCGACCGCAATGGCAACACCCTGACCCTGGGCTATGCCGGTGCCAATCTCACACAGATCATCGATACCGCCGGCCGGACCATCGCCTTCAACTACGACGGGTCCGGGCGCCTCATCCAGGTCACCGACCCCAGCCGGCGCACCCTCCGCTATGCCTATGACGGAAATGGGGACCTGAGCACGGCCACCGACCCGCGCGGTCAGCTCACCCGCTACACCTATGATGGGCAGCACCAGATTCTGAGCGTCATCGACCCCCGCGGCCATCGCGTCGTCAACAACGGCTACGATGCGCAGCGACGCGTTGTCACCTACCAGACCGATGCCAAGGGCGGGGCCACGGCTTACAGCTATCAGGAGACCGACCGCGTCACCACCATTACCGACGCGCTGGGCGGCGTGATGGTCCACCGGCACGATGAACTGCTGCGCCTGATCCGGGCACAGGACGCCAATGGCGCCCAGACCGCCTACCGCTATGACGCCTTGGGCAATCGGACCCAGGTGACGGACAAGAATGGCCATCTGACCGAATACGGCTACGACGCCCGCGGCAATGTGACGAGCAAACGGGACGCGCTGGGCCAGGTCACCGCCATCAGCTATGACAGCGACGACAACCCGCTGACCCGCACCGACGCACTGGGCGGCGTGACCCAGTTCATCTACGACACTAAGGGCAACCTGACCGCAAGCATCGATGCACTCGGTAACCGCTCGAGCGTCACCTACAGCGGCAATGGACTGCCGCTGACCGTCACCGATCCCCTCGGCCGGACCGCGACCTTTGCCTACGATGCCGCTGGGAACCTGACCGCGGCCACGGACGCCGCCAGTCATGTCACGACCTTCGGCTACGACACCCTGGGCCGCCGCCTGACGGTGACCGACGCCCTGGGGCGGACGACGACCAGCGCCTACGATGCCGGGGATCAACTGATCACCCAGACCGACGCCGCGGGTAAGACGCTGACCTTTGACTACGACCCCAACGGCAACCGCGTCGGCATCACCGACCGGCTCGGGCGTACCACGGTCTTCGCCTACGACGAGAAAGACCTGCTGGTGTCCACCACCGACGCGCTGGGCGCCGTCCAGCGCGCGACCTATGATGCCCTGGACCGGCGTGTTGCGCTCACCGATCCCCTGGGCGCCGTCACCCGTTACGGCTACGACGCCGTCGGACAGTTGCTTGAGGTGACGGACCCGCTGGGTGGGCGCACCGTCCAGGTACACGACGCCAACGGTAACACCCTGCGGGTGACCGACCCCAACGGCAATACGACCAGCTCGGTCTACGATGCCCGCAACCGGCCGATCCGGATGACTGACGCCCTCGGGCAGGTCACGGAGATCGCCTACGATGCGCTGGATCGTCCGACCCGTGTCACCGATGCCGCCGGGCACAGCGGTCGCCGCTGGTATGACGCCCTGGGCCGCCTCACCGCAGTTGCGGACGCCGCCGGCGGGCGCATCGCCTATGGCTACAATGCGGTCGGCAAACGGGTCACGATGACCGACCCGAACGGCCATACCACCACGTACACCTACGACGCAGGCGACCGCCTGGTGCAGCAGATCGCGCCGGGCGGTGCGGTGACCCTGAATGACTATGATGCCGTGGGGCATCGCATCCGGGTGACCCGCCCGGACGGCCGCCCGATCCAATATGGCTATGACGCATTGGACCGGCTGGCGAGCATCGCGTATCCGGGCGGATCGAACGTCACATTGACCTATGACGCGGTGGGCAATCTGCTGACGATGGCCGACGGGGTCGGGTCCAGCCGCTATGTTTACGATGCACTGGATCGGCGGATCGCGGCGACCGATCCCTTCGGTCAGACCATGGGTTATAGCTACGATGCAGCCGGTCGGCGTACCGCCCTGACCTATCCGGGGGGCCGCCCGTTAACCTATGGCTACGACGCCGCTGGGCGCCTGACGGGGCTGACCGACTGGCTCGGTAACCGCACCGTCTATGCCTATGACCCGGGCGGACGACTGGTCTCCGCCGCCCTGCCGAACGGAGTCGCGACGACCTACGGTTACGATGCGGCCGACCGCTTGACCGCCCTCGCCCATCGCCGTGGCACGACCCTTCTGGCGGGATATACCTACACCCTGGATGCGCTAGGTAATCATCTGTCCGTCGACCAGACCGATACCCTCGCCCCGGCCTTGATCGCGGCGACCACGGCCAATACCGTCGATGCCGACAATCGCTTGACCCTGACCGGGGGCCTGGCCTATGGCTATGATACCCAGGGCAACCTGACCGGCCGGGGTGGGGAGGCCCTGGCCTGGGATGGCGCCGACCGGCTGATCCAGTCCGGCACCGGTGCCGGGCGGACGACCTATCGCTATGACGGTCTGGGGCGCCGCCTGGAGCGTATCCGGGGCGGCACCGCGACTCGCTATCTGCTGGATACCGCCGGATCGCTTTCACAGGTCATGGCCGAGACCGACGGGGCAGGACAACCGCGGGCCTGGTATGTCTCAGGTCTGGGCCTGGTTTCGCGTATCGGCGCGGACGGCAGCGTACGCTATTACCTGCCGGACGCCCGTGGCTCCACCGCGGCCCTCACCGACGGCACTGGCCAAGTCACCGATACCTATGCCTATGACCCCTTCGGGGCACAGTCCCGCGCGACGGGCAGCACACCCAACCCCTTCCGATATATCGGCCGCTATGGGCTGATGGACGATGGGGGCGGGCTGCTCTATGTGCGCGCCCGGTATTATGAGCCGGCGACCGGACGGTTCCTTTCCCAGGACCCCAAGCCGGGCGCCGATGACGATGGTCAGTCGCTGCATCGCTATGTCTATGCCATGAACAATCCGGTGCGGCTGATTGATGTGAGCGGGCTGTCGGCAAGGGAGGGGATTCCGTCGTCGAGTAGTTGGTCGAGCAGCGGGGGGCCTGATTTTCCGACGTCATCCGACATGGCGCATGATGGGCTGTTGACTAACCTATACGAAGATTCAAAGAAAGGCGTGGGAATCGTCGACACCATTACGGCGATCGGTTCCATAACGAAGGCTCAAGGTGGTTTCCTCTACGCATCAAGCAAGCTCGCCAAGCGTTTCAAGAAACTGAATCGCAAGACCAGCATCATCGGCAGCGTGGTGACAGTCGGCGAGGGCATCGCGAAGGTCCGTTCTGGTGAGGGAAGCCTCGAGGGCCAGTTGCTTAATGTCGATTTCACACTACTGACAGCCGCCTCGCCGATCAATCTCGGCGCCGCAGTGCTCGATCTGGGGGGCGCCGTTGTCGGCTTAGACGTCAACATCTCCGGCACCATGTCCAACCTGCAGGAGGCAGCCTTCGATCCGGTTGTGCGGGACCGGATGACGAATCGCGGAGCTGCGGCGATGCAACGGGAGGGGACACTCATGTGCGCGGTAGATCGCGATGCCTGCGGCATGAGTGCCGCCGGACATTTCATCTGGGTCGTTGGCACGGCCCTGACTTCGGAATGATGTCGAAATTTGATGCGTGGCCACAAAAACCGTGCCCACCCTATGTGTCTTACGACACCAAGCCGCACATAAAACCGGGATACTGAGCCAAGTCGGCGGTTCGCTATGATGCAACACACGAAGACCCTGCTGGGCGCATTGTCCGCACTGGCCTTGCTGATGTCAGCAAACCTGCCTGCCGGCACCCTCATCTACCAATACGATGCACTCAACCGTCTGAACGGTGTGAACTATCCAGACGGGAGCAAAATCGCTTACAGCTACGACTTAGCCGGTAACCGCTTATCCCAGGTCGTGACGGTTTCGTGGCCGGATACTGACCGGGACGGTATCCCTGATGACACCGACAATTGCCCGACCAGCCCCAATACGGACCAGGCCAACCACGATACGGATGCGCTCGGCGACGCCTGCGACCCGGATGACGACAATGACGGCACACCGGACACCGCGGACGCCTTTCCGCTCGATCCCACCGAACAGCTCGACACCGACGGCGATGGTATCGGTAACAACGCCGATCCGGACGACGACAACGACGGCGTGCCGGACGGGAGCGACAACTGCCCGCTGGTAGCGAACCCGGACCAGTCGGATCAGAATGGTGACGGGATTGGCGATGCCTGTGACCCCACGCCGACGTTCTGCTGGTCCTGTCTGCCAAATAGGGGCGGCTGGCGAGCGATCTTGAAGTAAGCCAGCGGGATACGGGTTTCGAGGCGCAACGGGCCGCATAAGGGGCCAGGCTCAATTAAATCTGCCGGGCGGAGAAGAGCTTAATTGAGCCTGGCCCCTTTTTGCTGTCTGCGGCTGACGTTTAATTGGGTGAAGGACATTAGCTTGCATCCCGAGTCGTCAAATACTTTGTTACTTCCGCCAGCAAAATGTCGGCGCGCTGGATCATCTCACGGACTTCGTCTTGAGTCAGTACCGCATCAATGCCGTAATCCCCGATCTGACGCTTATCGAAGGCGTCCAGCAGCCAGCGGTGATAGCGTGGGTCGAGGTCGCCAGTCTTGGCGAAATGGGCACCGAAGGCACCAATCGCCCCGCTATGCTTGGAGAACCGGAGCCCTTTTTCGGTCAGCAATGCCTGCACGCAGTAGAGCATCGCGTAATAGGCTCGGCTGGCGGCAAAGTCCGTATCGTCATCCGCCAGCAACCGCGTTGCAGCTCGGATAGCACGACTGGCCTTATCCAATAGCTGGCTGCCTTCTTTCGTCATGCAGCAATCGCCTCTGCATGCGCATTGGCTAAAAAGGCGGTGCGCCGCTCCCGCCAATCCCTTTCGGAGACAAAGACCCGACTGATCGTTACTCCATGCTCCAGTGACAGCCGTGAGGCTAGGTGACCGGTGCGATCGATCTCGGCGCCGTAGTGCTCGATCGAATCGAGGACGACGAGCACGTCCAAATCCGACTCGGGTTGTGCCTGGCCGCGGGCATAGGAGCCGAACAGAAAGAGCCCTTTCAGCCTCGGACCATAGATGGCCGACAGTCCGCTGCGCAGTTCCAAACGTAGATTCGTGCTCAGGTCATGCATCGGCGAGGGCTCGTGCTCTGGGTGGGCCTAGGCTTGCGTCGATTCTACGACAGACTGATCTTGGGTGGCGATGAGCCGCCGCCGGTTGCCGCGCAGCGCAGCCGCGCGGATCAGGCCCGGTGCTCCCCAGGTGCTCCGCCTCCGGCCGGAGCGCCGGGCCTCGAGACCAGGACTGGGCTAGCGCCCGGGGTCTGTCCCGTCCGGCTCAGCCACGGTGAGGGGCCGCTCGGCCAGGACCTCGTTACGCCCGCTCAACCAGCGCAGGACCAAGGTGCCCGCCTGGGCCGGCAGCTTGAGCCGCACCGGCACATAGCCGGCGATGCGGTCCTCCCGTACCAAGCCGCAGGTCACCGGGGGCGTCTTGCCCTGGGCAAACAGGCACAGCCGACCGTCGAGCCCATCCGGGGCCTTGAGCGCAATGGACAACTCCCCGCCCAGCGGTGCCCGCTCCGGGGCATCGATGGCGATCTCCACCTCGGTGACCCTGATCGGCACGTCCACCAAGGGCGCCCGGTTGTCCGCCACCCAAAGCACCCGGTAGTCCCCGGGGACGGCGGGCAGACGCAGGCGCGAGGGCTGGTAGCCGCCCTGCTTGGCCGTGCGGATCAAGGCCGCCTCAATGGTCCTGTCCTTGCCCTGCGACACCAGCCGGACCTCACCGTCGAGCCCATCCGGTCCTCGGGGCAGCACCTCGATCTGGGTCCCCTTGGGCGCGCTGGCGGGGAGCTCCAGCGATACCTCGGCTCCGTCGATACGCAGCGGCGACTCGGCCAGCACCTCCTTGCGGTCGCTGACCCACTTGAGTGTAAAGTCCCCGGGCTGGCTGGGCAGCCGCAGTTCCACCGGCTTGTAGCCCCCGATGGCGTCCGGGCGCACTCCGGCCTAGACAATGACGATGTCCTTGCCCTTGGCGACCAGCCGCACATTGCCAGCGAGGCCTTCGCTGGCCCGGATGCCCACCCGCAGCAGGGTCCCGGCCACCGCCGATTCCGGAGCCGCCAGGCCCGCCTCGGCCGGGACCAGGGCCAGGGGCGCCCGCGCCAGCAACTCCTTTCTGGCGCTCAGCCATTTCAGGTCGTAATCGCCCGCGTCGGCCGGGAGTCGCAGCTCGCAGGGCTGGTAGCCCCCGGTACGGGCCGGATGGGCGCCGCAGAAGCCCAGGTCCTGGGTGCGACCCTTGGGGTAGAGATAGACATAGCCGTCCAGCCCCTCCGGGGCCTCAAGCCCCACCTTGAGCAGGGTGCCGGCGGTGGCGGATTCCGGAACGGAGAGACGCACGTCCGACTCCACCACGGCCAGTGGCCGCTCCGCGTAGACCCGCTTGTCTTCCCCTAGCCACTTGAGCACATAAGGACCCGGCTGGGCGGGCAGTCGGATTTCCACCGGCCGATAGCCGCCCGTGGGCGCCGGCCTCACGCCACCGAACCCCAGGTCCCGGTCCCGCCCCTTGGGGAACAGATAGACATAGCCCGTGTGTCCCTCCTCGCCCTTGAACTCCACCTGGACCAGGGTGCCCTTGAGGGCCGAGTCGGGGGCGACCAGTTCCACCCTGGGCAGGGGCGGCGGCGCGGGCCTGGGCGGCGGCGGCGCGACGGGCTGGCTGACCTTGGCCGTCTCGCTCAGCGCCTGGTTCAGCTCGGCCGCATCGGCGGCGGCGATGAAGCGACCGCCGGTGGCCTCCGCCAGGCAGCGCAGGCCCTTCTGGTCCTCCAGCTTGGCGACGTCAAATCCGATGACGTGGGCGGTGAAGTCCACACCCAGCTTTTCCAACTCGGCACCCAGCGCGCAGGGGTCCATGTCGCAGGTCTCTTTGCCGTCGCTCAGGAGCACCACCGTCGCCTTGTTCTCTGCGAACTTGAGTGCCTCGGCGGCCTGCTTCACCGCCGCCGAGAGCGGGGTCATGCCCTTGGGCACCAATCCGTCCACCCGCTTTCCCAGGGCGGCCGCATCCAGCGGTCCAACCGGTACCACCGTCTCGATGTCGTTGCAGTCCCCCTTGCTGCGGTGTCCATAGACCACCAGCCCCACCTCGCGGTCCGTCGGCCAGTCTGCCAGCAGGTCCTTCAGTGCCTGCTTGGCGATGTCCATCTTGGACCGCCCATCCAGTCGGCCCCACATGCTGCCCGAGGCGTCCAGCACCAGCATGACCTGATCGGCGGCCTGGGCGGTCTGGGCGGCCAGGGTTAGGGCGCAGAGCGCGACGGCCGCACGTTAGTGGAGTCCGGTCTTCATAGGGGACCTCGTCATCGGTTGGTCGGTTTCTTGGGGCGTGAGGATTTCAGCACCTCCCGGGTCGGAATGCCAGCCTTCAACACGGCATACTCCCTGGTGCCTGAGAAGCCGGGGTCCAACCTCGCCGTTCGCCGTTCATTTGAAGATCGTCTTTAGCCGGGTCACCTCGGCGTCGCTCCAGCCGGGTGGTTGGGTCAGCGCCAGCCAGGCGTCGATGTAGTGTGCCGGCGCGAATTCGTGACCGAAGCCTTTCGGGCTGACGCCCGCCACCATGTCGGCAACCAGTTGCAGCATCGTCACGAGCGGAAACCAGCGCAGGTCAGGCGATACGTCGGGGCCGCGGGGTGCCTTGAGCCAATCCGGCTCACGCCACGCCGACTGCGGACTGAAGAAGGTGATTGGATCGCTGGCGTACTGGAGGAAGGCGATCCGAAAGGCCCCCCAGGGTTGGTCGCCCCTGTCCAGTCCGCCGTCCTGGTTCATGAACCGCACCACCGACCCGCCGCGAAAGCGGGGCAGCCACGCGGGCGATCCGGGATCGCGCTGCTCGGTCATCCGCCGCCAGGCGTCGTTGCGGAAGGGTGGGCCGCTCCAGAGTGCGCCGTTGAATGGGTCATCGATGATGTCGTAAAGATCGAACGAACGATCGGAGTTCAATGAACCCAAGCTCAATCCGTTGAGGTAGAGCCGCGGCCGCGCGTTGCGGGGCAGGCTGCGCCAGTAGCCATAAACCTCCGAGAACAGTGCGCGGGCCATCTCGGCGCCATACGCGCCCTCGGTCAGCAGTGCGAGCGGGCTGTTCAGATAGGAGTACTGGGCCGCCACCGTGGCAATGTCGCCACGATGCAGGTACTCGGCCGGATCCTGCGCTGATGCATCGATCCAGCCGGTGCCGGTCGGTGTCACCAGCAGCAGGACCGAGCGTTCAAAGCCGCCCACGCGCTTCAACTCATCCAGCGCCAGACGTGCCCTCTGCTCGGGACTGTCGGCTGAGTTCAAGCCGACATAGACGCGAATCGGCGCCGGCATCGGGGCGGAAAAAAAGCGGCTCAGGTCTTCGGCGTCGGGCCCGCCGGCAACGAAACGGCGGCCCTGGTGGCCGAGGTCTTCCCAATTGATCAGAGAAGCCTGACTTCCGGTCTGGTCGGGACGGGTGGGACGCGGCAAATCGTCCTGAATCAGCGCATCGAGTTGCTGAAACGAACGATCGGCCACACGCAGCAGGCCGCTCAGCAAGACGCCGTCGATCACGGACCAGAACAGCGCCACGGCAGCAACAATACCCAGGAGATTTGACACTCTGGGCGGCACGAAACGCCGCAGTTTGACCGAAAGCATCCGCAACACCCAGCGGAACGCGCGCGCGAGCGCCAGCAGGAGCGCGAACAACACCACCGCGATCAGGCCGAGCATCACTGGTTGCAGGCCGGCTGACGCCTCCATGCCCATCAGTTCGCGAAGCGCGTTTTGCCAATGGGTTGCCTGCCACAGAAAACTCACCGCGACCAAGAGGCAGAGCAGCGCTGCGACGGACTTGATGATGATCGCGGTACGTTCGCGCCACACCGGCAATTGCAGCGAGTTCCACAGGGCGACCGTGGCAACGCCCAGACCATAGCCGGCCGAAAATGACAGGCCGGAAAGAATGCCCTGAATGAAGAACGGCCTTGGCAGCAGCGAGGGCGCCAGAGAAAAGGCAAAGAAAACGGTCCCGACGAGTAGACCCACACTGTTTAGATACATTGGCTTTGTCATCACCCTAGGTTATTCAAGACACTTAAGCGGGACGGACACCCAATCCGCACAGACGTGGTTGGATGGCCGCCATGGGTTCCTCTTGCAAAGGATCGTCGAGAATCGCGAATGGCTCGGGGCTGGGGTGGTGGAGAAAGCACCAATAAGATCGTGCATGGTGCCACGACGGCGGTCTGGAGGGTGGTCCCGACCGTGGTTATGATGCCCGTTCGCAGGCCAAGACGCATCGAGTTGGCGCCGCTTCCAAGAGACTCAAGCCCGGTGGGCGCAGCGGCCTTGATCATCGTTCCAACCAGCGGCCATCTTCTGGAGTCCAAGGCTTTAGCCTTGGTCCTGTCCAGCCAAGGCTGAAGCTTTGGACTCCACGCTGGCCGGAACGATGATCAAGGCCGCGCGGCCTCACGCCGGCCCGTGCGCTAAGATTAAGCCTCAATCGATCAAAGGACAGGGGCGCCGCCGTGCGGGCGCCGGGAGCACAGCAGCATGCAGACCCTCAACCTCCAGCAGTCCGAGCTGGGCAACCATCGCTACCGCATCACCGTCTTCAGCGACCTGCCGGGGCTGACGCTCCAGCACGCGGTGGACATCGACTACCGGCTCTCGCCGGCCGACCGGGAGGCGCTGCGCTGGTACCTGGAGGACTACCTCGACCAGCCCTTCGACCCCAACCCCAGCATCGCCGCCCGCACCGAGCAGCGCCTGGCCGAGATCGGCCGGGAGTTGTTCGAGCAGCTCTTCGACACACGCAAGATGATCGAATGGTGGGCCCGCGCCAAGGACACGCTGAGTCAGCTCCGTATCGAGGTCTCCACCAGCGTCGCCGCGGCCACCGCCATCCCCTGGGAGCTGCTGCGCGACCCGGTCACCGACACCCCGCTGGCGCTGGAGGCCGCCGAGTTCGTGCGCAGCCACCGCGACGCCCGGCGCCAGCCGACGGTGCCGGCGCAGGCGGACCAGCTCCGTATCCTGCTGGTCATCTGCCGGCCCCGGGAGGATCAAGACGTGCCCTTCCGCTCCGTGGCGAGCCACCTGGTGCGCGGCCTCAACGCGGCCGCCCGCCGCCAGGTGAGCCTCACCGTGCTGCGCCCGCCCACCTTCGAGCAGCTCTCCCGCACCCTGCACGACGCCGACCACGGCGGCGCGCCCTTCCACGTGGGCCACTTCGACGGCCACGGGCTCTATGCCGACGCCGCGGCGCTCAAGGCGAACTTGGGCGGGCTCGATGCGCTGCGCTTCGATGCCGGCCGCCAGGGGCCGCAGGGCTTCCTGCTGTTCGAGAATCCGAACTCGGAGACCAACAGCGACTTCACCAGCGGCGAGCGCATCGGCGAACTGCTGGTCAAGACGCGCACCCCGGTGCTGGTGCTCAACGCCTGCCGCTCGGCCCATGCCGAGGCCCCGGAGCGCGACGCGGCTGACGCGAGCAACCCGGCGACCGATACCCCGGCGGCCGCCGAGCCCGCCTTCGGCTCCCTCGCGCAGGCCGTCATGGACGCCGGCGTCACCGGGGTCGTAGCCATGCGCTACAACCTCTGGGTGGTCACCGCCACGCACTTCGTCTACGAGCTCTACCGCAACCTGGTCCGCGGCAAGAGCCTGGGCGCGGCCGTGAGCCAGGGCCGCAAACAGCTCCATGCCGAGCCGCGGCGGCGCATCGCCTACCAGGACATCCCGTTGCAGGACTGGCCCGTGCCCGTGGTCTTCGAGGCCGCCCCCATCCGCCTGCTGCCCCAGGCCCGGGAGACCGGCGGCTGGGGACTCCGCCTCGGCCCGCCGCCCGGCGCGGACGGGGGCGAGCGCCAGCCGTCCCAACAGCCGGGCAGTGACCAGCTCCCGCCGCCGCCGGACATCGGCTTCATCGGCCGCGACGAGACCCTGCTGGCCCTGGACCGCGCCTTCGACCGCGACCGCGTGGTGCTGCTGCACGCCTACGCCGGCGCCGGCAAGACCACGGTCGCCGCCGAGTTCGCCCGCTGGTATCGCGACACCGGCGGCCTCGGTGAGGGCGCGGCGGTGGGTCCGGTGCTCTTCACCAGCTTCGAGACCCACAAGCCCCTGTACCAGGTCCTCGGCGACTTCGGCGAGGTCTTCGCGCCGGCCCTGGAGCAACACGGCATCCCCTGGGGTGCCATCGCGGACCTGGGCCAGCGCCGCGACCTGGCGCTCCAGGTGCTGGCCCAGGTGCCCGTGCTCTGGGTCTGGGACAACCTGGAGCCCGTGGCCGGCTTTCCGGAGGGCGCCGAGTCCGCCTGGTCCACCGCGGAGCAGGCGGAGCTGCTCGCCTTCCTGCGCGCCGCCCGGCAGACCCAGGCCCGATTCCTGCTCACCTCCCGCCGCCCGGAGACCCCCTGGCTCGGCGACCTGCCCCGGCGCATCCAGGTGCCGCCCATGCCCATGGCGGAGCGCGCCGCCTTCGCCGAGGCCCTGGCGCAGAAGCAGGGCAAGCGCCTCGCCGTGGCCGACTGGCGCCCGCTGCTGCGCTTCACCGAGGGCAACCCGCTGACCCTGCTCGTCGTCATCCGCCAGGCCCTGGCCGAGGGGCTGGGCGCCGCCGGCACCGATGCCGACGCCATCGGCGCCTTCGTCCGGCGGCTGCGCGCCGGCGAGACCGGCCTTGCCGACGCGCAGAGCGAGCACCGCGACCGCTCCCTGGCCGCATCGCTGAGCTATGGCTTCGAGTGCGCCTTCGATGCCGACCAACAGCGCATCCTCGCCCTGCTGGTCTTCTTCCAGGGCTTCGTCGATGTGGATGCGTTGCAGCTCATGGGCAGTCCGGACGCCGACTGGTCCCTGCCCGCGCTGCGCGGCCAAGACCGCAACGCCCTCATGGCCCTGCTGGAGCGCGCCGCGGGCCTGGGCCTGCTGGAGGCATTGGGCGGCGGCTATTTCCGCATCCACCCGGCCCTGCCCTGGTTCTTCCGCCGGCTGTTCGAGCGCTGCTGGCCAGCCGCCGCTGCGGCACCGGCCCCGCCCGACCCGGCGGACACCGATGCGGTACCCGCCGGGCAACCCGCACCCGCCGAGGCCGCTACCCAGGCCTTCTGCACGGCCATGGGCGAGCTGGGCAACTACTACCACGATCAATACGGCGACGGCCGCCGCGAGGTCATCGGCGCACTGCGCGCCGAGGAGGCCAACCTGCTCCAGGCCTGGCGGCTGGCCCGGCGGCACGGCCTCTGGCACCGCGTCATCGGCCCCATGCAGGGGCTGCGGCAGCTCTACGGCCACACCGGCCGTCGCGCCGAGTGGGCCGCCCTGGTCGCCGCGGTGCTGCCCGACCTGGTGGCTGACGACGGCGGGCCGCGGCCGGGGCGGGAAGACCAATGGGGTCTGGCCACCGACTACCGGGTCCGGCTCGCCGAGGAAGACCGCGACTGGGCCGGGGCGGAGCGGCTGCAACGGCGGGCGGTGGACTGGCACCGCGAGCGCGCCGAGCCGCTGCTCGCCCGGCCGGCCGCGGGGCTGGACGGGGACGACCGGAACCGGCTGCGGACGATGGCCGCATCGCTGCACGAGCTGGGCGAGATCCGACGCGGGCAGGAGCACCCGGACTGCGTCGCTGCCTATGAAGAGGCCCTGGCGCTGTTGGAGCGGATCGGGGAGACCGCCCAAGCGGCCATCTGCGCGTTCAACCTGGGGCACGTGCACACCGGCGTCCGTGGCCCTGGCGGAATCCCCGCCCTGCGCGACCTGCCCAAGGCCGAGCACTGGTACCGCCGCAGCCTGGCGCTGCGGCCCGAGGGCGACCGCCAGGGCCGGGCGCGGTCGCTGGCCCAGTTGGGCGCGGTCGCCTGGGAGCAGGCATACGAGGCCAAAGCCGCCGGCGATGCGCAACAGGTGAGCACCCGGGTCCGGGAGGCCCTGGGCCACTACCACCAGGCCCTGGACCTGCTGCCCGCGGACGCGGTGAACAGCCTCTCCGTGGCCCACAACCAGTTGGGCATGATCTACAAGAACATCGGCCAGCTCGACCAAGCCCTCCCGCACTATCAGCAGGCCATCCGACTCTTTGAAGGCGCGGGCGATCACCATCACGCAGCCGCAGCCCGCTACAACGTCGCCATCGCCCTGCTCCAGGCCAACCGCCACACCGACGCCCTGGACTACGCCCGCGCCGCCCTCCAGGGCTTCCAGCGCTACGGCGAGCGCGCCCAGCGCGACATCGACGATGCCCAGGCCCTGATCCGCCACATCCAAGCCGCGGCGCCCGCGTAGGGTCCGCCCCGCGGACCAACCGTCATCTGGCTCATCTGGCTCCCACGCTCCCGCGTGGGAGCAAGTGCGGGCGCTCTGCGTCCATATCGGCTGACCGGACGCGGAGCGCCCGCTCGACACTCCCACGCTGGAGCGTGGGAGCGAGAAGAGGCTGGAGCGTGGGAGCGAGAAGAGGCCGGAGCGTGGGAGCGAGAAGACCGACCCCAACGGGGTCGAACATACCAGCCCAGGGCAACGCCCTGGGTGTGATGGATATTGGGGAGTCTAGCCCTGAAAGGGCGTGACATCCGGACCTCTATTGACCTGCGCCTTTACTGCCCCGCCGCCGCTTGGCCTCGTTGGCGATACCCTGTATCAGAGTCAAGTGATTCTGGCTGGCCGGGTCAGCAGTCGCCGGCCGTTGACCGATGAACTCCCAATAACTGGCCAAGATGATCAGTCGGCGGAAATCCACTGGCATGGGATCATCGTCAAACGCCTGTAGTGCCTCATCATAGCTCAGGCCCTGCTCGAAACAGTCCCGGGCATGCTGAACGTGGCCTTCCAGTTGAATTCGCTGGGCGCGCACGTCGGCCAGGGTGCCTGGCTCGCCATGTCCCGCCACATAGAGATCGGCTTCCAGGGCCTCAAGGGCGCGGTAGTTGGCGATGGTCTGGGTGACCCGGCCCTCGCCGGGCAGCGGCGGCATGCCGTTGACGAAGACATCGCCGCAAAAAACGATCTTTTCTGCGGGCAGATGCACCACCACGTCGGATTCGGAATGCCCTGGGCCCAATTCCAGCACGCGAACTTCACGCTCGCCCTGATAGATGCAGAGACTGCCGCTGAAGCTCATGGCCTGTGGGGTGTAGCAGCCGCCACCGAAGTCCACGTCGGGAAAATATTTGGCAAACAACGCCGTATGCTCGCTCTGGACCCTCTGGTTGGCCTGGGTTTGCGCGCGCCCCCGCTGGCTGCCGATCACCGTGGCCTGCGGGAACAGATGATTGGTATAGACGTGATCGGGGTGCTCATGGGTATTGATCAGGTAGCGGATCGGCTTGTCAGTCACCCGACTGTTTTCCGCCCGCAGGCGCTCGGTCATGGCGGCATTGGTCAGGCTATCGACCAGGATCACCTCCCGCTCGCCAATGATGACCCCGGCGCTGCTGTACCAGACCAGCGGCGGCTGCAGAAAGACGTAGACGTCTTGCGCCAGTTTCCGCAGTTCAGCCATGGCGGACCGCCCGCTCCCAGGTCAGCCGCTGGGTACTGGTCCCAATGATCAGACGGCCGTGTTCAAACCTGAATGGCCGGGGCTGTTCCGAACCCGTCCAACTGGGGATCAGCCCCGCCTTGACATGATGCGTCACCGTATTGCCCACCACGGTATAGGTGCCGCAATAGGAGAGATAGGTGCTGTAGGCCCGTGCCCGATCCGCATCGGCAAGGGTTTGGGCTGAGGCGATTTCCAGCGGGAAGTGCGGATCACTCTGGCGGCGATCGGGGTCCATGATCTCGGCGGCCATGTAACCATCGGCCGTATAGATCAGGTACCCGATGACCTCCTTGCCGTAGAGGTAGTCAATGGAACCATCGGGCTGCGTGACTTCCCAGGAAATCAGCTTCCAGGTACCAACAAAAGGATTCGCGTCTGCCATTTTGCCCCCTGAAACACGCCAGCATGAGTGTTGATGGGAGTCTATATTTGGCAGCGGATCGGCACAAGGGCACGCGGGAATGGCCGCGTGGCGCGGTGACCGCGGTTGGGAGGCTGGTCAGGACGGCGATCCGGAGCATCCCTGCCGGCCCCGAACGACAGCGGCCCTCGCGGGCGCGTTGACTTCACCGCCGCGGCACCGGCAAGCTTGCAGTCCCCGGTGACCCATGCCACCCAAGGCCCGAGGCCAGCACGCTATGACCGATATTCTGCTCGAGGTCCAAGGTCTCACCACCCGGATCGGGACCGCCGTCGACGCCCCGCCGGCGCTGGTGGTCGACGGCCTGGACCTGACACTCTACCGCGGTGAGACCTTTGCCCTGCTCGGCGAGTCCGGTTGCGGCAAGTCCATGACCGCGCTGTCGCTGATGCGCCTGCTGCCGCCCGGCGGGCGGATAGCCGCCGGCAGCGTGCGGCTCTCCGACATCGACCTGCTGCGCCTGACCGAGTCGCAGATGCGCGGCTGGCGCGGCGGGCGCATGGCGATGATCTTCCAGGAGCCCCAGACCTCGCTCAATCCGGTGCTGACCGTGGGCGAGCAGATCGGTGAGGCGGTGCGCACCCACGATGGCCACCCGCGCCGACTGGTGGAGGACCGGGTGCTGGAACTGCTGGACTCCGTGGGTATTCCGGACCCGGTGCGGCGTCTGCACGAGTACCCGCATCAACTCTCCGGCGGCATGAAGCAGCGGGTGATGATCGCCATGGCCCTGGCCGGGGACCCGGAACTGCTGATTGCCGACGAGCCCACCACCGCACTCGATGTCACCATCCAGGCTCAGGTATTGCGGCTGCTCAAAGACCTGCAACGCACCACCGACATGGCGGTGCTGCTGATCACCCATGACCTGGGGGTGGTGGCCGAGACGGCCGAGCGGCTGGCGGTGATGTATGCCGGTGAGATCGTGGAGACGGCGAGTGTCGCCGAGTTCTTCGCCGCCCCCTCCCACCCCTACAGTCGCCGGCTGATGGAGAGCCTGCCGGGGGCGGACAAGCGGGCCGGGCGGCTCGCGGTGATCCCCGGGCGGGTGCCGCCGCTTGACCAGCCCTTCGTCGGGTGTCGGTTTGCCCCGCGCTGTAACGAGGTGCTGGCGGTGTGCCACACCGACACCCCCGCGTGGACCGACCTGGCGGCCGGGCGCGGGGTGCGCTGCCACCTCTGGAGCGAGGGCGTCCCGCCCGCGCTTGCATCCACCCGGCCGATTCATCCCGAAGTACCACCGCCACCGACCAGCCCAGCGACCGTCGCCGACCTGCTGAAGGTCGAGGACCTGGCCGTCCACTTCCCCATCCAGCGCGGCGTCTTCCGCCGGGTGGTCGGCCAGGTGCGCGCCGTGGACGGGGTCTCCCTGAATCTTCCCGCCGGCCGCACCCTGGCCCTGGTGGGCGAGTCCGGCTGTGGCAAGACCACGGTCGGCAAAGGCATTCTCCAGCTCATTCCCCCCACCGGCGGTTCGGTGCGCTATCTGGATCGGGAGCTGCGGGGACTGGGGCACCGGCGGATGCGGCCCTTCAGGAAGGACCTGCAGATCATCTTCCAGGACCCCTTCGCCTCCATGAACCCGCGCATGCTGGTCGGCGACATCATCGGCGAGGGGTTGCAGGCGTTGCGCATCGCGCGCACCCGCGTCGGGCGCCTGGCGCGCGTGGCCGAGTTGTTGGACCTGGTCGGCATGAGCCCGGAGGCGGCCGAGCGCTACCCGCACGAGTTCTCCGGTGGCCAGCGCCAGCGCCTGTGCATCGCCCGCGCGCTCGCGGTGGAGCCCAAGCTGATCGTTTGCGACGAACCGACCAGCGCGCTCGATGTCTCGGTCCAGGCACAGATCCTCAACCTGCTGAAGGACCTGCAAGACCGTCTGGGGCTTGCCTATCTCTTCATCACCCACAACATCTCGGTGGTGGCCTACCTGGCCCACGAGGTGGCGGTGATGTATCTGGGGCGGGTGGTCGAGCGGGGGCCGGTGGATCAGGTGCTGGACGACCCCCGTCACCCCTACACCCGGGCACTCCTGTCCGCGGTGCCGGTGGTGGACCCGGCCAACCGGCGCCAGATCATCCGCCTGGAAGGGGACATGCCCTCGCCGGCGAACCCGCCCAGCGGTTGTTACTTCCATCCGCGGTGTCCGGAGGCGATCGAGGCGTGCAGTCGGGACTATCCGGGGGAGACCCGGCTGGGGGATGGGCGGGTGGTGCATTGTATCCGGGTGGGTGATTAGGACGGCATCCCGCCTCACGCTCGACGGAGGTATGCGGCAATGATGCAGTACGAGCTGATCAGTGAGAAAGAACGGTTGCGGCAGGCGGTCCAATGGCTGTCGGACACCAGCAATCATTCCGCCCGGGGCGTGGAAGAGGCGTGTCAGCGATTCGACCTCTCGCCTCTGGATGAGGAGTTCCTGCTGCGTTACTTTGTACAAAAGGCACAGGTTCGGTCCACGCCGCCGGAATAAACGGTACTACGTTGCGTGCGTGCCGCGGTCCGTGCCCGTTGAGTTCGGCGCGGCACTCGCAGGCGCGGGTCCGGTGCGGACACTGTGATCCCCACTACAAGCAATGATGACATCACCGTCATACTGCCGGATGGGCCACAACTATAATACCTCATGCTCGGCAATGCGCCGGTCGTGCCAAGCCGGTATGTGAAAATGAACCGGGACCTCATGATGGCCGTCGCGTTGGTTGCACTGTGTCTTTACCCGTGCGACACTCTTGGGCAGCCCCTCTCGTCCCTGATCGACCTGTGAGTCCTGCCGCCATGCCGCGTCCCCCATTCTCACCGACTCGCATTCTGTTTCTGGTGTTGATGGCTTTTTGTGGATTGGCTGTTTTTTTTCCTGAGATAGCGATCTTTTCGTTTCGCGAGGAAATCTAGCATTCTCTCAACCCTGACGCGATTTTTCAATTTGCCCGGCTGCTGCTTGGGCTTGGCGCAATCGCATCTGCGGCTATCTTTTTCTTATGGGATTGGTTTCGCGCGTCTGCATTTTCTATTGTTAATGGGATTGCGTGCATTTCCAGTCAGCGCTTTTGGATTCTGGTTTTTGTATTGGCCGCTCTGCTCCGGTTTATCGTTTTTCTTGAGTTGCCTTACAACCCGGTCATGGACGCGAGATGGTACCATGCTGTCGCCGTGAGCCTGGCGGCGGGACACGGGTTTTCTTTTATTGGTGACTTAACGGCGTATCGTCCGCCCGGATATCCTTTTCTCTTGTCTTTGACTTATAGGCTGCTGGGGTCCAATTTTTATTGGGCCTGGATATGGGGGGGCGTATCGACTGCGATAGTCATCCTGACTACATATTACATTGCGCAACGACAGTATGGAGCAGTCGTTGCAAGATTGGCAACGATCGCGATTGCCGTCTATCCCGCGCTGGTATTGCAAACAGGGCAGGCGATGAGCGATCTTGCTTTCTTGGCGGGACTGCTGCTGCTCGTCTCTTTTATCCTGTCAAGTTTCCCGCCTCGCCTCTTGCATGTTGCCATCATTGGCATAGCCCTCGGTTTGTTGACGCTAACGCGCGGCGTGGCAATTGCTCTGGTTGGTATTGTTCCCGTAATTTGGCTGATCCAGCGCATGGAGATTAAGCGGCTGGTCACCGCGTCTGTGGTACTTGGGCTGATTTTCGTGATTAGCCTCACGCCATGGATGTTAAGAAATTATTCCGTCTTTGGGCGATTTACTTTGGGAACAAATACGGGCATCAATGCGTATATCGGCAATAATCCGCGCGCCACCGGAGGATATGATCTCGATGCTCCACGGTTAGCGCGGGAAAGACACTTGAACGAATCGGAGTTAGATCAGGTGCTATTGCGAGAGGTGGTGGCATTTGTTTCTACTCACCCGGTTGATGCGTTCTTGCTTCTTCCCGGCAAGTTTGCCAATTTGTATCTATTGGAAACGAGCGCGGCGACGTCTTTTTTTCAGGGCCAAAGGACATATTCTTCTTTGAAGAAATATACCTTGTATGGGGTTACGCAGTTTTGTTATTTGGCCTTATTGATTCTATTCTGTTTTCGGGTGCTCGATTTATTTACTGCAACGAATCGTCCGCAAGGCATTCAATGGGTTGGCTGGATATTGGTTTCTTATTTTACGTTTCTCGCCCTTATCTTTTTTGGCACGGACCGTTTTCGGTTGCCGATTTTGCCTTGGATGCTGATTGAAAGCAGTGTGTTCTTATTTCGAACGGTCGCGCGATCTGGTATAGCTAAGGGGGTTCCAGAAGGCACGGAAAAAGCGGGCTAGGGCATCTGGCACTCAGCTATTTTTGCCCGGCCGAGGATACCAGACCTGAAGCGCCGGCCGTCAGCCGGTGCGGGCGCCGTGATCATGGCCACTGCTTGGGTCAGGCCCAGGGGCGCCCGGCGGCCTCCCGCACCACCCGATGGACATAGGCGAGCTTAGCGATGGCCGCTTGCGGCAGGACGAATGGATAGAGGTCCTGCATGCCCATGCTGCGGTTGAGGTTATTGACGGCAAACGTCAACGGCAGCCAATTGTCTATGATGAGCGCAAAGGCGGGGATGGTGTAGGGGTCGAATTCGGGGTCGGCGCTGCGGCAGCCGCCGTCCGGCAGATACCACTCCACCTCGATACCGAAGTGCGCCGCGGTCTCCAGGGTGTCCGCGATATGCAGATAGTGCGCCCAGGTCTCGGCCCAGTCCTCCCAGGGGTGGCTGCTGGCATAGATGCTGATGGTGCGGTCTTGCCAATCAGCCGGCGGCCCGTGGCGATAATGCGCCTCCAGTGCTTCGCCATAGTCCTTGCGCTCATCGCCGAACCGGGCGCGAAAGCCCTCGATACGTCCGCCATCCAGGATCAGCATGTCCCAGTAGTAATGGCCGATCTCGTGGCGGAAGTGACCGACCAGGGTGCGGTAGGTCTCATTCAGGTCCACCCGAATACGCTCCTGATGGGCCGAATCGGCCTCGTCGATATTGAGCGTAATGAGTCCGTTGGCATGACCGGTCAGCACCGGTCGATCCGGCGGGGCCTCCCGGGCAGAGAGGAAATCGAAGGCCAGGCCGTGCTCGGGGTCCTCCTCGCGGCTGCGCACCGGCAGCCCGAGCCGCAGCAATCCATACACCAGCCGCCGCTTGCCACGCTCGATGCGGTACCACTTCTGCGGGTTGCCCGGCTGACCCAGGTTGGGAATGGTGCGGTTGGGACGGCAGGCGATGCACAGGTCCTCGTCCGACTCCGCCGGCACCATCCAATTGCAGACGTTGTGCTCGGCATAATTGCCGCACTTGCGGTAGCGCCGGCCTTCGATGTCTCCCGGTGGCGGCTCCGGCCGCCGGCTGAGGAACCGCGCCAATGGGCCGGGGCGGTGCAGCGCCGAACTGGGGGCGGCCGCCGTCCAGCAACCATCCGCGTCTTCTTGCAGGGCCACCAGCCGCAAGGCATCCGGCAGAAAGCCAAGGGTGGCGCCGCACTGGTTGCAGCGCCAGTTCTCGAAATAGACGGCCTGGCCGCAGGCCTGACAGGCGAAGGTGCGCATGGGGGGGAGGGCTCGGGGGTTGAGGCGCAGGTGATGGGCGGGGGGCAGACGCCTATCGGCCCCTCCGTGCAATTTCGGTATGATCGTTCGCTGTCGGTTGATCAGGTTTTTACGACACAGCGAGCAGGATTGCCAGCATGATTTACAACGCCCAGCGCGCACTTGAACTGCTTCGGGTCGGTTCCGGCATCCCCGCCGGCCCGGTCTTGCTCGTCGACGACATGTTGGACTCACGCTGGACCTTCACTGTGCCGGCCTGGCTGCTGCGTCAACACGGCAGCGGCCCGGTGTGGCCGCTGGCCCTGGCGCTAACCGGACACGACCAATGAACCATCCACTCTCGCCCAACACCCAAGCCATCCTGCTCCTGACCGCGCCGCTCATCGTCGGGCGGGGCAAGGCTGCGGCCGACCTCCTGACCCCGGGGCAGTACAAACGGCTCGCCAAGTATCTGCGCGAGCATGACCGCCAGCCCTCGGATCTCCTCGGCCCGGACGCTGACATCCTGTGCGCGGCTTTGAGCGACGCCAGCCCCCATCAACTCGACCGCGACCGACTGCGCGCTTTGCTCGATCGCGGCTTCCAGTTGAGCCAGGCGATCGAACGCTGGCACGCGCGCGCCATCTGGGTGGTCAGCCGTACCGATGCCGCCTACCCCCGGCGGCTCAAATCGCGGCTGAAGGACGACGCCCCCGCGATCCTCTATGGCTGCGGGGACGCGCGCGTGCTCGACACCGGCGGGCTCGCCTTGGTCGGTTCCCGCCATGTCGATGAGGCACTGATCCAATACACCGAAGCCGTCGGCCAGCTCGCCGCCAAGGTCGGACGCACACTGGTATCCGGCGCCGCCCGCGGGATCGACCAGGCCGCCATGCGCGGGGCGCTTGCGGCGGACGGACACGCCGCCGGCGTCCTGGCCGACAGCCTGGAGACCACCGCCCTCAACCGCGAGCACCGCAACCTCCTGCTGGAAGAGCGGCTGGTCCTGATCTCACCCGATGATCCCGCGGCCGGTTTCAACGTCGGCAACGCCATGCAGCGCAACAAGCTCATCGATGCGCTGGCTGACGCCGCCCTGGTCGTCAGCTCAGACTACAAGAAGGGTGGCACCTGGGCTGGCGCCATCGAGCAATTGCGTATTAGCGGTACTCGGGATCGCCGTGGCGGCGATCGTGATTCTCTTCGTGGCGGTCATTGCGGGATTGGTCATCGAGCAGGAACTGATCAAATGTCCCCGATGCGGAAGTCGGCGGCACGAGTCCGTGCCAATCAATGAGCCATACCCCGTCGAAAACGACGAAGGGCCGTCACTGCCGCCGACGCATGTTGCGGTGGGGGTACTCATTTGCTCAAAATGCCGGCATGTGCTGTGCCTTCAAGTGGTATCCCGCTGATATTTCGGGGTGGACACGGGTGGCAGAAGTCATCGCATGTTTAGACCGAAACACCACGCCGAAATCGGCTCTCAGAGGTGGCTTCAAGCTCCACATGTTGTAAGCCGATAGCCGGGAATCACCTGCCCCGGCATTGCGGCGACAAGGCAAGCAGTGCCCCCGCCTGCGCGCGGCAGTCGTCGGCCGCCTTCTGATCCAGGGCCGCGAGCCAGCGCTTCGGTATTGCGTCATGGCCATAGAGTGCGCCCGCGATCATGCCCAGGATGGCCCCGGTGGTGTCGGCATCACCGCCGCGATTCACCACGTCGATGAGTGCGGTCTCGAAACTGTCGGTGGCGAAGAGTGACTGGAAGACGGCCTTGAGCGTCTCCGCCAGGTATCCGCCCGGGTTCTCCATGCGCCGCCGGTCATAGCGGTATTGGGGCTCTTGCGCGACCAGGGCCTCGGCCAACTCCTTGAGGTCGCGCAGGGTGCCGCCGGTGAGCGCGGTCTGCACCATGCGGATGACGGTGAGGGTCCCGGCGTCTCCCAGCGCGTTGTGATGGGTGATGTGTGATTGTATACGGTTGGCCGTGGCGACTGCCTCAACCTCTGCGCCCAGGGTGCAGAGCGCGATCGGCAGCGAGCGCATGCAGGCGCCATTTCCGGCATCATAGCTGCTCTCCGGTACCTGGGTCTCGCCGGTCTGACGGAAATGGGCGATACCGCGCCGCACCGTATTGCCGATGTCCACCGGTTTGCTCTTCATCCAGGAACTGAAGGCAATGGCGATCGGTTCCGCCGCCACGGTGCGGGCACCCACGATGGCCTTGCCTAGGGCCAGGCTCATTTCGGTATCGTCGGTCACCTGGCCCTTACGCAGCTTAAGCCAACCGCCGCCGATCAGTTCCCGATGGACGCCGTATTGCTCCAGGATTTCACGGGGGAGCAGGAACTCGACCGTCGCGCCCAGGGCGTCGCCGACGGCGAGCCCCAGGTAGGCGCCAGCCGCCCCCGCCTGCAGTCGGCTGGCGGGGGGTGCGGTCGATTCAGCGGTCAGGTCCAAGACGAGCATGGAGTCTCAATCGCTACCCGGGCAGGACTCAATACTGCACCAGGATGTCTTCATCGCGCACGATCATCTGGCAGGCCAGGCGCCATTCGGAGGGGATGTCATCCACGGCCATCTGGTCGAGCTGCGCCGGGGTGATCTTGCCCAATTGACGCAGGACCACCTTTTCCTTTTCGGTCAGCAGGCCACCCATGCGCTGGTTCTTGTTGTCCACGCTGGTGACGCGCACGACGCAGTTGCCGCACTCGCCGTCCTGGCAGTCATGGTGAACGGGAACCTTGTTTTCCTTGGCGAGCTTGAGCACGGTCTCGGTGTGGCTTCCGGCCACGGCGTAAACGGTCTTGTCTTTGTATTCAGGACTGGAAAAAGTAACGAGTGCCATAGGTCTACTCCGGCAGCTGAGGTGGATCGATGAGGGCGATGGGGGTCAGGCCGGCTTGACCGTGCAGTCGCCCAGGACCTGCGCCTGACAGGCAAGGCGGTCATGGCGGTTGGCCATGTTCTCGCGCAGCACCTTCTCCTCCAGCACTGAGGGCTCGGTGAGATTGTTCCAGCCGGTGACGACGTGGGTCATGCAAGTGCCGCAATCGCCCTCGCGACAGCCGTAGATGATCCCGGCCCCGATCTTTTCCGAGATCTCGATGAGGCGCGTTCCGGCCGGGACATTGACCGTCTGGTTGATGTCTTCAAAGGTTACTTTGGCTTTTGCCATGGTGTCAGACTCCTGATTGTCTGGTTGAGAAATTATCCAAGTTCGGAGAAATCGATCACCCGCCCCTGTTCGCCCCCCACCAGGGCGGTGGCGAGCTGACGGCCGAAGTCGCGGCACTCGATGAGTTCTTCGTCGGTGGGGATCAGCTTGAGCCGCAGGCCCGGTACCGGCACACGCATCTTCAGGCCCCGCATCCGGTCCTCGATCATCCGCACTGCCTCACCGCTCCAGCCATAGGAGCCGAAGGCGGCGCCGAGCTTGCCCTTGAGATTGACCACCGCGAGTGAAGACAGCAGGTCCCACACCGGCTTCACCGCATCGCCATTGATGGTGGGGGAACCGAAGGCGAGCGCATCCGCCTCCTCGATCAGGTCCACAAAGGGCCCGGTCTCGCCGCCCTCCAGGTCATAGAGCGACACCCGTATCCCCGCCGTCTCCTCGGCCCCGGCGCGAATGGCATCCGCCATGCGGGCGGTGCTGCCGTAGGCGCTCATATAGAAGACGATGAGCGAGCGGTCCTCGTTGCCGATCCGTTCAGTCAGGCTGGAGGTGGACAGCTCCCGATAGTGGGTAACATAGCGGCGCGGGCGGTCGCGCAGGATGGGGCCATGGGTCGGCGCCACAATCGTGAGCCGCAGCGGCTCGATGAGCTTCAGTGCCTCCACCACATGGGCCTTGAATGGCCGCATGATGTGGGCATAGTAATAATCGAATGAAAACCGGAAGTCACCGACCAAGTCATTGAAGAATCTGTTGTCACAATAGTGGCAGCCGAAGATGTCCCCGGAGAACAGGACCGCCTCTTCCACCAGATAGGTACACTGTGTGTCCGGCCAGTGCAGAAAGGGGGTATGCAGGAAACGCAGAGTGCGATTGCCGAGCGATACCTCATCATTGGTGCCGACCGTCTCGTATTCGAATGGGCGGTCCGCCTCCTTGGGCTTGAGCAGCGCCTTCAGCATGGAGGTGGCACGGGTCGAGATATAGAGGCGGGCCTGGGGAGCGCGGCGCATCAACTCCGGGAGTGCACCGCTGTGGTCGGGCTCCAGGTGGTTGAGCACAATGACCCGGATTTCGGAGTAGTCGGCAACCGACTCCAGCCGGCGAAAGAAGTCGTCGGAAAACTCCAGCTTGACGGTATCCACCACCGCGACCCCGGCGTCGCCACGCACGAGGAATGAGTTATAGGTCGTCCCGTTGGCGGTGCGCAGGATGATGTCGAAGGTACGTAACGCCGGGTCCAGTGCGCCGATCCACTGCACCCCGGGCGCGATCTCGACGGCGCCCGCAGGGCCGGCCTTCGACGTCACCTCGAACGGAGTCTCGGATGCGGCAGCCGCGACGCTCACCCGCGGACTCCCGGGGACTCGGCGGACGCGGCCATTGAGACGGTCGAATGCCCTTCTGGGCACACGGGGTCGACGCCGCCCCGGGAGCAGGATTGCAGGTCTTCGCCGTCCTCCAGTTCGACCCCCAGGGCTCGCAGTATCGGGCCGGGCTCGAAGCCGCAGTCGTAGAGTCCGGCCGTCTCGATCAAGGGCCGACGGATCAGCAGCGGGTCGGCGACCATCAGCGCCAGGGCCTCCGACTCGGACAGCGCGGCGGGTTGGACCTCGCCCTTGCGGATGCGCGGCGCCGAGGGGTTGAACCACTCGGCCACCGGGCGGGTGCCGAAGAAGGGTCGCAGGCGCTCCGCGGTCCAGAGTTCGAGCAGCAGGTTGCGGACCTCCAGACAGTGCCCGACCGCGACCAGCCGGGCCTTCTGGCGGGCATTGGAGAGACAGCCGGGCTTCTCGTAGAAGACCAGTTCGCCGGGTACCGGTAGGTTAAAGGTGGCCATGGTTCAGCGCGCCTGGATCTCGGCCATGGCCGCGGCCAGGCGGGCCGGAGGGATGCCGGTGAGTGACCCGGGCGGGTTGAGCGGCACCCCGAGCGAATCCAGAATCACCCCCTCGACCGGGCAGATGCCCGCGCACTGGGGCGCCACATGGTCGCCCTCGCACTCGGTACACTTGGCCGCGTCGATCAAGAAATGCGGCTTTGCGGCAACAATGGCCTGGCTTGGGCACAATGGCTCGCAGGCCCAGCAGTTCACGCAGCCTTCAACGATCTGGTATGCCATCGGTCAGTCTCCTCTCTTCCGGCGTAGCGGGGTCGGGGTGGGGTTCAGCCTAAGGACGCCGGAAGAGTGGTCCGCAGGGGACCGTTCTTCTTCCGACGGTCAGTGCGCGTGCGCGAACTCAGGCACGCATCCTCGCCACGGCAGGCATCGGCTGTTCCAGGCGCCCGGCGGCAGCCAGTTCACGGTAGAGCGCGGCGACCGCCTCCTCGATCGGCTCCAGCGCGTGCTCGCCGTTAGGCGTGATGCCCGCCGCCTCCAGTTGGCCCCAGGGCTCATAGCCGATCTTGGAACACAGCACCGCCTCGCAACCGGACAGCGTGCGGATGGTCTTGGCAAGCGCCGTTTCCGCGTCCCCGCAGGTATCCCCTCCGGCACAATACAGCTCCACCTTGCGTACGCCGATGAAGCGCACATCGGTGGCATTCGCCTCGTAGATCAAGAACTCCCGGGCGTGGCCGAAGTGCTGATTGATCACCCCGCCGCCGGTGGTGGCCACCGCCATCAGGACCGGACGCGTTTCCTTCTTGGTCCGCTTGATGGAGGCGATCGAGATGAAGGTCTCGCCGCTCTTCTTGCGCTGCGCCTCCCGATTGGCCTCGATGGTGGCATGGACCTGGCGCCGGTGCTCCATGGCCTGGGCGTAATCGATCTCCATCGTCTCGATCTTCTCCAGCGTGAATTCGTGCCCCCGATCTTCACCCAACATCCCCACCGCATCCGCCCGGCATTGGCGGCAGTGGCGCATCATATTCATATCCCCGGCGCAGGCGTCCTGGAGCGTCTGGAGTTCCTCATGGGTCGGCCCGCGCTGGCCCATCACACCATAGAAGGTGCCGTGCTCGGGCTCGGCGATCAGTGGCATCACATTGTGCAGGAAGGCCCCCTTGGCCTTGACCACGCGGCTGACCTCTTTGAGGTGTTCATCGTTGACGCCGGGGATCAGGACCGAATTGACCTTGACCAGTACGCCGCGCGCCACCAGCATCTCCAGGCCCTTCTGCTGCTGCTCGATCAGGATCGCCACGCCCTTGCGGCCCTTGACCCGACGGCCCTTCCAGAAGATCCAGGGATATATCTTGACCCCCACGTCCGGGTCCACGCAGTTGATGGTGATGGTCACGTGGTCGATGTTGTGCGCGCACAGCTCATCCACCACCTCCGGGAGTGCCAGGCCATTGGTGGAGACGCACAGCTTGATGTCCGGCGCCTTTTCCGATAGCTGGCGGAAGGTGTCGAGCGTGCGCCCGGGGTTGGCCAATGGATCGCCGGGGCCGGCAATGCCGAGCACCGTCATCTGAGGTATATTGGCAGCGACCGCGATGACTTTCTTCACTGCCTGGTTGGGGGTCAGAACCTCCGACACCACTCCCGGGCGCGACTCATTGGCACAGTCATACTTGCGGTTGCAGTAATGGCATTGGATATTGCAGGCGGGGGCCACTGCCACGTGCATACGTGCATAGTGGTGATGGGCCTCCTCCGAATAACAGGGGTGGTTGTGGACCTTGGCGCGGATATGCTCCGGCAGATGCGCCAGCGCGTCGGCCTTGCCGCCGCAACCGCTCGACGCACAACCAGCCGCGGCGCCGCTACCCGTGCCGGGATCGATCACCTTCAACTCCATCACATACCTCCAGGAAGTCGCGGGCGCCCGGCCCGGGGGTTTCAAATTGACTCTGGAGACGGTAAAGCAAAGCCCGTGCCGGACTCGGCGGCGTGGCGAAACGGGCATATTTTTCGTGACTTAGCTGGCTGGGGAGGGCGGCCTTGTCGGCAAGCCGACAGGTGCGAGGCCGCGGCGTTGTGGGGATGGGGACAGGCGGGGCCATGGGAGCGCCGACGTCCTGTCGGCCAGTCGCCGTCAGGCGGCTCGCGGTTCTCAGCCGGGGGCATTGTTCCCCACGGCGGACCCCCGGTCCGGCTTGACGCGACTACCAGTGGGGCGAATACTGGGCCGGCGGAATAACCTTCCGCCGCCTTGTCCTGACCAGAGTTAACCAACATGCTGCAAACCTACACAGCACGATATACCTGCTTTCACGGCGGCTACATGGGTCAGTTGATCGACTGGCCCGAGGTCATCACTGAAGGTGCCACCCTCGAAGAGTGCCGGGCAATGCTCCGCGATGCGTTGCACGAGATGGTTCAGGCATACCAAGACCTTGGCCGGGAAATCCCGGTCGGCAACGCCTTACTTGAGCAGCTGCCAGTGGAGTTGGACCTTGTCGGTAAAACGGCGTGATTTGGTGAGCTACTTTGAGGCCAATGGCTTCCGTTTGCTCCGGGAAGGCGCCAACCATGCGATCTATACAGACGGCAAGAAAGTGATTCCGATCAAGCGGCACAAACAATTCGATCGCATCACCGCAAACGAGCTCTGCAAACAGGCGGGGTTGGTTCCGAAATATTGATTGCGCAGGGCTCGGGGTCATGCAATGGCTCGGGATCAGGTCTTGCAATCCAGCGCTGTTTCGGTGTGTGCAAGCGCTGCCTCATCGCTCACACCACCTCCTGGTTTCACATTGGTCGTCCGCAGCCGGATCGGGTGCATCCTGAAGAAAGTGGTGCTGGAGTAAGGCTTGTCAAATCTTACCTGGGCTTAACCCATGGAAACTATTCGGCTCTCTACGAAGGGGCAGCTTGTCATACCGGCCGATCTGCGGGCGCGCCACCACTGGGGCGCGGGGACCGAATTCTTCATTGAAGACCGAGGCGACGCCCTGGTGCTACGCGCGACCAAACCGTTTGAGCCCACCTCGGTCGAGGAGAGTCTGGGATGCACCGGCTACGCGGGTCCGGTGAAGAGCCTGGAGGCGATGGGCGCGGGTGTTGCCGCCGACCTGCGGCGGCGGTGGCAGTCGGGAAACGGCGCGTGATTGCTGCCGACTGCGTGATTGCAAGACCTGACCCTTCCGCCCTGGACGTGCTGGCGACCTTGGTAAAGGGGTATGAGGCGCGACACCATCCCGGGCCGCCGCCCGATCCGATCGAGGCTATCAAGTTCAGGATGGAGCAACAGGGCCTGACGGTGGCGGACATGAAGCCCTATATTGGCCCCCCGCATCGGGTATATGAAGTGCTTGCGCGCAAGCGCACGCTGAGCCTTGCGATGATTCGACGTCTGCATCGGGGGCTTGGTATTCCGGCAGAAAGCCTGATTGGCCCCTGCTGAGAAATCTGAGTCAGCGAATGACGATCCAGTCCAGGCCCGCAAGGCCGCCGACCTATTGGCTGGCCCCGAGACCATCCTGATCGCCCACTCAGTGTTACTTGAGTTGGAGTGGGTGTTGCGTGCCGTCTACGAGTTGTCGCGTCCGGCGATCTTGAAAGCGATGCGGCAGGTGCTCGGACTGCCCAGTACCCACATCGAGCAAGAAAATCCGTTCCTTCCGGGCTATGTTAGTGCCTGGCCAGAAACCGCAAACCCCTTTCTTGCTCAATCTGTTATAATCTGGCCCCATGGTTTAAGTTTGGCGCCACCTCCGATCGATGGGGCATGATACCAAGCGGTAACCGATGGATTTTTTGGGTCCGGTGGGGTACGGTCGCAA
>CAILVI010000012.1 GCA_903837595.1 uncultured Thiodictyon sp.
ACCGCGGCTTCTCGCAGCGCCAGATTGTCGTCGGCTATTGGATCTTCTGCGCCGTGTTCGGCGCGCTGGCGCTGCTCCTCCCCCGCATCTACAAGCTGCCTGCCCTGGCGCTGCTGGGGTTGGTCGTCGTCGTCATGCTCCGGTGGCTAAGCACGAGACATTAAAAAGCTGAACCCGCTGGAGGGTGTGCGTCAGCGAGTTCAGGTTGTTCAGAAGCTCAGGGATTCTGACAATTGCTTTGCTTCCTACGCAATCGCGGTGCCTCCCCCAAGCCTCGAAAAGTGCTGATCGATGTGGCTCAAGTCCAATTGTCCAATGATATCTAGGTCACGTTTGCAACGTTACGACGCCGGTCTCCCGCCCATTCCCTCTTTTAGGTGTAGGTTTTTTGTCCCGTTAACGTATCAGGCCAAGGTTCAGGGTGAAAGGTACCCAAGGGTAAGGTGCGTGAGGCGACGAGGGCGGTCAAGATCACCATCACCCCCCGCTTAAAGCAACTCACCAAGCGTAAGCGGGTGTGGGGCTGGTGTCGGCGTCGGGCAATGTGCGTGGGCGGCAAGGCGTCCAGGGAACTCACGGGCAGGTGGGCATCCGCTTCGCCGCCGACGCGCACGACCCACAAGGTGGCGACCGCCAGGGCGAGCCACAGCCGCTCGGCGCGGGCCGGGTCGGTCATGCGGGTATGTTGCCACTGCCAGCCGCCGCGTTTGAAGTCCTTGAACCCGGCTTCGCACCAGGCGCGCATGCCATACCAGGCAATGTTGGCCTGTGGGGGGTCCAAGTCGGTGACAATCAGCCAGGCGTCTGTATGGAGTGCATCGTGGTAGGCCAACAGGGTGCAGGCCAAGGGATGGGCCTTGAAACAGGTGACCGCTTCGCACCAGAGCTGCCCGGTGGGCTGGATCAAGTTCGCCAAGGGCAAAAAGTCGCCCAGCCCCAAGCGGTGATACTTGCCGCCGGCATTGATGCGCATAAAGGGATGCCAGCCCAAGTGGATGATGGCATGGTACAACCAGTGCGCATAGAGGCCGCGATCCGTCAGGACCAGGACACACCACGTCGGGGGGATGATCTTTTCCAAATGCGCCAACAACGCCAACCAATGCGGTTGCCACGCGCCTTTCGTGCACGCCGGCAGCACCTTCCAGGCGATGGGAATCGCGCAACCGCGATAAACGATGCTGATGGCCAGAATGGTGAAAATTTGACCCAGTGTCGTGGCATCCAAGGCCAGGGCCAAGCGCGGCTCGGTCGCGGGCCACGTTTCCAACACCCACGCGAGCAGGGGCGCAAAGCAGGCGCCCACGTCCACGGCTTGGCGTTTGACGCCTTTGGTGGCGCCACGGCTCTTTTTGGCCGCCGCTTCCTCGTACCACTCACGCAGTTGTTGGCGGGTCGTGTCGGGGGAATGCCCGAGAAAGCAGGCCAGCCAGGTACTGACGGTGGTTAGTCCACTCGCTTGGGCCATGACCATGCCAAAGCTCCACAAGGCGAGACCGTAAGCTTGGGGCTTGCTCAGGTGGGGCAAGTGCTTGTCTACTTCTGTCACCCATGTGGCAAGGTCGGACTGTGTAGGAAGGGGAGTAGAAGACATACTCCCATGGTACCCCGCCTGTGTTAAGGAGCAAAAAACCTACACCTAAAAGG
>CAILVI010000013.1 GCA_903837595.1 uncultured Thiodictyon sp.
GCGGTTCAACATGCGGAATTGGATGCCGGCCTCGTCGGCGACCAGCCCCATCAACCCGCCCAGGGCGTCAATCTCGCGAACGATCTGGCCCTTGCCGATCCCGCCGATGGCCGGATTGCAGGACATGCGGCCGATGGCGTCGCGCCGGTGCGTAACGAGGATGGTGCGCGCGCCGAGATTAGCCGCCGCCCAGGCGGCTTCCGCGCCGGCGTGTCCGCCGCCGATGACCAGGACATCGCAGGTTTGACCGGGCATTGTGGTTACCGATTCTACCGCGGCCGCCGACGGCGGTCAGGCAGGCGTTGGTCGCCCACGTTAGCATCGACGGGATGATGAGCTTATTGCAGGCAAGAAGCGGGGGCTTGACGCCGAGAAGGTGAGAATCCAAGAGATGTTGAACGCGATAGAGAAAGCCTGACTGCTGACGGGCTTCGAGCCGGCGGCGTCTTGGTGTGCGACGGCTTCGGCTGTCGCCCCTATTCCTTCTCCGAGTCGGAGGGAGGGGGCCTGCGGTTGAATAGTTCGTCTGGATCAAGTTCAACCGCCTTGGGATTCGTTTTCCCGATCATCGACGTATCTGGTGGTGTGCTGGAAATCGTAGAGATTTGGATATCGATCACTATATCAGGATTCAGCCTGTAAGGTTTGTCGCCGTAGAGCTCGAAGATCGCCTCTATCTGGTTCTTGATTTCGATGCCACGAATCACCTCAATATCCGTCCCGTCAATCAGGCTGACTCCAAGCCATGCATCTTCTGACGGGCAGTGCGCCGCAATCTCTAATCCAGGGGCAAGCATCGGCATTATGAATGCGGCTGTTTCGTCCCGTTCCAGTGACCAGCCTTGCGGGTGATTCGGTTTACTAATCGGGGGCAGGAACATACGAAAGACAATATCACGCGTGGAACGACCGGGCGGAAGCTTCGCCAAACTCGCCCCGAAGGCTCGCTCGAAAGCGGGGATGATATTGACGCCGCGTACTGCGAGATACGCCCGCCCGATCTTCGCCGGGCGTTTGCTTCTGCCGACAACCTGAAGGACCAAGCTCGGACATCCGACAGCTTGCAGGAGCTGCAGGTCCATGCCTTGCGACAGCTTTCCCGCGACCTTTACAGCGTCTTCGCTCTTTCCCCGAATGAGCTTCACGAGCCCAACGATTCCGGCGACTACAACAGCAGAAAGCACCGTGGCGACCGCACCCCAGAAGATCTTCTCGCTATCCGTCATAGTCGCTCGCCTGCAGGCGAGCTTCCCGCCCGCCCCGCGTATGCTACTCGACGGGCGAGCGCGCGGCGACCCCCGAGTAAGTTCCACCTGGTAGCGGAGAGGGACTTGGACGCCATCGGAGACGGCCGCCGACAGATCGCTTATCATGGGCGGCCGAGCGAACCACATGCGGAGGTGACGTCAGGTGAACTTTGCGCGCATTTGCAGGCGATGCACGGCGTTGGGACTGGCCGGGCTGCTATGGCCCATGCTGGCCGGCTGCCAGGGGGTCATCCAGGGCAACTGGCACATGGTGGAGGCTATCCCGAATCGGGAGGTGTTCAGCATCGACAACGTCACGTTCC
>CAILVI010000014.1 GCA_903837595.1 uncultured Thiodictyon sp.
CCGGCGCATCGAGGTGGAAACCGAGGACGACTCCATCGGCGGGCACTTCCTGCACCTGCTGCACCAGCACACCCCCTCCACCGCCTGGGTGCGCGCCATGCACACCTCGCTCAACCTCTACGCCGAGCACGAGTTCAACGCCTCCACCTTCACCTCGCGAGTGATCGCCGGCACCAACTCCGACATCTATTCCGCCATCACCGGCGCCATCGGGGCACTGCGCGGACCCAAGCACGGCGGTGCCAATGAGGTCGCCTGCGAGATCCAACAGCGCTACACCACCGCCGACGAGGCCGAGGCCGACATCAAGGCCCGCATGGAGCGCAAAGAGATCGTCATCGGCTTCGGTCACCCGGTCTATACGATCGGCGATCCGCGCAACGAGGTCATCAAGAGCGTCGCCCGGCGCCTGTCCGAGGGCAACCAGGACAGCGGCATGTTCGAGGTGGCCGAGCGGCTTGAGACCGTCATGTGGGACCTGAAGAAGATGTTCCCCAACCTCGACTGGTTCTCCGCCGTCGCCTACTCCCAGATGAACATCCCCACCGCGATGTTCACGCCCATCTTCGTGATCGCGCGCATCACCGGCTGGACCGCCCACGTCATCGAGCAGCGCCAGGACAACAAGATCATCCGTCCCAGCGCCAACTATGTCGGGCCGGAAAACCGCAAGTGGGTGCCGCTGGACCGGCGCTGATCTAATCGCAGCGCACCGGCGCGAAGGAAGCGCCCAGCGCGGAGATGCCGATGACAGCATTGCCAAGGAAGGCGCTGTCCGGTAGTTCAAGGTGAATCGATGAAAATCTACGAATCCGCGAAAAGCCGCGCCGCCGCCCTAAAGTCCATCAAGCCTGTAAGAATTGCAGTCGCGCTCGTCGGGGAGGATTGGCGGCGCTATGTCGTCGATCCCGGCCTACTCGAAGCGGTGATCGTTTCCCCTAAACCCGGCTCTAATCCCTTTGCCATAGAAGAACTGGGCGACGCGATTGGCTGGGACAAACTCTACCTGCTCGAAGACTTGCATTCAAAGCTCTATATTGGTAAAGAGGCGGCTTTTCTCGGCAGCCCTAACCTATCGGCGAACGGTTTTGGGGACAACGGCAATTATGAGTTAGGGGTGCTACTCACAAACGAGAAAAGCATTAAAAAACTTAATATTATTTTTGAATATTATCGGAAACAAGCCAATGCCGACTACCCCACCAAACAAAAAAAAACTGTAACGTCTCGCCCGCTTAGTTCGCGACTGGCAGAAAGCCATCGCGAACAGACTGATATTTTAAGATACCGCTCAGCAATCCGCTGTCCCGAACCTGAAAGACTATAGCTTCAGCAAACTGAACCGCATCCATGTGATATGGGGGGCGAACGCGGAAGGTGGCAGAGTCAATCGGTCGGCTGTTCAACACGAGATCCCTGAGACCGCAGGCCTGGAACAGGCCGCTTTAGAGGAATATTTTTCTGACTGCTGGGAAGTGCATCCCAGCGACGACGCTATCTGCGTCGGCGACTGGATACTGGGTTGGGGGTCCACGCACGCAGGCGTTCCACCGATGAGAGCAGTAGGAACCAGCATTTCATGGACTTTCGTCGATTTTGCTATAAAAAATGGCTACACCGACACTGAATACACCCAGCTTGTCGGCCAAGACCCGGCAACAGACCACCCAGATCCCCCGTTGGATCTCGATGACGACAATACCCGCAGAGCCATCATGAACGTCTTGCGATCAGGTCAGTTCCCGCAGATGCTCGGCACCTACAACGACGCTGACATCTGGCGTGCCGACACAGCCCTTCCTTATGTCATTGAATTCTTGAAAGAAGTACGGCGGCGACTCTTATCGATTCCTGCTGGCTAAGGAATGATGCTAATCGTTCTGCGTTCGTTCCGTCCTATTTTTCGACATCGCACAGCAACGCCTCGATTTCCGGAATTAATTTCAACAGATTAGGCTGCACGAAACTCATTCCCGGAGCAGGCGCGCGATTGTGCTTGATGTCCGGCGGGCTATGCCTGTGATGCGGGTGCGTGCTCTGGAGCAAAGGTTCGTCCGGGTGTGGCTGAGAGTCATACCAATAGAGCTTTTCGTTACCCTTCCATATCTCGTATCCATACCAATCGATAACGAGAGGGAGGCGGTCGAATGTAATCCGCTCGCGCAGAGTCAAGCGAAGCCCGTGATCGAACTCACGTTCCCCGGCTACCCGCGCCAGCGTGGCACCGCGCCGAATAAACCTGAGCGTTGACCGGCGGACGGCCGTAAACCGCTCCGCAAGTGTATAAAGGAACAGCTCGTAATCTTCCGGTGTGCGAAAATGCTCGCTCATGCAGCAATCCGGATCAATCCCGCAAGACTGGGCGCATTTCGCTGAATTCGTTGAATTTCGTTGCGATACTCGGCTTGCCGCGCGAGCCAAATACGATAAACGCTCGCCCATTCGCCGAAATCCAGGGTCCAACTATCGTCCTCCGGTTCCTCGCCATTCATATAGGCAGGGTGAAATGTCTCGGAACGTAGCCCATACTTGCGCTCGAACTCGAGAAGATCTTCTTCCAGTGCATGGATATCGCCTAGAATGTCATGATGTCTCATATCCGGAACCTCCACATGAACGAGTAGCGGGGTCACGAAAGCGGTCCCGCAGTAGCTGACGGCTATTTCTTGCGATATCACCGCAATGGGTCTGATCCGCGCCAAAGCCTTCAACGCCCAGCGCATAGGGAGTGAGCCCGGGGGTCTCGCTCAAGAATTGCTGAAGGGCGATCTGGATAGCTTCATCTTCGGTGATGTCATGTGCCCGGCAATAATGCGCCAGTCGCTCTTCAAGCATCGTTGGTAGGTGAATGGAAAGGCTCATATCGCATTCTCACGACAGGCGCAGCCTGTGGTTGGACGTTGACTCGGCAAGCCGAGAAACGCTGGGGATTGTGCTACGGCGCCTCTTGGCCGTCAAATATACATGCTTCGACGAGCGGCCAGGCTACCACCAAGGTCGGCGGAGAGTCCGGCAGCGATCACTGGCGTTGGAAGTGACTGATGGCATAGGACGACCCGCCGGTACGCTGGCGCGGTCTGGCTCATCCTTTTGTCCGCCGGTCCTCGGGGCGCACAGCGCCTGGCACATGCGTGACACTGCTGGAGCGGTGTCACGAGAACGGTGGAGCCTGGGGCGACCGGCATAATGATCGACGCCACTGCGGAATATGACATCCCGACGATAGCCGCCCCTCTCCGTCAGGCGCTTCCCACTACCGTACGGCCGGGTTATACCGCAGGCAATTGGGAATGCACGCGCATTCAAAGGCGATCTTCATCGGCGCAATCTTGCCCTCGTTCTTGAGCTGGAACAGCCGCGGCACCACCCGGTCGCGCAGGCCCTCAGGGTCGATCGTATTGACATAAATCCGGGTGCCGCCTTCAAAGCCCGCCGGATTGGAGACGCGCCATTTGATCAGGATGCGCCACGGCATCGGCACATCCACATCGGGCGGCTTGTAGTTCCACTCTTCGTTGCAGGGGATGTCCGGTCCGGCGGCGGCATGGCAGGCATGCACCAGGTCCGACATGCCGCGCAGCTCGTCCGCCGAGTGGGTCCACGGCTCACTGTGCTCGCTCTTGGAGAAGACCTCCAGGGTCGGAAAGCGATGACCGAAGCCGGCGAAGGCGATGGCGTAGTCGTTTTCGGCCACCACCAGATTGCGGTAGCCCGCGAAGTTGACCGCCGCTTCATTGTACATATTCGGATTATCCCGCACCCGCCGCAAGGCCAGGTCGTTCTGCACGCCGCGCTCGTCGATCGCCACCAGCTGTTTGTGCAGATGATCGAATGACGCACCGGCCTGTTTGAGCCAGTTCTGGAACACGGCAACATAGCGGATATAGCGGTTATTGGCAAACAGATCGCGCAGGGCATCGACCGTAAAGCCCATATACTGCTCATGCTCCTGTGGGGTCAGGGTCCCCGATGAGGCCAGCTGATGCTCATGGGTGGCGCCATCAATGAAATGGCGCCGGGCCACGATCACGTCATGGCCACCGGCAAAAAAGGCGTCGGCCAGCTGCAGACGCTCGTCAACGGACAGCAGGTGGCACTCGGCCTCATCAAGACCAGCGGCCCGTAAGCGTTGATCGACCACCTTCAGTACGTGCGCACGACCCGGCTCCGAGGCCAGGTAATCGGACTTGTGTGCGGCGAGGTGTTCCGGCATCTGGTAGTCGAAGTTCTGTTGCCAATAGTCGAATGACACGATCTCAAACAGGTTGGGGATGCGGCGGAATTCGGCCACCGTATCGAACAGGTGTTCGACATGCAGGTGGCGCAGCGTCTGCATGCCATCGCCCGATCGGATCAGCCGCGCCTTCTCGGGAGGCGTCTCCAGATAGCGTCGGACGCAGAACGAACAATAGGCATCGTGTGCCGCCGGATCGATGGGCGCCGGGTTGGGTGAGCTGACCCCCAGCGGCCGATTGCCCCGGCCCGGAACGGTCCAGACCTCCGTGTGGGTGAAGGGATTGACCTGCTTGATGGTCCCATCGGCCATGCGCATGAGATAATTGGCTTCGGGAATGATCTGAGACACCATACCTGCCCTACCTAACGGTTGCATCGAAATGGGTCCACTCGGTGAGCAACGCTCGCCGAGGGGGTCAGGTGTGATTCACAATTTCCGGTCCGGCACGCCGCCCGAGCGCGCCCGGATGGCGCAGCGGCAACCCGCCGCGGGACGAACCTGGAACACCAGGGTGGTTGTGAGCCCCCGGGGCGCCGCCCGGGTGGGCGCCGCGTGACGCGCCCGTTGATGACTGGGACCTGCGAAATAGTGTACCCTCTCCGCCCTGTTGGCAAACCCCTTTTCGGAGAACATTCAATGGCAGGCAACGGTAGCACCCCGGTGCTCGGCATCATCGGCGGCAGCGGTGTCTACGACATCGAAGGGCTCACCAACACGCGCTGGGAGCGCATCGAGTCACCCTTCGGCGAGCCCTCCGACGCGTTGCTCTGCGGCGAGCTCAACGGGCAACAGATGGTGTTCCTGCCGCGCCACGGTCGCGGGCACAAGATTCCGCCCTCCGACATCAACTTCCGCGCCAACATCGACGCGCTCAAGCGCGCCGGGGCCACCGACGTGATCTCGGTGAGCGCCGTGGGCTCGCTGCGCGAGCACCTGCGTCCCGGCATGTTCGTCATCGTCGACCAGTTCATCGATCGCACCTTTGCCCGCACCAAGAGCTTTTTCGGCACCGGCCTGGTGGCGCATGTGTCGATGGCCCACCCGGTGTGTCACCGGCTCGGCGACCATCTGGAGGCGGCGGCGCGCGACGCCGGCATCGAGGTGGCGCGCGGCGGCACCTATCTGGTCATGGAAGGGCCGCAGTTTTCGAGTCTGGCCGAGTCCGAGCTCTATCGCAGCTGGAACTGCGACGTCATCGGCATGACCAACATGCCGGAGGCCAAGCTGGCGCGCGAGGCCGAGCTCTGCTACGCCACAGTGGCCATGGTCACCGATTTCGATTGCTGGCATCCCAACCACGACGACGTCACGGTCGATGCCATCGTCAAGGTACTGCTATCCAATGCCGACAACGCCCGCAGCCTGGTGAAGAAGGTCGCGCCGCGCCTGCACGGCGATGCCGGCGCCGCCGCCTGCAGTTGCCGCTGCGCGCTCGAGCACGCACTGATCACCCCGCCGGAGGCGCGCGACCCCGAGGTAGTCCGACACCTGGACGCGGTGGCCGGTCGCCTGCTCAATCCACGCTAATTTTTCCGGATATAGCCCCATGCCCATCAAGTCGCGTATTCGTACCGTTCCCCATTATCCCAAGCAAGGCGTCATGTTTCGCGACATCACGACCCTACTCAAGGACCCGGTGGGCTTTCGCATCACCATCAATGAGCTGGTCAATCGCTATACCGCGCAGAAGATCGACCGGGTAGCCGGCATCGAGGCGCGCGGTTTCATCATCGGCGCGGCCCTGGCTTACCAATTGGGGGTTGGCTTCGTACCGATTCGCAAGAAGGGCAAGTTGCCTGCGGAAACCGTCGGCCACGACTACGACCTGGAGTACGGCACCGACCGTATCGAGATGCATGTCGATGCGGTGTCCAAGGGCGAGCGCGTGCTGCTGGTCGATGACCTGATCGCCACCGGCGGCACCGCCGAGGCGGCCTGCAAGCTGATCGACAGCATGGGCGGCACGGTCGTGGAGTGTTGTTTTGTCATCGACCTGCCCGATCTGGGCGGACGCGCGCGGCTCGAAAAGCATGGTCACAAGGTGTTTGCGTTGTGTGAGTTCGAGGGCGATTAACCTAGAGCCAAGAATTGCTCACGCCAAGACGCCAAGCTCGCCAAGGAATAGCATCGGGCAGGTGATATGTTCAGATCAGCTGCCGGACAAATGGCACAATACCGACAACGCACTGAAAAACCTTGGCGAGCTTGGCGCATTGGCGTGATAACTGACCTTAATATGGGTTGAGCGTCAGCTGACTTCGGAGGTTGCGATGGCACTCTTTGGCCTGCGCGAGGCCGGCACGACTGTCCGGACCGAGGTCCTCGCGGGTATCACGACCTGGCTCGCCATGGTCTATATCGTGGCGGTCAACCCCAGCATCCTGGCCAGCACCGGCATGGACCAGGGGGCGCTGTTCGTGGCAACCTGCCTGAGTGCCGGCATCGCCTCGATCGTCATGGGGCTGTACGCCAACCTCCCGCTGGCGCTGGCGCCCGGCATGGGACTGAACGCCTATTTTGCCTTCGTCGTGGTCGGCGGACTGCACATCCGCTGGCAGGTGGCGCTGGGCGCGGTCTTCCTGTCGGGCGTGCTGTTCATGATCGTCTCGCTGCTGCGCCTGCGCGAATGGCTGATCAATACCATTCCGCTGTCACTCAAACTGGGCATCGGCGCAGGTATCGGCTTCTTCCTGGCTCTGATCGGGCTGGAGCACATGGGCGTGGTTGCCGCGAACCCGGTCACCTACGTGACTTTGGGCCATCTCGGCAACCCCACCACACTCCTGGCCTGCGCCGGCTTCGTCGCGATGGCGGCGCTGGCGGCGCGCGGTATTGCCGCCGCGGTGCTGATCGGGATACTGGCGACCGCCGCGGCCGGCATCCCGTTCGGGCTGACCAGCTTCCACGGCGTCATCGCACCGCCACCTTCGCTCATGCCGACCTTGTTCCAGATGGACATCCCCGGCGCGCTCAACCTGGGTCTGGTGAGCATCGTGCTGACCTTCTTCCTGATCGACGTGCTGGACAATGCCGGCACGCTGATCGCGGTCACGCACCGGGCCGGGCTGATGCGACCGGACGGCACGGTTCCGCGTCTCAAGGAGGCACTGACGGCGGATTCAGGCGGCGCCATGCTGGGCGCGGCACTCGGCACATCCACCGTCTGCGGCTACATCGAGAGCGCGGCCGGCATCCAGGCGGGCGGGCGCACGGGCTTAACCGCCGTCGTGACCGGCGCGCTGTTCCTGGCGACCCTGTTCTTCGCCCCGCTGGCCCTGTCGCTGCCCGATTTCGCCACCGCGCCCGCGCTGCTGTTCGTCGCCTGCCTGATGGCCGTGGCGTTGCGAGGGCTCAATTGGGACGACCTGACCGACTATCTGCCGGCGGTAGTGACGGCGCTGGCGGTGCCCTTCACCTTCTCGATCGCCGCCGGTATCGGCATCGGGTTCATCGTCCATGCGCTGGTCAAGACCCTGGCCGGACGCCCGCGCGAGGTCGGAGGCCCGGTCTGGCTGATCGCGGCGGCCTCGGCGGTGAAGTTTGCGATTCAGTGACTGCGGACAGGCACGCGGGGCGGACCCGATTTGGTCGATGGAGGATGGCCAGCAGCGCCGGAGAGGGGTTACGGCGTTGCCAAAACGACTGACCACTGCGGCCCCAAGACCAACCCGGGGTTGATGACGTAGGGAAATTGCCCTAAAGTCCCGCCATAGTCCCGCGCCTAAGCGTGGCGTCGCGCCCAGCACCGCCGCGATGGGCGCACGGCCAGGAGACCCGATGCAAACCGCAGCGCACTATCTCAACAAACTCGCCCAGGCCACCCATCGCCCCGAGGACGAACTGATGGCGGCCGCCTTTCGCGTCGGCCTCTGCCAACTTTGGCGGGAGTTCACCCTCGAAGGCTATCTGCGGGGCGAGATCTCCCGCACCCAGGCCATCGCCGAGGCCGGTATCGACTCGGTGGAACTGGCGGATCGACAGCGGCAGGCGGTACAGGAAGACCTGGAATGGGCGATGAAGGAGTAGCGGCGGTCGCCGATGCCGGGCCACTCATCCATCTGTACGAGATCGGCCTGCTGGACTTACTCCGCCTGTTCCGCGCCATTCAGGTCCCGGACGTCGTCTGGCAAGAAGCCACACGCGGCGGTCGCGTGCCCGCGGCGGCGCTGAAGCAACTACGCCACTGCCGAAAACATCCGGACCCGGTCATGCCCGAGCCGCAGAACGCGGCCCTCGCCCACCTGCACGGTGGCGAACGTGCGGCGCTACACCTCTGCGCCCGCCTCCAGATACCCCTGCTGCTCACCGACGATTTGGCGGCACGCGAGGCTGCCCGGCGCCTTGGCGTCACCCCGGTCGGTTCGGTGGGCATCGTGGCCAAAGGCCACCACAGTGGATTGATCGACCTCGCCGAGGCGGAGGCGGCCTTGGGCCGGCTCTACGACACCAGCACCCTGTTCGTCGCCCGCGCACTGATTGACCAGGCGATTTTCGCCCTCCGAGGGCAGGGGCGTCCGGTCTGATCCGGAGCAGCCCAGCTGCCAGCCCTTCCTGTCTCCGTTCAAGGCGGCAAGTATTTTGGGCCGAAGACAAGCCGGCGGCAGCCGGGGTCATAGCACTGATGTCGGCAACGGAACCCTGATGACACCGAGCCGGAAGCCGTCGGGCCAGCAGGCAGCGGTTTCCGCGCGATTGCGCCAGGCAGCCGCGAAATTCGCCAGGGCGTCCGCCACCGAGAGTCCGCCCGACGGCGCCGCCGGCATCGCGAACCAGGCCTCCGCGGCAGGCTGGCCACCGCCCTGGCAAGCGCCATTAGCCAAGGTTCCAGCGGCGGCGATCAGGCGCGCGTAGCCGACGATCTGGAACAGACAGGCGGCGCGCGAAAGAACTCTCCGAAAAATGCGAAAGAACTGCCGATCCGCAGCGTTGGCGCCACCAACACAGTGTTGAGAGAATCAGAGCACATACCGCCGCTTTGCCGCCGCCCGTGAGAACGCTAGCCCACCACGGACGGTAACCCGCTCTCCGACCCTCAGCGACTGCCCACCCAGACCGACCGACTGCAGCCCCGACGAGGTGGCGACCTCCGCGGCCCCTTCCCACACGCGCACCACCACGCCGCTGGTGGAGTCGACGACGCCCAGCAGCTCCCGCAGTTCCTGGAGCGGCGTGGTCACGCGCTGCACCTGTCGACCGTCAGCCGGGTCTCAGCGGCCACGCCTACCCAGACGTGCGCCAGGCCAATGATACTGCCTTGCCAGGTTTCGCCCATTTCGGGGTCAGTCACTGCGATGCGCATCCCCAGCAGGATGGCCGGATCGTAATCTATCGTAAGTTGCACCCGTGCCCTCGCGTGCGCCCGGGCGTCCAGCTCTGCGCGCCCACGGGCCAGGGCCGCATCGATACTGCTGCCGAGCAGCGCGTCGGACACCTCCGCGCCACTTTGGTCGCCAGTCCCGCGCAGGACCTCAATCGTTATCGTCATGGCGCGGACCCTAGGATGTAGACGAGGATTGGGAAATCCGTGAGGCCCGCGACACTGGCCGGGCTGGTAAGGCGCCACGCCTCGGCCGCGGCGGTGTAGGTAACCCGCGCAATCGCTACGCCTGATGCCGCGGCTGTGATGCTCATGCGGTCATCGCCAAGGGCCGGGTCGCCCAGGGATTGGCCGATCCAGACGACGCTCGTGATCGACTGTGCCGGCACACTCAGGCTCGCAGTGTCGGTCCCGCCAAAGACCAGATCTTCAGTGCGCGACACGGAAACGGACTGGCCGCCCTCAATTACGCCGGAGCTAGACACCGGCCGCGAGTAGGTTACGCGGTCCGATGTGAACACCAGGAACCACGCAGCGCCACCGGGCACAAAGGACATCATCCCCCCATTTAGACCTGCAGCCCTGCCGTCAATTTCAGCGCTCAGGTGGGCGCCCGCGGGGGCTCCTCCTGCTGCGCCGAACGAAATCTGAAAACTGCTCAACACCGCTCAGCCCTCCGCGGCCAGAAACTGAATAGTCTCTCCACGATCATGGTGAACCTCCCACTGCCAGGCCCGAGCGCTGTACTCCAGGTCTATCTGGGTCTCGCCCGCAGTTTCCGGGCTGATCGCCGTCCCATCGTGGCTGATCTCCCCGAGGTCTGTGTAGCGATACGCAGACCTGGTGATCGCCTGCACCGGATAACTCGCCGTCGTTGCCCCGCCGACGACCACGAGGGCCTCGACGTGTCTCGTCTGCACCTCGACACGCGCACCGATTGTGACCGATGAGTCGCCGGTGTGGGTCAGGGTTATTGGCATCCAGGGCCAGGGGTAGGCCCGCACGGTGCGGTGCGTTGGGTCGGCCGGGTTGTCTATCACGTCGATCTTTGCTGCCTGGCTGGAGTTGCCGCTCGTGATCGTCAGCCGGTTGGCGGTTATCGCGCTGCCTGCTGATTCGTCGTGGGCGTACAGCACATCGTCGGTAATCACAACATCGACTGGCCCGCTGGCTGTTGGCGGGCTGATGGGCTCGCGGGGGCGGGCCACCAGCGACCCGTCTGGGGCGGACTCCAGCACGGATCCCACCGCCGCGACGATCTGCCGCGCTAGATTCAGCGGAGTGCCCGACAGCAGGGCCGCGCTCGCCGGCAAGGGCCAATCGACACACCGCCAATCGATCTCTTGATCCAATAGCCGCTCGCACACTGCGCGGGCCATACCAACGGCCCCGAGCGTCGTCTGCGCCCGGAGCGATCCCCAGCGGCACACGGGCGACAGGGCGGTGACTGTGTAGCCATCCGGCCGAGCGCGCCGCATCCCGTCGATCACGAGCGCCCACTCATCGGCACCGGTCCGCAGCGTCAGATCATCGCCGAGCGCCATCTGCGAATACTCATCAGCTGCGAGATCGATTTGGGCCTGCCAGAATGGCGATCCCACGTCGCAGCTCACCGTGACACCTAACGGCGACACGCTGCCGGCCAGTGCGTGCTGCACCAGCGGCGCGAGGTCAAAGATGCGTACCACCCCGGCGGGGGCCGACCATACCGCTGCAAACCGCGAGATCAGGACTGTGCCTACCAGCATCGCAGCCGGCGCTGCAAATCGCGCCCGCACCGACGCAGTGAGCGCCGCCGGGGCGGCGAACCTCACGGCCAGGCAGATCGCCGCCGGCGCCGAAAATCGCGAAGTGACCGGATCGCCAGCCAGCATCGCGCATGGCGCATCGAACAGTCCCGCGCACCGGGCTAGGGCCCGTATACTCGCCGTGCTGGCGACCCAGGGCCCATCCGACACTGCCACGGCGCAATTTGGCAGATACCCAAGGGCCGCGGATGCGGCCCACGGCCCATTCGACTGGGCAACGATCTGCACCGCAGCGCCATCGACCAGCAGTACCGCCGCGGATGCGGCCCACGGCCCATCCGACACTGCCACGGCGCGCACGCCAGACGGTGCCCATGAGGCGTCGGCCGCATCGTAGGTCGGCCGGGTATAGGCGCCGACACCCTCCCATGAAGCGTCTGCCGCATCGTAGGGCGGGGGGCTGTAACTCACGGCACGTCTACTGTGTTAGTTAGGTCAGGTAGATTAGATCCGTCGGGGGCGTAATAGCGCAAGTCAACGAGCCCTGTGTAAGCCACCTCGATCGCGTACTGTCCGAGGGGCTTTGCGGGGATCGCGCCGAACGCCGGCCATGGCGCGGCGGGGTAGACGATTGGGCGGGCTACGCGCGTAAACCTCACGCCTGCGATATGCCCGGCAAACCGGTACCCATCAAAGCCCCGGGCAATATATGGCCTGTCGTACCCAGCATAATAAGCGTGAGTGTCCGCCACGGAGGCCACTTGTGTCTCATTTACCCACAGACTGGATAGCCCGTTGGTCCGGCGCCACGATACCAGTGCAAACTCGTCAGTCCCGACCGAGCCTCCGGCCGTCATATTAGCCGAGTCCACGAAGCACGTGGGCTGATTTCCGTTGAGATACAGCAGGGGGTAAGCCCCCTGCCCATAAGGTCTCAGATCGAACAGACAGCGTATGCCGCTGACCGAACTCGGACGGACCAGGGCCTCCACGGTAAAATCCCCGGTCCCTGAAGCGAAGTCTGACGAGTCGCCGTTCGTGTATAGCCCGTCGGACGACCCATCAAACACTGCCGACCCCCCTGATGACCATGGGCCAACATCGCTGGTGATGTGGGGCGCACCCTCTGCGGTGATTGTGCGTGCTGCAAGGGACGCGTCGGTAAAAGACGCAGACCCATTAGCTCCCTGCATTATGCAGAGCAGCTTGACCGACTCGAAATACTCGTCCCCCAAAACGGCTTCTGATCCGTCGCCGGTTAGCGCGCTACCTAGCGGCTCCCCCGTATCTCGTCGATACGCCCGCACCAGTACATCTTCCGCCAGTGCCCCGTTTGCGTCCCGCACTGTGCCGGATATGGTCGCCACCTCAGCCCACCGTCCAGCTCACCAGCTCAACCGGCTTGCCGGCCGCGATGGCCAGCGTGTTGAGGACGCACTTGCCCGCCACGGGACTGCTCCCCGCCTCGCACGGCAGCGAATGGTGGCCCATCCCCGCGCCGTCGCGGATGGTCGCATAGGCCGCCGTGCCGTTGGCCGGGGCCTCCTCCTCCCGCCCATCGGGTGACAGCGACCAGATGCCGGTACCGCTGTCCACACTGCCGATCGGCCGGGCCAAGGGGATCTCCGCCAGCAGCGTATCGCTGCTGCTGTGGATGCTGATATAGGAAGGGTCCGTCTCGGCGTCCACTGCCGCCCGCAGCGCGGCGTTCGCGGCGCCCTTCGCGTCGGGGGACCAGTCGTTCAGATAAGGGGCGGCCATCGGGAGCACTCCGTGGGAAAGGTTACGCGGTCTCGCCTTCGAGGCAGACCGCCAGGGTATCGACCGCGATCGCCGCCGCGCCGGCCGGCACCACGCGCCGAGACCAGAGCGGAACGGCCGCGGGGATGGTCGAAAAGGTCAGGGTGTCGCCGGTACCCGGGGTGCCTCCCCAGGCGCCTGGCGCCAAACTGAAATAGGGCGTGCCGGAGGCTGGATTGAGCGGCGCCAGGGTCGCTCCGAGCGCCCCGGTACCGACGGCCCCGACGAGGTCTCCGCTCACGGCTAGGGCGCCTGTGGCGGCGTTGGTCACGGTCACGGTCCAGGTCTGAAAGATGGCCCCCAGGTTGGTCAAGGCCAGCGCCCCGGCCGGGGTGCAGGTCAGGCCGCCCGTGGTGGCGACATCGGCATAGACACAGGCCACATCGTCAGGCTGTAGCACGCTCGCCACCACGGCGCCCGCGTCATAGGCCCCGGTGAGGCCCTCGGCCAGCGTGATGGCCATGGCAGCGCCGGCATAGGTCACGGTAGCGATGGTCCGGTACTCGCTGGCACCTGCGCTCAGCACATCGGCCCGGGCATCGATCCGCACCAAGTCGCCCGATTGGAATGGCTTGTCGCTCATCGCCGAATACTCGGCCGACTCGGCAGCCACGCTGAGAACGGTGTCGCCCAGCCCGACCGCGGCGGCCAGCACGCCGATTCCGTAGGGCCGCCCAATCACCTCGTCCTGGGTATCGTCGTGGGTGCCGGCGTAGAGCAGCAGATAGCTGTCGCCCGCGCTCGGCGCCTCGATACTCAGCTTGGGGTTCAGCAGCACGTCGGCACCGGGCGAGCGCACCGCAACGAAGGCCTTGCGCCAGTGCGCGATCCCCGCCGACCGCTCGGCTTGCGAGACGTCCGGGAACAGGTTGTTTTTCACCCCGCTGACGATGGGCGTCGCCGTCATGCGTCCGCCGTTGCTGGCCGGAATGCTGTCGCTCAGGAGTGCCGCGCGGCGCCACTGGATCTCGGAGGTCAGAATGGTCATGCGCAGCTCATAGGGTCATCAGCTTGATGGTGCCGGTGTAGGGGTCGTCGGTACCGGGATCGGCGTAATCGATCAGCGGACGCAGGTCCAGAGCCGGCGGTTCGTGATGGCGGAAGCAGACGTGGAAGCTGAGGTCAGCGCGCTCCTCAAACACGAGGGGGAACTGCCCCCCGGGCACCGCGGCCAGGGCCTGTACCGCCAGGGCCTGTACCCGCGTCAGCCACTGGGACGCGTCGGCCTCCAGCGTTATCGGGCGGCCCGCTTGATTGGCCCGCGCGTAGATCGTCGGCGCGCCGTCCAGGCGGCGACGCATGGACTGCGCGACCGGGTCGGCGGAGAACTCGTCGGGCCAGCGCAAGCCGCTTGGTAGGGCGATTCCCGCCAGTAGTATGGCCATTATTTTCCAACCACGATAGCGTAATCGGGCGACGATACTGTTACACGGAAGTCGTAGGAATCACAATGGCCAGAGTAGTGCAGCGCAATAGGCCCGACGCGCGCCATCTCCTTTCCGTTCCCGCTGCCATCGCCGCCCTTATACGACTTCGCGTTTACTGTGATGGAGAACGTCGCGCTTCCGTTTCCGCCAAGATGCGAGCCCAAGCGCTGGGAGAAATTCAAGCTCTGCTGGTCCGCCAGGTAGTAATCACGTAAACGGATCTCCTCGCGCCCGCCATCCGAACCGTTGGAGCCGCTACCGGCCCATTCGACGATCAGCCAGTCAGGCGAATTATCAAACGATATCCGCGCCACTGGCACAGTCACCACAGCAGAATAAAACATCGACGGATCGCGTGAGAACTGCCACTGAGCCGGATGCTTCAGCGCGATTGTCGAGCCATCCCGGCACGTCGCCTGCGCCTCGAACGCCACCCGCCCGCCCGCAGCGCCGACCTCCATCGTGACCTCGATATCCCGCGTCAGGTCGACCGCCCCCAGGCTGAAATCATCGGCCATCGTCTGCAGCGCATTGGTATCAATGCGCATGGCGCTGTCCTTCGGCGCGATCGTGACTCTTCCGTCCAGCCGCTCCCCGGGCAGGTAGTGCTGTTTCGGATCAGGCTGCCACATCTTCGGCTGCATCGCCTGATGCGGCCCCGTCGGCGGGGCCGAGGCGGTGCCGACTCTTGAGCGATCCACTAACACCAAGTCATGGTCGAACATCAGCCGGCATGGGATGCGCAACCCCAGCTTGTCCAGGGCGCGATCGTTACCCGCGCCCTTGGCGTCACTCAGCGGTAGCGGGCCGATGCACGTTACCGCCACCGCCCGCTCGCCCGCCATCCACTGATCGCCCACGGTGCCGATAATGGTGACGTCGGTCGCCGCCGGTGCTGTCGGCGCGGTAAACGCGGTAAATACCGGCACTGCGGTGCCGCGCATCCACGGGAGAAAGTTCGCGTAATCCGGGAACGGCACCAGATCCACACCCGCCTGCCACAGCCGCCGCTCCACACACACCCTGCCCTGCACCAGCCGGATCTCCACCAGCGCGCCGGGCGCCAGGGCCGCGGCCGGCACCGCAATGCTGTAATGGCCATCCGCATAAACCGCACCCGGAAATATCCGCAGTCCGACGACAGCCACCACACCCACAGTGGGCTCTCGCTTGTAGGGATCGAGGGGTGGCTGGTACACCGTGGCCGCCGCGTAGCCCTGCCACGGCGACATAAATGGGCGTAGATCCTCAGGCCACATCACAGTCAGGAAGGCATCCTCGGGGTCTGTCGTGATCTGGTTGGTCGCGCTATCCCACAGGCAGGTCAGCTTAGGCAGATCCTCGCTGGTATCGCAGCCCTTAGACTCATAGGTCACCTGGTCGACCCGCCACTCGGGAAAACGCGTCGGCGAGGGCCGCCAACGGATGCGATCGGTCAGCCGTTGGCAGGTCGATGTGGCCGCTGGATCGCCTGTCGACTGCGGCGGCGAGGGCTCACGCGTCGCGGTGAATCTGCTGCCGTCTACCCCGCCGCCGTCTACCCCGCCGCCGTCTACCCCGCCGCCGTCTACCCCGCCGCCGTCAGTCCAACCCGCCGGATCGCTGGCAGTTTCCGGCGCGAACTGCACCAGCAGCTGCGCCGACAGGTCTGCCGAAACACTCGCCCCAGGAGATGAACCCCCGCCCGGCAAACGCGCATCTAAGTGGATCGCTACCTGAGCGACAGCCTCCGCGGTGACCGGCGCCGCCGCATTCGCGCTGCTGAATCCGATGGTCAGGCGCGCATCCATCAGCCCGCCCGCGCCAGGTCGCGCAGCATCGCCGCCAGCGCTTGCGCCTGGTCGCGGGAGCCGGCCAGCGGCCCGATGCGCTGCCCGTTGTAATTCACATTGATGTGCACGGTATCGGGCCGGGCGGTCGCCTGGCCTGCCGCGCTGACCGCACCCACCCCGCCCCCGGCCGCAAACCGCGCCACCGGTGCCGTCGCCCCATCCAAGGCCGCGGCCAGCTGCGCCCGCGGGATGCGCATGGCGTTCAGCCCCTCGAACAGCCCCGCGCCCAGCCGGCTGACGGTCCCCGGCGCAAACAACCGCTCCCCCGGCATCAACAGCGACGGGATCAGCCCGCCGGCCGCAAACCGCCCCACCGCCGCCAGCCGATCCAGCAGCCCGCCGTAATAGCCTGCCGCCGCCTTGCGCAGCACGAACATCCCCGGGCTCAGCCCCGCCGGCACGCTATCCTCGTTGCCCACGCCCGGGACCGTGGTCCAGGAGGGTACCGCAAACCCGTCCACCTGGCCGCCGCCGGCAAAGCGCTGGATCAGGCCGCCCAGGGCGTTGCCCTCCACCTTCACCACCGTGATCGTGTGCGTCGACGCGGTATCGCGGCCGTCCAGACTGTCGATACTCTTGGCCACCTCCGGCACATTGGTCGCCACCGTGTGCTCGCTCGCCGTCGGCGTCTCCAATCCCCTGATCGCCGTCTGCACCCCATTCACCGCATCACTCGCCGCCTTCACGCTCAGCGTCAACTCCGGCGGCACATCCGGCCCCAGGGTCGACAGTTTGATCTTGACCTCTTTCAGCTTCTCGTCCAGGGCCTGTGTCGTCGCTTGCAAGACGATGGGGTTATCACGCGCTAGGGTACCGGCATTGGCCAATGCACCCGAGAACGAGGCCAGCTCGTCCGCCGCCTGTTTCAGATAGTCCTTGGCATTCGCCAACGGCTCCATCCCCCGCACCAACTCATCCACCGACTGCTTCGCCAGGTCCAGCGACTGCGAGTCCCAGGTGATATCGAGCTTGACCGCCTGCGCCAATTCGGCCTTGATCGCGCGGGCACCCTGGGCGATCCCCGCCAGCCCCTGCTGTGCCTCCTTGGCCGCCGCCGCTGCCTCCGCCGCATGGTCGCGCTCGGCCGCCATCCCCTCCCGCAGAGTGGCCGCCTGGATCTTGGCTCCCGCCGTCACGATCTCGATCGCCCGGGCAGTGGCCTCCTGTTGGCTCACCACCTTGCGCCCGCCGTCCTCCACGGCCCGGGAGTTCGACGCCGCAAGGTCCATCCCCTCCTGCGCCAGCTTTCTCGCCAGTTCGAGTTGCCCCTGCGTGGCGGCCTGCCTGGCCGCGGCCAGCTTTTCCAGCGCCTCCCGATCGCGATCGTAATAGGCCTGGGTATCGGTCATCGCCCCGCGCTTCAGCTCGCGGATGCGGTCCTCCGTGGTCATCTGCAGCTGGCGCAGCTCGTTCTGGATACGGGTCACCTCACTGAGGTGCCGCCGCTCATCCTGGTTGAGCGAATCGATGTGCTTCTTGTAATCGCCCTCGATCTGCGTCAGTGCCGTCTGTTTCAGCCGCAGGATATCCATCTCCACCAGCCGCACATCCCCGCCGGTGCGCCGTGCCGCCTCGATCCGCCGATTGCTCTCCTGATCCACCAGCGCCAGGGCGCTGGAGGAATACTGGGCCAGCGTCGTCAGCCGGGCCGCCGCGGCATCCTCGGTGAGCTTGATCAGCTCCACCGCCCGCGCCCGCTCCCCGATATTGCCCCGCGCCGCCCGTGCGGTATTGGCCGCCTCCACGCGATCGATCGCCGCCATCTGTTCATCGAAGGCGGAGCGCTGGATGATCCCCAACTCCTTCCAGTTAGCGGCCTCTGCCCGCAGCGCCGCATCCAGCGCCTTCTGATGCGTCTCCAGCTTCTTGTCCAGCTCCGTGACCGCCGCGCCCACCTGCAGCGTCGCCGCACCCACCGCCCGCGCCGCCTCCAGTCCCGCGGCACCCACCGCCTGCTGACTGCGCGAGAGCCCGGTACCAGAACGGCCAGCCTCCTCGGTGAGCCCCAGCAACTTGTCCGTGATGCCCTGGATTTGCTCCTTGCCATACCCCAGCTCCGTCAGCCTCTCGGTAATCTGGCGGATCGACATCCCGCTGTTGAGCGCCTGCACCGCGAACTTCTGCACACTGCCCGCCGCCGCGTCCTCCTTGGCCTTCAGCGCGTCCAGCGTCTTGTTATGGATCGGGAACAGGCCAAAGTACTCGGCAAAGAGATTGCGCAGCCCTTGCAGCCCGCTGTATCCCTTTTGCGCGGACCCATACAGGTCCCCGAACCACTCCTTCTTGTCCGCCAAGGCCGCGCTGCTGTCCTGCAGGTCCTGGAAGGCCAGCACCAGCTGATCGAGCATCGCCGTCTGATCGGTCTTCTTCAGCCCCGCCACGTAGGCCTCGACCTTGGCGGTATTGGCCTCATAGCCAGCCCCGACCCGGGCGACCATCCGCCCCTGCTCGTCCATGGAGAGCGTGAGCCCCGGCACGATCTCCGCCAGCCGCTCCGCCGCCGCGTTGTAGGCCTTGGAGCCCGGCGCCGCGCTGTCCATGGCCGCGCGCAGCTTGGTGATCTCATCCACCTGGCCCATCGTCTTCTCGCGCAGCTCGCCGAGCCGCTGGCTGGCCTCCGCGTTGCTCTCGCTGAACGCGAGGAACGCCGCCGCCGCCAGCCCCAGCACCGCCACGATGGCGCCCAGCGGATTGGCCACCGCAAGTGCCCACAGTGCCTGCAGGGCCAAGGACGCCAGCTTGATGGTGCCGAGAAAACTGTACCAACCAATCACCGCCGACCCGACCGCCAGCGCCAGCGACAGCAGCGCACTGGCGATGCCCGAGAGGATATCGAAGATCCCAATCCCGCTCGCCTGCCACAACCCCCAGGCGATGATGATCTTCTGCAGCGGCCCCGGCAGCCCATCAAAGGCATTGGCCAGCACCTGCACCCCCGACAGGAAGGTACCCAGCACCGACCCCACCGCCTCGATCGCCTGTTGCAGGATGCCGACGACTTGCGCAAACAGCCGCGCGGCCCCGGAGGTCTCCGTGAGCCGCCCCACCACCGTGGTGAGCGTGTTCACCAACTGCGTCATGGAGCGTCCAAAGGTCGCCGGCAGGGTCTCGAACTCCTTGCCCAGCTTCGCCGCCTGGCCGGTGAGCGCGTTCACGATCACGTCCGCGGTCAGCTTGCCCGCCTCCGCCATGGCGCGCAGTGCCCCGACATTCACCCCCAACTGATCGGACAGTGCCCGGGCCAGCCGCGGCGCACCCTCCATGATGCTGTTGAACTCATCGCCTCTCAGCACCCCGGACGCCAGGGCCTGAGACAACTGCATCAGCGCCCCCGCGGAACTCTCCGCCGAGCCCCCGGACAACTGCAACGCCTGCGACACCGTGGTGGTGATCGCCGCCACGCTGGTGCCCGTCTTACCCATATCGGCCAGCGTGCGCGTCAGCGTCGCATAGAGGTCGCCGGTCGCGGTCACCGAGGTCCCGGTGGCCACCGCAATCCCCTGCACCTCCCCGAGCGACTTGGTAAAGCCCTCGGTCCCGTCAGAGACCAGCTTGACCTTCGCCGCCATGCCCGAGTACTCATCGGACAACCGCGCGAGCCCACCCAGGGATAATGCCCCCAGGGCTGCGGCCCCGCTCTTGACCATCGTCGACAGCGAGTTATTCGCCTCTTCCGCTGGCCGGCGCAGATCGGTCAGTCCGGCCACGGCATCCTTCACCCCGCCGGCGAACTGCTTGAGCCCGTCAAAGACCTGCTTGAGCCCATCGGCGGCGCCCTGGAGGCGCGTCACCCCACTGTGCGCCCGCTCCAGTGCGCCACCCAGCGCCTGTTGCTCCGCAGTGAGCGCGGCCGTTGTTTGCTTCAGTCCATCCGTGGACGTCTTGATCCCATCGATCGCCTGCTTGGTACCCGCCATCCCGGCGGCCGCCCGATCAAGATACTCCAGGACGACCGAGATCGTCAGGGCGTTGGCGGCGTTACCCACGCTCCTGCTCCGCTAACCAATCGAGGAGCGTGAGGAAGAGTGACCATCCATAGCCCCAGACCCCACCGTGCCCCCGCTCGACACAGGCGAGACAGGCGCGGTCGAGATCCCGCCCGCGCCCGCCATCAGCGTCGGCAAATGGGTCTTGGCGAAGGCGACGATGGGGCCGAAAAAATCCGCGTGCAGCTCCCACCAGGCCTCCGCCAACAGCCGGGACTCCGAGAGGCTCAGCTCCTCCAGCGTGGTCCCCTTGGGCAACGCCAGGCTGCCCTTGGCCAGCGCGTGCAGGTCCGGCAGATACTTCTGCACCAGCGCCAGGATCGGCAGCTCTGTCTCGGCCCCCGTGATGGCCTGCACCCGATCGAGCACCAGCCGCACATCGCGCACCTGGAGTTCGCGTACGGTCGCCATCCGCTTGCCACCGGTGCCGTCCAGGTCCAGCGTGATCTCCTTACGCATGGCTATACCGTCCGCCGCTGCCACTGCCACGGCGCCGTGCGCACCGCGCCACGGATCGCCACCGGCGGGATGATCAGGTCGCCATCCAGCGCCCCCTTCAGATACTCCTTACCGATCGGGCTGAAGGTGCCGGCGCTGGACAGGCACGCCCGCCAGATATCCAGGGTGCCCAGCTTGCCGGTCGCGCGCTCGTAGCACTGCCCGGTGATATGGCAATAGGTGGAGAGTGCCAGTCCGCCGGTGTACTGCTCCACCGTCTGGGTACGGGTGTAATAGGCCAGCTTCATCCCGACGCCGACCGCGTCGGCATGGATCGCCTTGATCATGCCCAGTTCCAGGTCGATGACAAACTTGGCATCGTCCACCGCCACGTCCGCGCTGGTGGTCAGACTGGTGGCGGTGCCTTGGGCGTCGGGTGCAATCCCGTAATTCGCCAGCGGCACCCACTCATTGAGCACCGTCGTCACCACCTCGGCGGCCACCGCCGCACCCGTCTGGACCACCTCAGTCACCGCCCCGCCGGTCATCATCGCAATCATGCCCGGGGTGAACGTGGTGGCCTCGATCGCCACCTTGGCCACCTTGTCGGTCGGCACCTGCTGCGAGTCCAGGGCCGCCCCCTTGGACGAGTGCATCCGCGAAATCAGCTTGATGGTGTCCTGCGCGGGCGCGGTCACCTCCAGCTTCTCAAGGTTGATGAAGTCCGAGTACGTCGCGGGCGGGGTCTCCCCGGACCACACCCCGACACGCCCCTCGAACTCCAGAAATGCCTTCAGCGGCGTGCCGCGTGCGATAGCCATGGATCAATGCCTCGTGCTACAGAAATATGGCCGCCGGCACCGCCGCCAGCCTGGAATACCGGAGCCTCAGCCCCGCCCGACGATGCCGAGCGTGACCGCCAACTCGATCTCATAGAGCGGGTGCGAAAACACCCCCTCCACCCGTTCGCCAGTGCGCGCGTCCCAATCCCAGCCCGCCCAACCCGCCGTCCAGGGCAGCGCCAGCGCCGCCAGCACCGCCTCCGCCAGCGCGTCAACCGTCCCAATCCCGGCGTCGCCCTCCTTGCTCACCTTCGCCATCCGGTACCCGCACACCAGGCCGATCTCCGCCATCTCGCCCCGGCCGGAGCGCAGATCGCGCCGATCCCGCAACGGCTGGATCGCCACAAAGGGCCACCCCTCCGCACCGGTCGGCCGCCGGTACTCCAGCGGATAGGTCAGCGCCCCATTGGCCGCGCACCAGTGCGCGAGCGGGGACCCGCTACGCAGGGCCTCCGCCGTGAGCCGCGCCCGCGCCGCAATGGCCAGTGCCAGACTCATCAGCCGCGCCCCAGCGGAATGGAGCCATAGCCCGCCGCGCCCGATCCGGTCACAGCCAACCCGAGCGACTCCCGGTCGATCCGCGTGCTCAGCGCAATGGCCTGCTTTTGGTAAGCGTCCATCTTGGCCCACTGGCCAGAGTCCTTATCGACCGCACTGCGCCGCGCCGCGCCTGCCGTCGCCTCCGCCACCGCCAGATCCTTGAGCAGCGCCAGCCCGGCCGCACCGGTCACCGTCGCCGGATCGATCCCCTTATTGCGCAGCACCGCAATCACCACCCGGTCAGCTGCCAACAGGTCAGAGGTCTCCACCGTCACGACGGGGTCCGTGCAATCGGCCAGCGCCGCATAAATCGCCACCGGTTCAGACATTGCCCAGCACCTCCGCCACCGCCTCAGTCGCCGCCGCCAACATCCGCGCCTGGCGCGCCGGCTGGTCGGCAAAGAAAAAGGGCTGCGCCTTCGTGCCCGGGTGATGCACCACGCGCCGGATCAGCATCCCGCCGCCCGGGCCCCCGCCGAACCACCGCAGCGCCTTGCGTCCCGGCCGCGGCGCGATCAGATGCGGCCGGGTGTCGAACTCCACATAGACGCCGTGCGGCGTCTGCGAGTAGATCACCGCCCCATCGCCCTGCGCGTGCCAGCCCAGGCCCTGCTCGATGGTCTGCCCGGCCACCGGCGGCCGCGGCGTATAGGCCCGGCCCGCCCGGATGTACTCATGCATCGCATCCACATACACCTCAGCCGCCCGCTTGGCCGCCAGGATGCTCGCGCGCTTCACCACCGCCGCCGGCTGACTCAGCAGCCGCCCCAGCGCTGGTGACAGATCAAAGTTGACCGCGAGCAGGCTCATGCGCCCGCCGCTGCCGTGTCGCCGCCCGCGGGGGGCGACGCCCGATTGCGCCGCCCCCGTTCCCTCGTCGGCCTTTCTTCACTTGGTGTAGGTCCGTCCCTGGAGACCGGCGAACCACCACAGACCGCCGGCCGCTCCTCATTACTACCACTGGAAATCGTAGGAGCGGCCCCCGGCCGCGACGCGCCCACCCGCGCCTCCCGCCAAGCCCGCTCCGTTACCGTGCTCATGCTCAGAACGCCGCCGCCAGCATCAGACTCAAGCTGGCGATGGCCACCATGTTGTTCACGCTCGCCGCCACGGACACCCGGACGTCGGTCAAGGGCGCCAGATACAGCATCCCCTCGAACTCGAACTCACCGTGCCCCGTGCGCGCCAGCGATACCGTCCCCGTCGCCGTATCCAGCGCCTGCGTACCACTCACCTGGCTGGCCACCTCCAGGAGGTCCACCGTCTGCCACGCCTCCCCGCTGGGCCGGATCAGGAGCGAGCCGGTCAACACCCCCGCCGTCGCCGCGCCCGCCGTCAGCCGCCCGCCGGCCAGATAGGCCGCCCGATCCCCCGGCACCGTATAGATCGCCGCGTTCAACCGCCCGGACCCGGCCGGCAGCACCCCCGCCGCCGCCCCGCCAATGGCAATCGTGATCGCCCCCGCGTTCACGGCACCGGACCCCGCCGAGCGCACCCGCGCATCCAGGATGCGGAAAAAGGCATTGGTCAGCGCCACCGCATCCGTGCCGGTCGGCACCACCGTCTCGCGTGCCAGCACCCCACCGGCCAGCAGCCCCACCACCTCGATCGACCGCGCCCCGGTCCCCGCCGCCGCATCCGCCGCCGACCCCGAGACCAGCGTCGTGGCCCCCGCCGCGGCCGGGAAGCTATAGACCCCGCCGCCCGCCCACACATCCTCCGCCGCCGCCCCGTCCACATCGGCATTGCTGCCGACCGGATAGGCCCATTCCCGCAAATGTTTATCGCCCATGACGTGTCCTCAGCGCGACAGGATCGCGACCAACCGGATTTGCTTGTTCTCCCAGACCTTCGTCCAAGAGGTCGCCGTGGCCAGCTTCGCATTGGTCGGGTTCCGCCCCGCCACCGCGGAGGCGTAAGAGCAGCCCGCGGGATGCAGCACCAGACCCTGTCGCGACACCAGCACATCGTTGCCTTGCAGCGCAAAGCGCTGCGTCTCCACCGGCACCTTCACCGGCACGTCCGCCCGCGCAATCGCCCCCGGGCCGAACAGATAGGTGGTATAGACCCCGTTCGTCACCGGGCACCCATCGTCGATGATCACCCGCTTGCCGAGATACGTGGTGTAGGAGATCTCGTTCGTCGCCGGGTCCCGGACATACTCGATCAGCTCCTGTGCCTGCAGGCTGGAATGCTTGGCGCTGTGCATCGCAATCGCCGTCAGCATATCCTTGTGATCCCCCAAGAGCTGCGCACCCTCGATCACCACCTCCCCGTTGAGCTTGCGCCCGCCGCCGGACACATCCAGCACATGGGTCGCCGCCAGACAGCCGCCGGTGCGGAACAGCCCGGTCAGGATCTGGATCAGCCGCGTCTGCTCATCGCGCATCCAGTACAGCGCCACCCCGTTGGCAATCGCCATGGCCGGGTCACTGCCCGCCACCATCGCCGCCATATCGTTGGTGCTCCAACTCTTGCCGCGGAACTGCTTCACCGCCACCTGCACCGCCGCGCTGATCGAGCCCGGCGTCAGTGCCGCGTCGGCCGTCTCGCCGTCCGGCAGGACTTCGGAATCGCCGCTGATATCGCCCCAGAAGGGCAGGTTGGCGTAATCGCCCCCGCCCTGGACGGCCTGCTGAATCTGCCCCACCGGCGCCGCGATCCCGGACTGCGCAATCGCGCTCAAGCTCGCGGTGCGCAGCGTCACATAGTCCGCAAAGACTGCCGGGACGATGATGTCCCCGTACCCCGTGTTTGCACTGTCGGCCATTTACTTGCCCCCCGCCCGGCGAGTCATCTCCGCCTGATAGGCAGCCGGATTGCTGGCGCGCAACTCCCCGAGCTGCGCCATCGTCATCGTCTGCGCCGCCGGTGCCGCACCACCGCCGCCAGCCCCCGAGCCCTGACCGCCCACCGGCCGCGCCAGGTGGGGCTTGGCCTGGAGCAGCTCCGCCACCGCCTCGGCCGGCGTCTTGCCGCCGATCGTCACCGCGCCCGCCGCGTCCACCTTGGCCGCGCCGGACAACAGCGCCTGCACCACATCCGGATCAACGGAGGCGGCGCCCGCGCTCAACAGTGCATTGCGGATCTGCGCTCGCTCAAACCGCGCGCGCACTTGGGCGAGTTCGGCCTGTGCCTGTTCGGCGAGCTTTTTAAACTCGCCCTGCTCGGCGAGCTTATCGGCCGCCTCCTTGTCCCGGGCAGCCTTGAGCGCTTCGATCGAGTCAAGCCCGGTGGCCGCCTTCAACTCGGTAGCCAGCTCCGCGCGCAGCTGCGTGCGCAACTCATCGATCGACGGGGGAGGGGCTGTCTTAGTACCAGCCGCCCCGGGTTCAGGGGTCTTTTTCTCGGGCGCCGTGCCTTCGGGCTCAGCCATGGGGTGATCTCCACTCTATAGATAGGAGCCCCGGGCGCCGGGGCCACCGCGCAATCCTCCCACCACGCCCACACGCAACCGGCGTTAGCTGCACAGTATTTTTTGGCCGCGAGAGCCAGCAGAAAAGAGGGGAGGGGAGTGGCCGGAAGGCCCGGCCGCGTCAGGCGCCGTTTGAGCTATCGCGCCAGCCGCCAATGCCATGAGACAGGATCGCCCGGCAACCGCCTTGCGCAAGACGCTCAACGCGCCTCACCGCCCATTGCAGGCACGAGCGCGGGAGCTGGGTCAAAGAGCGGAGGGCGACCGCCCCGCACCCTGATCAGCACCCCCGATCACCCCCGCGGCCGTCGCCTCCTCCCGCGTCATCAGGCCGAACCCATCCGGACGCATCAGGTCCCGCCAGGCCACGCCATCCGCCCGTGCCTGATCAGCCCACGCCGGCACCATCGCGGCCCGCTGATCCTCCGACACCTGATGCACAAAGTCGCCAAAGTCCCCAACCCCCCGCTTGCCATCCGCCCGCATCTTGCGCGTGGTCGGCGTGAGCGAGCACAGGCACTGCGGATGCGCCTTGCCCCGCGGCACCCGGTCCCGCGGATAGACCCCCGCCCCCATGCCCTGATCCAGGTCCGCGTAATAATCACAGATATCCGGCACGCTGTGGCTGGCCGAGAGCCGCCACACAAACCCCGTCACATCCTGATCTTCCAGCCCCACCGCAATCACCGCCTGATGATGCGCCGTCGCCATCTCGGTGCGCGCAATCCGCCGCAGGTTGTACAGCTGCCGGTCATAGAGCCACCACTGCAGATGCTGGTCCACCAGGTCCTGCCGCCCCTCGCTGATCGCCGCCCGGATCCCCGCCAGCGCATGCTCCGCCTGACGCCGTGTGCCCCCGTCCTGCAGACTCTCCACATGCGCCACCGCCTCCTTCACCGCCTGCACCCAACGCGTCATGCCCCCAGGGTCCCGGACGCTCGCCATCCCCGCCGCCCGCAACCGGTCCGCCCAATCCTCGGTGCGCACGGACACATCCGCAAAGCGGCTACCCGCCGCCGCCTCGATCGCCCGCTGCATCTCCATCACCAGATTCCCGGTCTCCTGCCCGGTGCGCACCGCCGCCGCCAGCACGTCACTCACCCCGGATTGTGTCTTGGCACTCCAGTCCCACACCCGCTGACTCAGGTTCAGCCCATCCGGCCAGCGCTGCCCATACGCCTCCGCCGTGCGCTCCTGGATGAACGCCGAGCGCATATCCGTCGGCAAGGTCCCCGCCGCCGGGGCCACCGCCGCCTCCACCCCCTCCCGGATCTGACTCTGCGCCAGGTCGATGTAATCGGTCACATACTGCTGCGCCTCCGGCGTCAGCGTGGTACCCCCGTCGCGCACCGCCTGCGCAATCTGCGCCGCATACTCCGCCGTGGACTGCCCCAGCCGCACATCCTGCGCCCGCACCGCCACCGCCACCGCCCGGTGGATGGCCGCCCAATCAGTGGCCATCGCGCATCCTCACCACCACCCGCAGATGGCTCGCGACCTGGTCGCGATGCTGGACCGGCACCTGCGCCAGCCGCTTATCCATCTCCGCCCGCGTGCGGCCTTGCGCCGCCCAGGCGTTCCACTGCCCCAGCGTCGCCCCAGGATCAGGCGCAGCCGGCGGTGTCACCGCCGCCCCCTCCCGTACGCCGCGACCACCACATCAGCCGGCAGACACGGCACGCAGTCCGGGCAGTAATGCCGGATCGCCCCGCCCTGGACCACCGCCGCCCAACTGGGAGGCAAGTCCGTGGCATCCAACACCGTCGCCTCGGCCCCGCACCCGTCGCACTCCACCAGGTGCCGCCGCCCCCTCCCGTACG
>CAILVI010000015.1 GCA_903837595.1 uncultured Thiodictyon sp.
AAGTGGCGGGCGCCTTGGCCGTTCCCCTCCCCGGCCCTCCCCCAATAGGGGAGGGAGAAGTGGAGCGCGCTCCCGGCGCGACTTTCACGGTAAAGCCTCGACCTCCAGTTTGAACCTGGATGGAGGCCGAAACGATGCTCGAGGTCCCGGTGCTGCCTTGTACACCACTCGCGCAAAGCGGTACGTCGGCGACTTGAAGCGTTCGGCGACCCCAGGCCAGCCGCTATGGCTGGTCAGAGGTCTTGTCAGTCCTGAGAGTCACATTGGGGTTCACCGGCAATGAACCAATCTGCGCAAGACCACGGGGCACCGGCCGACGAGGGATTCCAAGAGCTGATTCAGAGGCATCTATCCTTACGCAAGATCACGATCCCGCTGGAAATTCGTTTATGGGACGGCCACACGTTGCGTTTCGGCGAACAGGCCCCCACTCTGGCGGTCGTGGTAAAGGACTCCAAGGGCTTGAATGCCTTGCGCCGACTCGATGAACTCGGCATCTGCGAGGCCTAGAGGAACTCATCCGCTAGTGGGGAGAGGCGCTCTATCGCCGCTTGCGGCTCTACCTCTGGGGTTCGGCCCGGGCCTTTCAGAGCCGCGGCACCGAAGCGTTCCGGGTGGTACTGGAACGCCCCCTGGGTGTTTGAACAATCGTCCGCATGAAGGGCGCGTTTAGGTTGGCCTTCAGGGCGCTCGGGAGCACCGCACCCCAGTGCGGCGAAACCTCGCATGTCATCTCAGCGTTGCCACAGGCGCCCGGCCCTGGGCTTCTTGTTGGCCTTGCCCCTGGCGTCGATGACGCACTCAACATACTGCTGATCACTCCACATGATGTGATCGGTGAGGCAGACCTTGAGGAAGTGCATCAGCTCAAAACCGATGGTGGCCTTGCCGGCAGCTACCTTGCGTTGGAGCTCCCCCACGCTGCGAATCAGGTCCTGATGCTCATCCTTGTGTGCCTTATAGCCTCGGTATTCGATGGCACGCATCAGGTCCTCCTCGGCCGCGAAGTGGACCCTGGTATAGTCGGAGAGCCTCGCGAGCACGTCGTCCACCACCTCGCCGCTCTGGTGCGCCTGGATCGCCTCGTGCATCTCGTAGGCCATCCCAACGAACAGCTTGCGCCGATGGTCGATGTCGTCGATTCCCACGTTCAAAGCGTCGGACCACTCGATTAGGTGTTTCATCTGGACCTCTTGGGGCCATGCGACGCAGAATAACGACGCATGACCGTTCGCGATTTCACCTGCCCAAAAAAAAAGCCAGACCACGTCGCGCGACCATCACGATGGTCACCCTCGGCAGTCCGGCTATCCTGTGTCCCAGGACCCGTGACGTTCCGTCCCTACCTCACGATAGGTTTGGCGTTTGGTTGTTCATGAAGCGACCCCCGCGTTAACGACCGGGCCTTGCATCTTCACCCAGAGATAGTTTCTAGTTTCGTCGGAAAATCTGTCAGATTCCTAATACAAGATAGTCTGTTTGTGCCTGGTTTCAAGGAAATCACTGTAAAACTTCTGTTAAATGTCAGTCAGTCACCTTCAATCAGTTATTCAAAAAATATCTATAAGCAGCCAAAGGAGCATTTGTTTTCCGATGGGTGAAGAAATAGCTATAAGCAACTAAAGAAGCATTTGTTTTCCGATGGGTCTGCCGCCCATGCACGGATCACACCCACGTAAGTGAATCTTAGGGTAGTGTTTTACTGGATCAAATGAAAAAAGATGAGAACATTGTCCAGGCCTTCATGACCATCTTGTTACCCCAGGAGGCGGGCGAGAAAGATCGAGAACTACAAGTTGCGGCTGGTGCCCCGGGTCACCGGCACGCGACAGGCATCAGGCGACGCCCCGATCCCATGCGGCGCTCGTCGCCGCAATCCGGTATCCTGCGGCCCCCGATCACCGCCCTCGCCTTGAAGCCTTTGCTATGACCCAGACGCTGTCGACCGCCGAACAGGCACTGCGCGAAGCCGCCCGCGATTACCATCGCAGCCCGACCCGCGGCAAGATTTCAGTCATGCCGACCAAGCCGCTGTCGAACCAGCACGACCTCTCGCTGGCCTACTCGCCCGGCGTGGCCTACCCCTGCCTGGACATCCAGGCCGACCCGACGCTCGCGGCCGAGTACACATCACGAGGAAACTTGGTGGGCGTGATCACCAATGGGACCGCCGTCCTGGGCCTGGGCGACATCGGCCCCCTCGCAGGCAAGCCCGTGATGGAGGGCAAGGGGTGCCTGTTCAAGAAATTTGCGGGCATCGACGTGTTCGATATCGAGTTGGCGGAGCGCGACCCGGACAAGTTGGTGGAGATCATCGCCGCGCTCGAGCCGACGCTCGGCGGTATCAACCTGGAGGACATCAAGGCGCCTGAGTGCTTCTACATCGAGCGCGAACTGAGCAAGCGCATGAACATTCCGGTGTTCCATGACGATCAGCACGGCACGGCGATCATCTCCAGCGCGGCGCTCCTCAACGGCCTGGAACTGGTCGGCAAGCCCATCGGCGCCGTGAAACTGGCTGTCTCCGGCGCCGGCGCGGCAGCGCTCGCCTGTGTGGACGTGATGGTCGGCCTGGGCATTGCGCGCGAACACGTCTTCATGGTCGATTCCAAGGGCGTGATCTACGCCGGCCGACCCGGCGGGTTCGACGAATCCAAGACCCGCTATGCCCAAGACACCGATGCACGCACCCTGGCCGATGTCGTGAAGGATGCCGACGTGTTTCTGGGTTGCTCCGCCCCCGGGGTACTGACCGTGGAGATGGTGAAGACCATGGCCGAGCGACCCATCATCCTAGCCCTGGCCAACCCCGAACCCGAGATCCGCCCCGAACTGGCCAAGGCCGCCCGGCCGGACTGCATCATTGCCACCGGCCGCTCGGACTATCCGAACCAGGTCAACAATGTCCTGTGCTTCCCCTACATCTTCCGCGGCGCACTCGACTGCGGCGCCACCAAGATCACCCCCGAGATGAAACTCGCCTGCGTGCGCCAGATCGCCGATCTGGCCAAGAGCGAGACCAGTGATGAAGTGGCCGCCGCCTATGCCGGGCAGGACCTGACGTTCGGCCCCGAGTACCTGATCCCCAAGCCGTTCGACTCGCGCCTGATCTTGCGGATCGCACCCGCCGTGGCGCAGGCCGCCGCCGACTCAGGGGTGGCCACCCGCCCCATTAGCGACATCCAGACCTATAAGGAAAGCCTGTCACTCTTTGTCCATCAGACCGGCATGCTCATGCGCCCGGTATTCAATGCCGCCAAGGCCCTGCCGGATGAGCGAAAGCGCGTGGCCTATGCCGACGGCGAGGACGAACGGGCGCTGCGTGCCGCCCAGATGGCGATCGATGAGCAGGTGGCCCGGCCCATCCTGATCGGACGCCCGGCAGTGATCAACGCCCGCATCGAGAAGGCCGGCCTGCGCATGCGACTCGGGGTCGATGTCGACTACGCCAATCCCGAAGACGACCCACGCTTCCGCCAATACTGGGAGTATTACCACCAGCGCATGAGCCGCAATGGCGGCAACCCGGCGGAGTCCAAGGCCGCGGTGCGCCGCTCCAACACCCGCATCGGTGCCCTGATGGTCGCCCTGGGCGATGCCGACGCCATGATCTGCGGCATGGTGAGCACCTTCGAGATCCATCTCGAATGCATCCATAACATCATCGGTCAGAAGGCGGGGGTGAGCAATTACGCCGCGCTCAATGCGCTCATGACCGATCGCGGGCCCCTGTTCATTACCGACACCTATGTCAACGAGGACCCCAGTGCGGAGCAGCTGGCGGAAATCGCCTGGATGGCCGTGCAGGAGGTCCGGCGCTTTGGCCTGCCGGCCAAGGTGGCCTTCCTCTCCCATTCCTGCTTCGGCTCGTCCAAACGGGCGTCGGCCCAGAAGATGCGCCTGGCGCGTGACCTGTTCCTGGCCAGCCACCCGGAGGTCGACTGTGATGGCGAGTTGCAGGGCGACGCCGCGCTGGAAGAAGACATCCGCAACCGCTATCTTAGCGACTCCACCCTCAGCGGCTCAGCCAACCTGTTGATCTGCCCAAGCCTCGATTCGGCCAACATCCTCTACAACGTGCTCAAGACCACCATCAGCGGTGGTGTCACGGTGGGCCCGATCCTGATGGGTGCGGCGGCCACCGCTTACATCCTCACGCCCGCGGCCACGGTGCGCCGACTGCTCAACATGACGGCCCTGGCGGTGGCGAGCGCCGCGGCCGCGCGGTAACCGACCATGAAACCAAGAACAGTGCTGCTGCTGATCGCGGCGATTCCAATCGCGGCCTATGGCTTGGCCTATGGGTCGGTCTGGTTCCAGACGCGCGCCAGCCTCAACCGCTTTGCCGAGGCGATCGCGCCGATCGCCGACTTCGGCTATGGCAGCCTCAGTATCGGCCCGAGCGGCACCATTGAGGTCAGCGACCTGACATTCGCGCCGCGGGAGATCCAGGACGTCATCCGTATCGATCGCGTCGCGGTCAGGACGCCGGGGATCGACTTCATCTTGCACGGCTCACAATCGCTGCGCGAGGGCAAGATCCCGCAACGCCTGGGACTCGAATTCACCGGCATCCGGGTGGCCGCCGACGGACCGATCTGGGAGCAGATCGGCAAGCTCAACGGCAAAGACAGGCCCCCGCCCGACAACGGGCTGGCCTGCGGCATCGCCGGGATCGTGCTGATGGAGGGCATACTCAAGTCACTGATGCCGGCGCAGATCGTCACCAGCGTCGAGTTTTTGATGCAAACCGGCGAGCTCCCAGGCACCGCGTCAATCCACCTGCGGTGGCGCCAGCAAGGGTACGGCGCGCTGGCCGTCGAACTGCGTTATCGCCAGGTCGGGGAGATGCTGGCCAGTCTTCGCAATACGGCGGCACTCGAAACGGTGGTCGTGACCGCCTCACTGGATCCGCTGTACGCCGGCCAAGCGCAGCAGATCTGCGCCGACAACAGTCGCCTGCCGATCGATCGGTTTGTCTCCACCCTCCTGGCCGAGAACGACCGCGCCTATCTGCAAGACATCGGCCTGATTCCGGGCTTCGGAATTCGTACCCTACTACAAGGATTCATCGGCGCCGAAGAGGTCACGGTGCAGATCACGCTGCCGGACGGATTTGAATTGGCCAGCGTCAAGAAATATCGCGCCGAGGACGTACCGCAGCTGCTGGGCATGCAAGTCGCGCTAAACGGCTCCGCGATCACCGACCTTGGGTTCACGACCACCCCTGGCCCGCCACCCAAGCCGGTGCCGAGCGACGCTCAGAAATCGCACCAGCCCGGGGACGACCTGCCCGCCGAACTGCGCTTCACCGACCTGCCGCGGTGCCTGGGCTGCCCGGTACTGATTACGCTGCGCGATGGCCATGAGCGCCGGGGCATCATTGACAGCACCGAGAACGGCTCGCTCTACCTCAAGCAAGTGCGCCAGGACGGCACGATCACCATGGAGATCAGCGCGAAGGATGTCAGCAAGATACGCCGGCTCAATGCCCGGCCGTGACACGGCCATGCGCTGCTTTGTGATCTTTGTGCCTTGGTGGTGCAAACTCCGGAATTTCGGCGCAATGCCGGACGGGGCGTGCGCCCCGTCCGGCCGCCTGCCAGCGAGGTCAGGCGTTCTCCGGCACCATGCTAATCGCCCCGCACGGACACTCCGCACTACAGATGCCGCACCCCTTGCAGTAGTCGAAGTTGAACTCGAAGCGCATCCCGGGGCCGAGCTTGATCACGGCATTGTCGGGGCAGACGCCATAGCAGTTGTCGCACTCGAAGCAGTTGCCGCAGGACAGGCAACGCCGCGCCTCGAATAGTGCATTGGTCTCGTCCAAGCCACCGACCACCTCATCGAAGGTCGATTGGCGCCGCGCCTGGTCCAGCGTCGGCTGCACCGTCTTGGGCGCATCTTCGTAATACCAGGTATTGAGCCTCTTGTACTCGGCCAGCTGGTGCTTGGGGACGGGCTCATAGACCTCCCCGCGCAGCCAGGCATCGATGTTGCGCGCCGCCTTCTTGCCGTGGCCGATACCGATGGTGACGGTGCGCTCCGAAGGAACCATGTCACCGCCGGCAAAGATGCCCGGGCGCCCGGTCATCATATTGGGGCCGACCTGCACCACGCCATCCTTGATCTCCAGCCCCGGCACCCCGTCCAACAACGACAGGTCCACATCCTGCCCCAAGGCGAGCACCAGCGAGTCGGTCTCCAGCGTTTCAAACTCGCCGGTGGGTTGCGGGAAGCCCTTCTCGTCGAGCTCCATCTTCTCGACCGTCAGGGTACCCTCGTCGGACATGTTCTTGATGGTCGATAACCACTTGATCAGGATACCTTCCTGCAGCGCCTCCTCCACCTCGAAGTCATGCGCGGGCATCTTCTCGCGGGTACGCCGATACACGATGATGGCATCGGTGGCGCCCAGGCGCTTGGCGGTGCGCGCCACGTCGAGCGCCGTGTTGCCGCCGCCGTAGACCACCACACGCCGCCCCAGCATCGGCTTCTCCTCACCCTCCATGCCGCGCAGTACCTGCATGGCATCGAGCAACCGGGCCGCCTCGCCGGCCGGGATATAGGCCCGCTTAGCGATGTGGGCACCGACGGCGAGGAAGGCCGCATCGAACCCACCGGCCTGCATGGACGCCTCGATATTCTCGACCTTGGTGTTGAGCTCAAGCGTCACACCGAGATCCAGAATGCGCGCAACCTCCGCCTCCAGCACATCGCGCGGCAGCCGATAGGTCGGGATACCGAAGCGCATCATGCCGCCGGCAAAGGGGCCCGCCTCGTGGATGGTCACCTGGTGCCCCAGGCGCGCCAGGTGGTAGGCGGCGGACAGCCCGGACGGGCCGGCACCCACCACCAGCACCCGCTTGCCGGAGGCCGTGGCAGGCGGCGCGAACTTCCAGCCGAGCTTGATCGCCTGGTCGCCCAGGAAACGCTCAACCGAGTTGATGCCGACCGACTCATCGAGCTCGCCGCGGTTACACTTGCCCTCGCAAGGGTGATAGCAGACCCGGCCCATCACGGCAGGCATCGGGTTGTCCTGAGTCAGGACGCGCCACGCCTGTTCGTAGTCACCGGATTCGGCGTGGTAGAGCCACCCCTGGATGTTCTCACCGGCCGGACAGGCGTTGTTACAGGGTGGCAGCCGATCCACATAGCGCGGGCGGTAGGTGCGCCAGGAGCCGGTCTTGTTGGCCAGTGAAGAGCCAACATCGAGTGTGATTGCAAAGGGTTTTTCCATTACTCAACTCCTGCGGCGGCGGCGGCCGGCGCATCGACCAACCCGAAGCGCCGGATGTTGCGATCGGCTTGGGCCTGAATACGCGCGATCGCCGTGGTATTGGGCTGCGGCCCGAACAGATGCGCAAAGCGCCGTTGCGGCCTCAGATAGTCCTCCACCGGCAACTGCTTGCGGATCTTGGACACGCCGGTCAACTCGCCGTGCTCGGCCTCGATCACCGGGAAGACCCCGCTCTCCTTGGCCAACCGGGCGATGGCAATCGTCTGATCGGAACGGATACCCCAGCCCAGCGGACAGGGCACGAACACATGGATATAGCGGGCACCGCGGATCTCCATGGCACGCCGCACCTTGGCCTCCAGGTCGCGCAGTTCGGACACGATCGCGGTAGCCACATAGGGGATCTCGTGGGCCATGGCGATCAGCGGCAGGTTCTTGCCCTGCCCGAAGACATTGCCGGGCGCCGGCCCGACCGCCGGGGTGGTGGCGGTGCGCGCCGCCCCTGGCGTGGCCGAGGAGCGCTGCACCCCGGTGTTCATATACGCCTCGTTGTCATAGCAGATATAGAGCACATCGTCGTTGCGCTCGAACATCCCCGACAGACAACCGAAGCCGATGTCGGTGGTGCCGCCGTCGCCACCCTGGGCGACCACGCGGACCTCGCTGCGCCCCTTCACCCGCAGCGCCGCGGCGATCCCGGTGGCGACCGCCGCGGTATTGCCGAACAGCGAGTGGATCCAGGGGATCTGCCAGGAGGTCTCGGGATAGGGCGTGGAGAAGACCTCCAGACAACCGGTGGCATTGGCCGCGATCAGCTGGTTGTCACACGCCTGCATGGCGGCGTCAATGGCATAGCGCGCACCCAGCGCCTCGCCGCACCCCTGACAGGCACGGTGGCCGGAGTTGAGCGAGTTGGTGCGCCGCATGTCCGCCTGGACCGAACGCTGCTCGGGATCGAGCAGACGGTTGCCGACGGTATGGGTACCGGTCTGATAAAACTTGACGGTAGTGGCTGTCATATTGTGTTCCTCGCTCAACCGACGCGGGCGGCCACGACACCCAGGTCGCGCAGCAGGTTTTCGGCGATCGGCCCCGAACGGCGCGTCAGGCGCTCGCGCTCCAGCTCCCGGTTGATGGCCTGATGGTCCAGATCGAGGAAGGTCAACGGCTCGAGCTTGTCCATCATCGCGGTCAGGAACAGTTGGTTTAGCGAGGCCTTGGTGATGGCGCGCCCGCCGAGCCCGGCGACCACCGTATAGAGCGGCTGCGGCCGATTGCGCATCGCCGTGCGCACATCGCGCGCAACGATACCGCCGACCCCCACCGCGAAGCACTTCTCCACCACCACCACGCGGCGGACATGACTCACCGCATCGCGGATCTCGGCGGTCGGGAAGGGGCGGAAGGAAGTGATCCCGAGCACGCCGATCTTGTGTCCCTCCTCGCGCAGGTCGTCGATCGTGTCCTTGATCGTCCCCAGCACCGAGCCCAGGGCCACCACGATGGTATCCGCGTCCTCGGTGCGATAGGTACGGATCAGCCCACCCGAATCCCGGCCGAACTGCTGCTGGAACTCGGCCGCCAGTTGCGGGATCAGCTCGAGCGCCTGCATCTGCTTGGCGTGCGCCAGGTAGCGCACCTCGGTGAAGGCCTCCGGGCCCACCATGGCCCCGATGGAGACCGGCTCACGCGGATCGAGCACCTGGCGCGGCTCATAGGCCGGCAGGTAGGCGTCCACCTGCTCCTGCGTCGGGATGTCCACACCCTCGTAGGCGTGGGTCAGGATGAAGCCATCCATGCAGACCATGATCGGCAGCGAGAGCTCTTCCGCCAGACGGAAGGCCTGAATATGCAGATCGGCCGCCTCCTGGTTGTTCTCGGCGAAGAGCTGGAGCCAGCCCGCATCGCGCATGGACATCGCGTCGGTGTGGTCGTTCCAGATATTGATCGGGGCGCCGATCGAGCGGTTGGCCAGCGTCATCACGATCGGCAGGCCAAGACCGGAGGCATTCCAGACCGCCTCGGCCATGAACAGCAGGCCTTGGCTCGCGGTCGCCGTGTAGGAACGGGCACCGGTGGCGGACGAGCCGATGGCGACCGACATGGCGGCGAACTCGGACTCGACGTTAATGAATTCACAGCCTTGCAAGGTTCCGTCGCGTACCATTTCGCTCAGGCCCTCGACGATATGGGTCTGGGGCGAGATCGGGTAGGCGCAGATCACCTCCGGCCGGCACAGGGCCACGGTCGCGGCGACCGCGTGGGAGCCTTCACATTGTGTCAGCACGGTCGTAATCCTCCGTCTCTTTTTTCACATAGTCGTAGGCCGCGCTGGCGGCCGAGATGTTGCCGTCGGCAATCTTGCCGGAGAATTTATCCCTGATCGCTGCATGGACAGACTCCAGCGAGACCGCCCCACTCATGGCCGCAAAGCCGGCGAGCAGGATGGCGTTCGGCAGCGGGCGCCCGATGTGCTCCATGGCGATCTCGGTGGCCGGCACCGTACACAGATGCGAATGATGCCAACCGCTGAAACGCTCGCTGATGCCGAGATCGTCGAAGTTCTTCTTGGAGTTGATGAGTACAAAGCCGTCCGGGACCAGCCCGCTGAAGACGTCTACCTGGTAGAGCAGCGTAGGGTCCTGGATGATGAGTCCGTCGGGCTGCATAATGGGCTCGCGCAGCCGGATCTCACGATCGCAGATGCGGCAGAACGCCACCACGGGTGCACCGGTGCGCTCGGAGCCGAAGCTCGGGAACGCCTGGGCGTGTTTGCCTTCCAAAAAGGCGGCGATGGAGAGCATCTCCGCGCCTGTAACGCAGCCTTGGCCGCCGCGACCGTGGATGCGGACCTGAAACATCACGATGGTGTCCTCCTCGATTCTAGTTTGTGGTACCGGAAAGTCCCGAGCACTATGTAACAGTCGGACACCGGATTTGCACCTAAAATTTCCGGGGCAGGCGCGGACCCCATACGACCTGCATAAGGCATGCCATGAACACCAGCACACGGTCGGAGCGGTCCCCACCGGACGCACCGAAACAGACCATCCTGATCGTCGACGATACGCCACAAAATCTGACGTTACTGGGTGAGTTGCTGCTGCCGCTGTATCGCGTACGCGCGGCCAACTCAGGCGAGCGTGCCCTGCGCGCGGCCGCCGCCCAACCGCCGGACCTGATTCTGCTCGACGTCATGATGCCCGAAATGGACGGCTACGAGGTGCTCGCGCGCCTGCACGCGGACCCGGCGACCCAGGCGATTCCGGTCATCTTCGTCACCGCCATGGACAGCTCCGAAAGCGAGGAACACGGTTTGGCACTCGGCGCGGTGGACTACATCACCAAGCCGATCAACCCGGCGATCACGCTCGCGCGGGTGCGCACCCATCTGGAACTCAAGCACGCGCGTGACCGTCTGGCCGACCAGAACCAGTGGCTGGAGCGCGAGGTGGCGCGGCGCATGAGCGAGAACCTGCTGATCCAGGATCTCAGCGTGCGTGCCCTGGCCTGTCTGGGCGAGGCCCGCGACAACGAGACCGGCCAGCACATCGTGCGCACCCAAGCCTATGTGGAGATCCTCGCCCGCTACCTGGCCCCCGACCCCCGGTACCGCGACACCTTGGCCGCCCCCCGTCTGGGCATGATCGTGAAGGCCGCACCGCTGCACGACATCGGCAAGGTCGGCGTACCCGACGCCACGCTGCTCAAGCCGGGGCGCCTCACCACCGAGGAGTTCGCGGTCATGAAGCTGCACCCCACCATCGGGGCCAACGCCATCGACAAGGCGATGCATCAGGCGCTCGACGCGGCGGACGATGCGGCCGCCAAACAGGCCATCGGCGCCTTCGCCTTCCTGGAGGTCGCCCGCGAGATCTCACTCAACCACCACGAGAAGTGGGACGGCAGCGGCTACCCGGCGGGACTCGCCGGGGACGCCATTCCGGTGTCGGCACGACTGATGGCGCTCGCCGACGTCTTCGACGCACTGATGACGCGGCGTGTCTACAAGCCCCCGATGGGACTCGCGCAGACCACGCAAATCATCATGGAAGGCCGCGGGACCCATTTCGATCCGGAGGTCGTCGATGCCTTCGTGGCCTGCCGCGACCAGTTCGCCGAGATCGCCGCCCGCTATGTCGACCCCGAGTCACCATCGGCCCCCTGAGCCGCGCAACGGAGAATCATTCGCCCATGACTGCAACGAAGACGATTTGTACTGCGCTCGTGGCGCTGGCCGCGTTGACCAGGGTCGCGCTGCCGACATTGGCGGCCGAGCCGTCCCCCGCGATGGGCGTGCCGGCTGCCGCGGCGACCTTCAACGAAATCCCCGCCACGCCGGCGCTGCTCGAACCATTGCGCACCGGCGGTTTTGTCCTCTATCTGCGCCACGGCTACACCGACAATTCCCGCCCGGACCGGGTACCGAGCTTGGATCTGAACGACTGCAGCACCCAACGCCCGCTGACCGCGGCCGGGCTTGAGGTCTCTACCCAGGTCGGGGCGGCGCTGCGCCGCGCACGCATCCCCATCGGCGACGTCCATGTCAGTCCCCTGTGCCGTGCCAAGGAGAGCGCGGCCGCGGTCCTGGGCCCGGACCGACCCTATACGGTCGACCCGGACCTGATCTATGTCGCCAACCTGACCTCGGCGCAGAAGGCACCGATCCTCGCCAACACCAAACGGCTCCTGTCCGCCCCGGTCGCGGCGGGCAGCAACCGACTGCTGGTCGCACACGCGCCCAACCTGATGGATCTCATCGGCTATTTCCCCAAGGAGGCAACGCTCGTCATCTTCCGCCCGCGGGGCGACGCCGGTTTCGAGTATGTCGCCAGTATCCCGCCCAGTCTCTGGCCCGCGCTGCTGCACTGAGCGCGACCAGCATGCGCCTGCGCCCGCCCAAGGTCTCACCCTTATTAGTGCTCTATTTCCTGCCGGTCGCCTTGGTGGCCCTGGCGGCGGCCGCACTCAATCTGGGTTCGCTCTACAGTCTGAAGGCGAGACAAATGACCGCCGGTCTGGAGCAGCGCCGCGATCTCGATCTCATCAATATCGGCGTCGACTTCAACCGCGAGCTCGCCGCGATCCAGAACCTGGTCAGCAAGACGCTGGAACAGGCGGGCGGTGGCCAACTCGACGAGGGTCGCATCTACCACCTCCATAGTGAAGTGATCGACCGTCTCGCGGCACTCGAACCGCAATTGACGACCCTGCTGCAACAGGACCCCGACAGCAGCGACGCCCGGGAGGATTTCGACGCCTATCGCCAGTTCATCACCCAGGCGACCGATCTCGCCGCGGTCGACCCGGCGGGCGCATTGCACAATACCTATCAGGCCGCCAGCCGTTATGTGGGCCTGTCCGCCCATACCCACCACCTGGCCGGTGCCTTTGCCGAGGCGGCCGCCCGTCACAGCAGCGCCTTGTCCAGGGCCTTCGATCGCGAGGTCATCGGCACCGCGGTGGTCAGCGGCGCGCTGCTGGCCGCCCTGCTGCTGCTCTGGTTGATCGCGATCCGCCGCGTGACCCAGCGCCTGTCCACCGTCACCACCAGCCTGCAACGCCTGGCCGCCGGCGATGTCGATGCCCCGGCACTGGCGAGCGTCGAGGCCATCAGCCAGAGCGCGGGCAGTGTCTTGCGCGACATGGCGCACTCGGTGCTCGCCTTCCGGGATGCGCTCCTGGCGAGCCGCCGGGCCGCCGCCGCCCAGGCCGACGATCGGGCACTGATGAATGCCATCATCGACGAGGCCCCCTACGCCATTGAATTGGTCGACCCCCAGACCCTGCGTTATATCCGGGTCAACGCGGCCAGTTGCCGGATGCTGGGCTATACGCGTGAGCAACAGTTGGCTCTGACGGTCGCGCAGGTCCAGGAGGACCTGCCGCCGGCCGAGGTCACCGCGGTGATGCGGGAGGCGGCGGCCACCCCGGCTGGCGCCCGGTTCGAGAACCGCCACCGCCGCCGCGACGGCAGCCTGTTCGACGCCCGGGTCAGCCTGCGCATGATCCGCCAAGGCGGTCGCGACTATCTGCTGGGGGTCTGGAACGACATCAGCGAGGAGAAGGCCGCGCAGGCGCAATTGCAGCGGTACCGCGAACACCTGGAGCAATTGGTGGCAGAGCGTACCGGCGAGTTGATGGCCGCCAAGGACCTGGCGGAGACCGCCAACCGCAGCAAGAGCGAGTTCCTCGCCAACATGAGTCATGAGATCCGCACCCCGATGAATGCCATCATCGGGCTCACGCATCTGCTCACCCGCGAGACCGCCAATCCCCGTCACCATGACCGGCTCGCCAAGATCGCCGCCGCCGCCAATCATCTGCTCACCATCATCAACGATATACTCGATCTGTCCAAGATCGAGGCCGGCAAGCTGGAACTGGAGCGCACCGACTTCGCCCCCGAGCGCATCGTCGGCAATGTCTGTAACCTGATCCGGGACAAGGCCGAGGCCAAGCAGATCGAGTTGGTGGTCAATCTGCGCACCCTGCCGCCGATGCTCGTTGGCGATGGCCTGCGCCTGGGGCAAATCCTGCTCAACTTTGCCAGTAACGCGGTCAAGTTCACCGAACACGGCAGTATCAGCATCAATGCCAGTGTGGTCGGCGACACCCCGGACGGACTGGTGGTGCGGTTCGCGGTCACCGACAACGGCATCGGACTCACCCCGGAGCAACAGGACCGACTGTTCCAGCCCTTCGCGCAGGCCGACAGCTCCACCACGCGCAAATACGGCGGCACCGGGCTGGGACTCGTCATTTCGCGTCGCCTGACCGAACTGATGGACGGGCGCATCGGCGTCGTGAGCGAACCCGGACACGGCAGTACCTTCTGGATCGAGGTGCCCATGGGTCACAGCCGCGGCCGCAAGCCCCAGCCGCTGCGGGCCGCGCAGACCCAGGGTCTGCGCGCGCTGGTGGTCGACGATCTTCCCGAGGCGCGTGAGTCACTGGTGGCGATGCTCAGTCTCTTCGGCATGCAGGTGAGCGCCGCCGCCGATGCGACCGCCGGGCTGACGCAATTGACGCAGGCCGCGGCCGCCTGCGAGCCCTATGACCTGCTGCTGGTGGACTTGCAAATGCCGGGAATGGACGGCCTGGAGATGGGACTCAAGCTCCAGTCCGCGCCACAGTTGCAGCCGCCGGCGCGCCTGCTGGTAACCTCCTATCCGGAGGCCGTGAAACCGGACGCCCTGGCCGCGAGCGGCTATTTCGATGTCTTGCAGAAGCCGCTGACGCCCTCGATCCTGTTCGATGCGTTGCAGAACACACTCTCCGGTCGCCGCGCCGAGGCACCCCAGCTCGCGGTCGGCGAGGCCGAAGAGCGGCTGCGCCGACGCGTCGGCGGCCTGCTCCTGCTGGCCGAAGACAACCCGATCAACCAGGAGGTAGCGGTCGAACTGCTGACCAACGTCGGCTTCGAGGTCGATCTCGCGGACGATGGCCAGGCGGCGGTGGAGAAGGCGCGCGCGACCGCCTACGACCTCATCCTGATGGACATTCAGATGCCGGTGATGGACGGCCTGACCGCCGCGCGGCTGATTCGCGCACTGCCGGGGCGCGCGGCGACCCCGATCCTGGCAATGACCGCCAATGCCTTCAGCGAGGATCGCGAGCGCTGTCTGGCGGCCGGTATGAACGGCCATATCGCCAAGCCGGTGGAACCGGAGGCGCTCTACCGCGCCTTGCTGGACTGGCTGCCGGGGCCGCCAGCCACCGCGGGCGGCAACACCAGCGCCAGGCCGACAGCGCCGGCCAGCACGCCGGCCGCGTCGGATGCCGCCGCGGCAGACCTGCGCACACGCCTTGCCGCCATCGACGGACTCGACCCCGCCGCCGGCCCCGCCGCGGCACAGCGCCTGGAGCTGCATACCCGGCTGCTGCGCAAGTTCGCCGACAGTGCCTTGCCGACGCAACTGCTTGATGCGCTCACCGCCGCCGACTTCGCCACCGCGCACCGCGCGGCCCATACCCTCAAGGGACTCGCCGCCACCTTCGGCGCCACCCGGGTGCGCAGTGCCGCCGCCGCCCTGGAGGCCGACTTGCAGGGCGGCGCCCCGGTTGCCGCCGCGGCAGAACTCAGGGCGCGCGCCGCCGCCCTGTTGGCCGACTTCCAGACCCTGGCCGCGGCCCTGCACGCGCAGTTACCCGCACCCGAGGCCACACCCACGCCCACCCAGCGGCTCGACTGGGGTCAGGTCCGCGCCCTGACCGCGCGACTGGAGACCCTGCTGGCCAACGACGATATGACCAGCGCGACCGTCTTGCGCGAACACGAGGCGCTGTTCGCGGCCGCGCTCGGCGACGCCGGCGCCACACTCAATGAGGCCATCGAGTCATTCGACTTCGACCAGGCACTGTCCATCCTGCGTGCCGCCGTCGCCACATTGCCGGCGGCGCAGCCTTGATCATCATGCGCAGCGACTGCGGCGCGCGGCCGACGGCAACGATCCCGGGCCGCCGGGATGAATGACCACGCCCACACACCGCGCGACCCCGCGCAGCTGCCGACCGGCCTGCCGCGGCAGATCCAACCCCCGGCGGCGCCAGGCAATCAGCCAACGGTCCCGCCAGAAACACCCCCCGAGCCGGCGGCGACGGGTGAGCCCCCACCCGAGCTGCTGGCATTGACGAGCCTCGACACGCGCGCGGGTCTCCGGCGCATGGGCGGCAAGGCGGATGCCTATCGCAAGCAATTGCGGCGCTTCCGCGAACACTATGCGGATGCAGTCGACGAACTGCAGCGCCTCATGACGCAACAAGGCGCAGCACCGGCGCACGCCTGGTGTCATACACTCAAGGGCATCACCGGCAACCTTGGCGCCACTGCACTATACGAAACATTGGGCACTGTCGACCGCCAACTGCGGTTAGGGACACTGCCCGACACCGCACTACTGGAGCGGCTGCGCACCCGGCTGCGTGAGGTCATCGACGACATCGACCGCCTTGGGCCGGACGCCGGGCCAATTCATGCACCCGCCACCGAGCCCCTCACGAGCGCCGCGCTGCGCACCCGACTCGAGCCGTTGGCCGAGGCACTGGAGTATGATTTGGGCGCGGTCGAATCCTTGCTCGCGCAACTGCACGCCGGGACGCGCGGCACCCCCTGGGAAGGCGCGCTGGCCGCCATCGCCGCCCAGGCCGAGGTGTTCGCAATCGACGAGGCGCTGACCGCCATCATACTTTTGCAGAAACAACTGCTGACCGACAATCCCCGCAGCCGCGGATCGGAGGACCCTGGTGACTGCTGATCTCGCCCACGCTCACGACCAGGCACCTACCCTGCTGGTGGTCGACGACGTCCCGGAAAACATTCATGGACTACTGGAGGCGCTCAAGGACGACTATCGGATCATGGTCGCCAACAGCGGGGCCAAGGCACTCAAACTGGCGGCTGGGCCGGTGCCGCCCGAGCTGATCCTGCTCGACATCATGATGCCGGAGATGGATGGCTACGAGGTCTGCCGGCGGCTCAAGGCCACGTCCGCGGGTGAGCGCATTCCGGTCATCTTCGTCACCGTGGTCGATGCCATTGAGGACAAGGTCAAGGGGTTTGCACTCGGCGCGGCCGACTATATCACCAAACCATTCGATATCGACGAGGTCCGCGCCCGGGTGCGCACCCATCTGGAACTCGCCCGCCTGCGGCGCGAATTGACCCAACTGGTCGCGGAGCGCACCGCACGCCTGGAGCAGAGTGAAAAAAAGCTCGATTTCTTCACCCACCGCGACCCCTTGACCGGGTTACCCAATCGCGCACTGTTCGGCGAATTGCTCGCTCACGCGATCCAACAGGCCGAGCATGGAAAAACCGAGTTCGGTCTGCTGCTCGTGGATCTCGATCACTTCAAGACGGTCAACGAAAGCCTGGGACACAGTGTCGGGGATCGCCTGCTGATCGAGGTCACCCGGCGGCTGCGCGCACTGCTTCCCGATCTCGACGCCATGGCCCGCAGCGGCGGCGATGAATTCAACATCATCCTCGATCGCGACCCGTCAATTCCCGGCATCGACCTGACGGCGCAGCGACTGCTCGAGGCCCTCGCCGAACCCTTTGAACTCGACGGCCAGGCGATCGGTGTCGGCGCCAGTATCGGCATCGCACTCTATCCCGCCGATGGCCGGGATGCCGAGACCCTGCAGAGCAACGCCGACGCGGCGCTCTATCAGGCCAAGACGCAGGGCCGCGGGGTACTGTGTTTCTCCTCGCCGGAGATGTCGCGCCGGGCCAAGGACCGCCTGGCGCTCGAAACCGATTTGCGCCAGGCCATCGTGAGGGATGAATTGCGGCTGTACTATCAGCCCCAACTGGACCTTGGCAGCGGCGAACTCATCGGACTCGAGGCCCTGGTGCGCTGGGAACACCCGGTGCGCGGCCTGATCCCACCCAATGAATTCATCCCATTGGCGGAAGAGACCGGCCTGATCGTACGCCTCGGCGACTGGGTGTTGAAGCATGCCTGCCGCCAGATGAGAGAATGGGCGGAGGTCGGGCTCCAGCCGCCGCGGGTCGCGGTGAATGTCTCCGCCGTCCAGTTGAATCGCGGCCAACTGGTCGATGCTGTCGCCGGCGCATTGCAGGAGGCGGGCATCCCGCCCGACGCCCTGGAGCTTGAAATCACCGAGTCCTGCGTCATGTTCGATCACGAACGCTCCTTCAAGGCACTGCGTGAGATCAAGACACTGGGCGTGCGCCTGTCGATCGATGACTTCGGCACCGGCTACTCCTCGCTCGCCTATTTGCAGCAACTGCAGGCGCATCAACTCAAGATCGATATCTCATTCGTCCGCGATGTCACCAGCAACCAGGGCAACGCCGCCATCGTCAAGGGCATCATCGCCATGGGCCATAGCCTAGGGCTGCAGGTCATTGCCGAGGGCATCGAAACGCAGGACCAGGCACAGTGCCTGCGGGAGCTTCACTGCGACGCCATGCAGGGCTATCTGATCAGCCGGCCGCTCCCGGCACTGGCGATGACCGACTTTCTGCGGGCTGGCCATTCACCCGCCGCCGACCAATGAGGATCGCTACCGACTGGCGGGCGCTTGCCGGCACGGCCCTCGGGTGGGTCCTGAGCGGCGATGTCCTGGCCGCCGATCAGTCGCAGGTCTTACTGATTGGCCACGATCTCCTGGCGCTGACCCTGGGCCTGGCGATACTGGCGTGGTGGAACCGGCGGCTGCGCGGACGTATCACTGAAAATACCCGGGCGTTGGAACGCGCACTGCAAGAGGCGCAGCAGGCCAGACAGGACAGTGAAGAGGCGCGCGACCGGCTGGCCGCGACCTTGGAGGCCATCCCCGACCTCTTGTTTGAATTCGACGCGGCCGGTCATTATCGCGACGTCTATTCGACCCGCGATGCACTGCTGGCGGCGCCGAAGGAGACCCTGATCGGGCGGGCGGTGCAGGACGTGTTACCGCCGGCCGCAGCCGACACCGTGCGCACGGCCCTGGCCGCGGCCATGGCCGTCGGCAGCGACTATGGTCGGGTCATGATGCTGCCGCTACCCGATGGCCCGCACTGGTTCGAGATCGCGGTGACGCGCAAGCACTGGGCGCCCGACGGTGAGCCGCGACTGGTTCTGCTGTCACGCGATGTCACCGAGCGTCAGCAGGCGGCCATTGAATTGCAGCGCTATCGGGATCGATTGGAACAGGAAGTGACCCAGCGTACCGCGGCACTCGCCGCTGCCAATGAGGAACAGCAGGCGCTGTTCGATGCGGCCACGGCCGGCATCGTCCTGCTCAAGAACCGGATGATCGTGCGCTGCAATCGCCGGGCGGACGAGCTGTTCGGTTATGCCCCCGGGGAGCAGATCGGCCAGTCCACCCGCATCTGGTATCCCGACGATGAGACCTTCGTTGCCGTCGGCCGGGAGGTCTATGCGCAAATCGCGCACGGTGGGACCGATCGGCGCGAGCAGGAAGTCGTACGCCGGGACGGCAGCCATTTCTGGGTACGCTTGACCGGCCACGCCATTGATACGGCGGATCTCTCCAAGGGCATGGTCGGCATTCTTGAGGACATCACCGAGAGCCGGCGACTCACCGAGGAACTGCGCACCAGCCAGGAACGCCTGACGCTGGCCATGGAGGCCTCTACCGACGGACTCTGGGATTGGAACATCGCCACCGGCGAGACCTATTACACCGCGGCCTATTTCCGCATGCTGGGTTATGATCCGGCCGACTTCGCCGACCGCACGGTCAATTATTGGGTCGAGCTGCTGCACCCCGACGACCGGGCGGCGACCGTCGCCATGGCGCAGCAGCAGCTGATCGCCCCCGGACACTATGAATTGGAATTTCGGATGCGCACCAGGGACGGCGACTATAAATGGATTCTCAGTCGCGGCAAGGTCGTCGGCCGGGATGAACAGGGCCGACCCACCCGCGCGGTCGGAATTCATACCGACATGACCGCGCGCAAGACGCTCGAGCTCCAACTGCGCAAGGCCCGCGCCCTGGCCGAGGAGGCGGCGCGCATGAAAGCCGATTTCCTCGCCAATATGAGCCATGAGATCCGCACCCCCATGAATGCCATCATGGGCATGGCCTATCTGCTGCTCAAGACCGAACTCAGCACCCGTCAGCGCGGCTATCTGCAAGAGATCCAGGGTTCGAGTCGACACCTATTGGGTATCATCAATGACATCCTCGATTTGTCCAAGATCGAATCCGGCAAGCTGCCGATCGAACATATCGCATTCGATCTCACCCGGGTACTCGACGAGGTCATCGGACCGATCGCCGACAAGGCCAGCGCGAAGGGGCTGGAGTTCACCATCGACCTCGCGGACGCGGTGCCGATGCAGCTCATCGGTGACCCGCGGCGCCTGGGCCAGATACTCGTCAACTACGCCGACAACGCGGTGAAGTTCACGCAGCGGGGCGGGATCGCCATCGCCGCCACGCTCACGCAGGCCACCGGGCCGGAGGTCGAACTGCGCTTCGCGGTGCGCGACACCGGTATCGGACTCACGCCGGAACAGTGTGGCCGGCTCTTTCAGAACTTCCAGCAGGCCGACAGTTCCACCACGCGCAAGTATGGCGGCTCGGGGCTGGGGCTCGTCATCTCCCGGCGCCTGACCGAGCTCATGGGTGGCACGGTCGGGGTTGAGAGCACCCCCGGCGTCGGCTCCACCTTCTGGTTTACCGTCCGCTTGAGCCGCGGGCAAGCCGAGCCCCGGCCGCCGGTGCCGCCGCCCGGCGTCGGTCACCGCCGGCCAGGTGTGGACGAACCGCAGACCCATACGGCCGGCGTCGGGGCGCGCTTACAGGAGGCACCCGCCGCGGCGGCCCCCGGCGAACCGATCGATGAGGAGCGCCTCGGCGCGATTTGCAAGCGGCTGGCCAGTGCGCTCGCGGCGGATGAATTCGCCGCCGGCGACCTGCTCAATGAACATGAGGCACTGTTGCGAGCGGCCTTGGGAGAGGACTTCACGCGGATCGGTGCCGCCATCGACGACTTCGACTTTGCCGCGGCGCTGGCCGCCCTGAAGGAAGCCATCGCCCGCCGCTCAGCGGCGCTGTGATGACCATGCCATCCCATCGGCCAAGCGTATGAATTCCAATCACAGCGATGACGATCTGGCGGCGGCGCGCGACCGGTTGGCCGCCACGCTCGCCGCCATCCCGGACCTGCTGCTCGAGCTCGACGCCGATGGTCACTGTCTGACGGCGAGCTCAGGACACACGGCCCTGTTGGCCGTCGCCCCACAGCAATTGGTCGGACAGAATATCCGCAACTTCCTGCCCGCGGAAGCCGCCGACTGTGTGGCCACCGGACTGGCCGCGGCCCGGGAGCGGGGGAGCGATTATGGTCGGGTGCTCGCCCTGCCCCAAGGCGGGAGCGCGCGCTCAGGACCGGACACACACTGGTTCGAACTCTCGATCGCCCGCAAACCCGCCCGCAACGGTGGGGCGCCGACCTTCATCGTCCTGTCCCGCGACATCACCGAGCGGCACCGTGCCGAGCAGGCCAGCCACAAGGCGGTACGCGCCCTGCGCCTGGTCACCGACTGCAACATTGCACTGTTCCAGGCCGAGGATAAGGACGCCCTGCTCAAGGAGGTCTGTCGGCTGATCTGCGAAGAGGGCGGCTATCTCATGGCTTGGGTCGGCTTCGCCGAACCGGACGCGGAGCGCTCGGTCCGTCCGGTCGCCGAGTGGGGCTATGAGGAACACTATCTGGAGCGCGTGCGCATCTCCTGGAGCGATGCGACCCCCATCGGGCGGGGGCCGACCGGTACCGCCATCCGCACCGCAAGCACCCAGGTCAACCAGGATTGCCTCAACAACCCGGTCATGGCCCCGTGGCGGGCGGCGGCCTTGCAGCGCGGCTACCAGGCCAGTATCGCCCTGCCCCTGATCGGAAAAGACCGTGTGCTGGGCGCACTGACCATCTATGCCACCGAGCCCTATGCCTTCAGCCCGGATGAGGTGAAGCTGCTGGAGGAGTTGGCGCGCAATCTGACCTTCGGCATCGAAACCCTGCGTGAGCGGCGCCGCCGGATCGCCGCCGAGGCCGCCACGGCGGCCAAGAGCGAATTCCTGGCCAACATGAGCCACGAGATCCGCACGCCGATGAACGCCATCATGGGGATGACGCATCTGGCCTTGAAGACCGAGCTCACGACGCGCCAGCGCGACTATCTGACCAAGATCCAGACCTCCAGCCGGCTGCTGCTCGGTATCCTCAACGACATCCTGGATTTCTCCAAGATCGAGGCCGGCAAACTCACCATTGAGTACATCGATTTCGCATTGGCGCAGGTACTCGACGGCGTGGTCAGCCTGATCGCCGAGAAGGCCGCGGCCAAGGGGCTGGAGCTGATCATCGAGATCGCCGACACCGTGCCTGGCCACTTCGTCGGCGACCCGCTGCGCCTGGGCCAGGTGCTGGTGAATTTTGCCAACAACGCGGTAAAGTTCACCGACGCGGGCGAAATCGCGATTGAGGTCGCCGTGGCGGCCGAGCGCGGGCAGGAGGTCATGCTGAGGTTCGCGGTGCGCGACACCGGCATCGGTCTCACGCCGCAGGCGTGCGACCGGCTCTTTCAGAGCTTCCAGCAGGCCGACACCTCAACCACCCGCAAGTATGGGGGCTCGGGCCTGGGGCTCGTCATCGCCAAGCGCCTGGCCGAGATGATGGGGGGCGCGGTAGGGGTGGAGAGTACCCCGGGCCGCGGTTCCACCTTCTGGTTCACCGCCCGGCTCGGTCGCGGTGCCATGCAGACCGGTCCACTACTGCCGGCACCGGACCTGCGTGGCCGGCGCATGTTGGTGGTGGATGACAACGCCCATGCCGGCGAGGTCATCAGCGAACTGCTGCGCGGCATGACCTTCGAGACCGTCAGCGTCTCAACGGGCACCGCGGCCGTCACCGAGATCGCCCGCGCCGCCGCCGCCGGGGCACCCTATGACTGCTGTTTCCTCGACTGGCAGATGCCGGTGATGGACGGCATCGCCACCGCGCGCGCCATCGGTCGACTCGGCCTGGAGCGCCCGCCGCACCTGGTGGTCATCACCGCCTATGGCCGCGACGAACTGCTCAAGTCGGCCGCCGGGGCCGGGATCGAGGATGTACTGATCAAGCCGGTGACCCCCTCGTTGCTGTTCGACACCGTGGTACGCACCCTCGGTGCCGCCGCCGGCGAGCCGACCGTGGCGGAGCCGCCCGCCGCCCGACCGGGGACCAATTTGGCCGCCATCGCCGGGGCGCACCTCCTGGTGGTGGAGGACAACGACCTGAATCAGGAGGTCGCAATCGAATTGCTGCGCCAGGCCGGGCTCATCGTCGATCTCGCGGCGAACGGCCTGATCGCCCTGGACAAGGTCGCGGCGGATGACTATGACTGCGTGCTGATGGACGTGCAGATGCCGGTGATGGATGGGCTGGCCGCCACCCGCGCCATCCGTCGGCTCCCGCACCGGCGCGAGCTCCCCATCGTCGCCATGACCGCCAACGCCATGGCCAGCGACCGCGAACGCTGCCTCGCGGCGGGCATGAACGACCATGTGGCCAAACCCATCGACCCCGAGGAGTTGTGGGCCAAGCTATTACAGTGGACCAGGCGGCCCGCCGCCGGCACCAGCGGTGACACTGCACCGATCGCGCCGCCCCCCCAGACGCCGGCCGAGCCCCCGGACCTGACTGGCATCGCCGGACTCGACGCGGCGGCCGGGCTGCGGCGTTGTCTGGGACAGGAGGGGCTCTATCGCTCACTGCTAGGCAAG
>CAILVI010000016.1 GCA_903837595.1 uncultured Thiodictyon sp.
AATAGGCCTTGATGAAGGAGGGGATGCGCCGGTAGTGGATGTCCGCGCTGCCGATGGCCAGCCGCGCCATGGCGGTGTCCGGCTGGCCCGCCACGTCCACCAGGAGGCCCACGCGATGCGGACAGTCGCCCTGTGGGTGGTCGGCACCGCGCGGGTCCATCGGGCAGGACTTGGGCTGGCAGATCGGGTCCGCGCCCTTACGCTTCACCAGTGCCGGCAGCAACTTGAACAGCCGCAGATGATAGAGCGCCAGGTGAAAGGCGAGCAACACCTTGAGATAATCGACCATCACCGAGCGCGGGATCTGGTGTTGGTAGAAGAGCAGTCGCTTGATATCCTCGGCGAGCAGGTCGGCGGCGCCGGTACACAGTGGTGCGAAGCTGTCGCGTCCGCCCCGCGTGTCCGCGACATCCTCCACCTGATCGGTGAGCCGGCGCAGCGCCTGGGTCTCCACATCGAGGACGGCCGTAGCGTCGGGGCGTCCGGTGACCTTATCGTGGCCCTGGAAAAAGAAGCGGTGCAGTTGCTCGATTGCCTCTGTACCCGCGCCCTTGCGGGCATGGTAAAGGGTCTCGTAGAGCTGCTGTGCCGCCCCGTAGTCGCGCGAGCGTTTCGCGTTGCGGAAGCGGTAAGTGAACCCATGCAGTGGACGTGGGCCCGCCACGGCCGCATCGGCTTTGCCGCGGTTGACGACGTCCATCAGATGCGTCTCGACCCACCGCACAAGGATCGCGCGGTGCGGCGCGAAGCCGGTGAACCATTCGGGATGCTCCAGGAACTCGTCGACGAAGGCCTCCACCGAGATCTCGAAACGGCGCTTGAGCCGGCTCGGGTAGCCGTTGTGGGCGAGGCGCGCGAACAGTGCGGTCAGCACACGGTCCATCTCCAATTGCTTGAAGTCGAGATAGGACACCTTATTGGTGTTGATGACGCGATCTTTACCGGACAGTCCCATCGGCGTCAGCCTCCGCGTGGCGATGGCGCCGGCGCGGCGCCGGCAGCAGGGGGCGGCACCGGCGCGCTGCCCGCCAGGTGTGTCATTTCCAGGCGCTCGTCGGGGTGACGCTCGATGCGGTAGAAGTCATGGCCCGTGGTGGTGAGCAGTACCTCCTGATAGGGCGCCGAGCCGAGCACGTTCTTGAACACGGCTAGACTCAGATAGTAGCCCTGCTCCTCCTCTGGGCTGGGCCGATAGCCGTGGTTCAAGCGGTCGAGCATCTCGAAGATATCGAGCTTGATCGCGAGTTGCGCCGCATTCCCATGAAAGTCGCGCCGGGAGCGCGCTCCACCGCTCCCTCCCCCCTGGTGGGGGAGGGCCGGGGAGGGGGGGTTACCGTGCTCGTCGCAGCGCAAGCTGAGCGAATCCGGCATGTGCTCGACAAAGCGTGCACCACTCGCGGCATCGCTTACGGTCAGGTGGAACCGGTTGGCGGCATAGAGGCGATAGGAACGAATGGTCCCGCGCTCCACCTGCCTGACCTGCAGCGCCAGGCCCGCCGGGAGCCGGGTCGGGTCGAGCAGTCCCTCGCCGCGGTTGATGGCCTGCAAGATCTGCGGCAGCTCCGGATGCGGCGGGGACTCGCCCCGGACCATCCTCAGCATCCGCTCGGCGCAGCGGTACGGCAGCATCCCGCGCCATCCGCTGTCACGGCGCTCGAAGAACGCGCGCCGGCGCACCATCGCGACATAGCGACGGTGGGTCGCCACGCGATGCGGCGTCGGCTTACCGGAGAAGTCCCGGGGCAGATCCGCATAGAGCGCCCCCAGGACCTCCTGATCGTAGCGACCGCGGTCGGCGAAGCCGAAGCGGCTGCGGTCCTGCACCGGGCTCACGAAGTCCAGGCCGCGATCCAGGCGCGGGTCGCTCGCGGCGCCGACATCGACGCCCCGCAGCAGCGACAGCAGGCGGTCTGCCGTCGCCGCGTCCGCGCCCATCCAGGCGTTGAAATAGAAACCGGCGGCGATGGCGTCGCGTCGACCCTCGGCATAGAGCCGGTGGATCCCGGCACAGTCGCGCGCGGACGCCAGCGTGAAGGCCAGCGCCGAGCGCAGGTCGCGCAGCGTGAGGTGCAGACGGCCGCGCAAATGGGTGAGCGTATACAGGGTCTTGAGCCGCTCCAGCACCTGGGGGCCGGCGGTGCGGTCCTGGAAGGTCTGCGCGTTGTGCAGCGCGTAGCACCGGTCCTTGAGGTCACAGCCCTGGCACGCCTGCCAGAACCTGGGGTGTGCCAGCAGTCGGGTCTGCCGCTCCAGGATCGAGTCATCGCGCCCTTGGCTGCCGGCCACGACGCTGCGCAGGTTGAGGTTCACCACCGCGACACCGTGCGCGTCCGTGCCCGTGTGCAGCCCGGTCTCCACCAGCCGCAGCAGCGCCGGGAACTGCGCCTGCTCGGTCCGCAGAAAATCGACGAGACGCCCCTCGTTGATGGCCACCAGGCGCGTCTCGTGGTCCGGCCAGGCATCAGGGTCATCGCCCTGAAAGGGCGCAAAGAAGGCCCGCAGCACCTCGCCGTTGGGGCTGTCCTCCTCATCCTGCGAGCCGTCATAGTTGGTCAGGAAGGACCGCCCGCCGGCGGTGAAGCGCCGGCCGTTGACCAGCGCCTCGCCGGCGGCCAGCGGCGTGCCGGCCTGGGTCTCAAGCTGCTGCAGAAAGGCCGTCTTGCCGTCACCCGCGTTGCCCGTGATCAGGACCAGCCTGAAGCGGCCGGCGATGACCTCGGGCATGAGCCCGGTGTCGAGCAGGGTGGGGACATAGGTGCGGCGCCCGAGTTCATCCAGCCCGCGCGTGCCGGCATTGGTCTGGGGGCTTTGGCTATAGAGCGTGAGCAGATAACCCACGAAGGGGTTGGTGTTCGGCAGCACCTTACCGCCGCCGGGCTCAGTCATCAGCTCGGGGGCCAGCAACCCATCGGAGGTCTCAGCGGTCGGCTCCCGGCGCGCCCGGGGGAGCGCCTCCAGCGCCTGGATGAGCGCCGGTGCGCCGGCAAAGCGCTCGGCACGCTGCGGCGCGATGGTCTTGAGCAGCAGCGCGGTCAATTCCGGCGCCAGGTCGGCGAGCCCGGGAAGGGTGCGGGGATCGGGGGCCTTGGTGGCGGGCGGCGGCGCGTTCGACTGCCACGGGTATACCCCGGTGAGCGCCTCATAGACCGTGAGCCCGAGTGCATAGAGGTCGCGGTCCACCAGTTCGCTCGGTGACGGGGTGTCCGACAGGTCCAGATCCGGCGGCAGATACCGGCGCGAGCCGCCGCCGTGGCTGTCGTCCTGCGAGCGGACCGACACATTGAAGTCGATGATCTTGGCCCCGCGCACCGTCCACAGCAGGTTGTGCGGCTTGATGTCGCAGTGATAGACCCCCTCGCGGTGCAGGTGGCCGAGCCCCTGCGCCACCTGCCGGAACAGGATCAGCGCGTCCTCGGGGGCAAAGCGGGCGTCGCGGATGAGGTCGCCCAGGTCCTCGCCGTCGACATACTCGAAGAGGATGTAGGGCGGCCCGTCGGCCGGCAGCACATTGGCGTCGATCACGCGCACCACGTGCGGATGCTCGGGCAGGTGCACCAGCGTCTTGTATTCCTTCTTGAGCCGTTCAAGGGTCGAATAGCGATCGCGCAGGATGAGCTTGAGCGCGCGGGTCACATCCCCCAGGGTATCGACCACCTGATAGACGACGCCGAAGGTGCCCCGGCCCAGCCGCGACTGGACCTCCAGCTTGCCCGCCAGCAGGGTGCCGCGCGGGACATTGCCCCAGTCGATCCCGGACGGTGCAGGGGTTTCGGGTGGTGGCGGCGGTGTGACCGGACCCACCGGCAAGGGCGCGGCCAGTGCCAGGTCGAGGGCCGCGAGCGCGGCGGCGGCGGTCGGCCGTTGGTCGGGATTGAAGGCGCAGAGTTCGGATAACCAAGCGTCCAGCGCGGGCGCAATCTCCGCGCGCAGTGCCGAGGGCTTGATCGGGAACACGCCGCCCTGGTCGAAGACCTCGGTCGGCGAGCTGAACGGGCGTTGACCCGTGAAGAGTTCGTAGAGCACGAGGCCGGCGCCGAAGCAATCCGACGCGGGGCTCGCGTGTGCCGGCTCCCGCCAGGTCTCCGGTGCCGCGTAGGCGGGGTCGACCTGGTCGACGATCGCGTCCGCGATCGTCAGACTGCGATCGGTGCCGGCGCGCGCGTGATCGAAACCGGTCAGGCGCAGGTGCCCGTCGCTGCCCAGCAGGATGGTGCCGGGCGACAGGTCACGGTGGACCACGGCGTGTGCATGGCAGAACGCCAGTGCCCCGAGCAGCTCGCGCGCCACCCGCAGCTTCTGGTCGAGCGTCAGCGCCAAGGCGGGCTTGTCGATGTGCAGCCGCAATGCCTGTCCCGCAACGTCCTCGGTGACCAGCACATAGCGGTCCTCGCCCTCGGTGGCGAAGAAGCCCTTGGCGCCCGCGATCAAGGGGTGCCCCGGCAGGCGGTTCAGCGCATAGAAGGCGTTGGCGATGCGGGCCTGCTGTTGCGCGCGGGCGTCCTGGCCGGTCAGGTAGGCATCCGCCCGATACACGCGCAGCAGGGCGGTGCCGCCGCGTTTGCCGGCAAAGGTGTTGATGGCGCGATACTCGCTGAAGGCATCGTTCCCGCCCAGGCGCTCCACCACCTCCCAGTCCCCGAGCACCGTCGGCCCCGCGCGCCGGTGCGCCGCGCCGAGCAGCGCGCTGCGCACCATGGCGTGCAGGGGCGCGATGTGCTTCTCGAAGCGCGGCGGGATGCGGCCGGCGTTCTGGAAGAAGGCCGCGGACGGCGGCAAGGTCGTGACGTGCTCGCTGTCGCGACCCGCCTGGTCCACGAGGTGCGCGTCCGGGGCCGTGAGCAAGACGGCCACCTCGACGAAGACGCCGTCGATCTCGCGTCGGCCCGGCTGGCTCTTGGTGAGGATGCCCTTCACCGTTCGGGCATGGCCGCGGAGCTTCAGCAGCGGCGAGGTGAAGGGCTGGCGGCCCTCCGGGTACCACTTGGACCCGTAGACATCGATCAGGCCCCGCGTGCCCTTCACGTCGACGAGATAGAGCGCGTGCGGCGCCAGCACCGCCAGGTCGACCTCGAAGGTCTCGCCGTCGCGGTGGACCTCAAAGTTGTGAAAGAGGGTATAGCTGTTCGGCAGCTGGTCCCGCAGGTGGGCGATGGCCTGACGCTCGGCGTCGTTCACGGGCTCGCCGATGGGGACCACGGTGGCCATCAGGCGGCGTCCTCGATGGCGCGTTCGACGAGGGCGCGGGCCTTCCTGTCCTTCGCCACGGCTTCATTCCGAAGGCGGGCCACCTCTGCGCCAGCCTCACCGATTCGATGCCGCTCTCCGTCGCCCGGATCAGGTAGAACGACACGCCCGATCTGGTGAACGTCCAGGTGAGGAATAGACGAGCCGTATGCGCGAGCCTTGAGCTGGCGAAGCCCATAGTGCGACGTGAGCGCGACGAACACAAAGCCCGCGGTGCAGGCGTCTGGACAGTTGATTCGAATCGCGTCCTCCGACACCGCCCCGCCGAGAATGTTACCGTAAGGAAGGACTGCGGTCCCGATAATGCCGGAGAGCTGCCCGGAGCGAGGAACCAGAACGGTCCTCTCGGTCACGATGTACTGCTTAATCCCGCACTGATTCTTCGGCAAGAAATACATCTCAATGGGTTCGCTCCACATGAGCGCTGACGTTCCGAAGAAGCGAATGCCATGCTCAGCATCATCCATGCGAATGCGCTTGAATCGATTCGGTTCGACGATGGATGCCGCGAGCGCCGCGACAGTGGTGGTTCCAATCCGGCTGGTCTTGAGTTGAGTGACGACGCGATTGCCATATGGGCTATGGAAGAACGCGTCGAAACGCTCTTGCAACGTCGTGGCTGAAGCCTCCGTGCATGAGAACGGCGTCGAGCTGGGGGGCGGCTCAAGCGGTCCCAGGCCAGCCAACCGCTCGAGTGACTGAACGGATTCTGCGAGGAGGTTCGATGCGTTCGCACGCAGCACGGCCGCCTCTTCGACAAGAGTGTGGATGCGCCACTCAAGATCTTGACCAAACCTCGGCACGGGCAGGTCAGCGATGTGCTCTGGTTCGATATGCTGGATGATGGCGCCATAGGTGCCCGAGGTGATCAGCGGAACCCCGAACCTGCTGCTCAAGAAAGCATAGAGATAGCCAGGGTGGATTTGTCCCTCGTCGGGGATGACTCGCAACACATCTTCGGTGCAGGCCATCGCATCCATGTCCGGTCGCGCATAGCTCATGCGCCCGATCGTGCCGGCCCGCGTGATGAGCGTGTATCCCTTGCGAATGACGAGTTTCGGGTTCTCTCGAATCGCACGCTTCGAGATGTATCGAAGGTCACTTAAGTCTGCCTGCAAGATCGACCTACTCGTCAGAAAAGGAACTCCATAGGCAGGCCCCTCTACCCACTGTCGCGTAATTCGACCGGCGTTGACCAAGCCGGCTTCACGGCCACCGCAAAGATCAGCAAGCCGGTCTTTTCGGCACGACATCTCCTTGAGACGAATTTTCGCCTCGAGCGCGCCGGACATATAGGGTCCGCAGTCCAGCCGCCTTCCATTGAGGCCGATCCAGCCGCTGGGGATCGTCTTGATCTTCATACGTCATCCCCAGCCTGTGCCAGCGCCTGCTGAAAGCGGCGTTCATCGGGTATCAAGGCAACGGCCTGCTCGTAGGCCGCGATCACATCCTGACGTGGCGCCCGCAGCCATTGACGCGCTTGCCCGAGATTGAACCAGGCCCAGGCGTGGCGGGTGGGCGGCGCATCCATCTGGATGACACGCTTAAGCGCGGCCAGCGCCTCGTGTAGGAGGCGGTTGCGGGTTTGCTGGTCCGCGGGACGGGGGGAGCCGGCGAGTGGCGCGGTCAGACTCAGCTTGGTCTGGGCAAACTCATGCAAGGCGCGCGCATCGCGCAGGACCAGCTCACCTGCACGCTCGAAGAGTCGATGGGCGCGATCCTGACGCCCCAGGCGGCGCTCGAGGATCGCGGCGTCGAAGGCATCCTGCGCGGCGAGGATGGCCGGCAACCGGTTCAGCAGTGCCTTGGATTTTTTCTCATCCCTCGCATCGGCATAGGCGGCGGCCAGGGCCGTCAGTGCCCGCGCAAAGGTGGCAAGCTCGGGGGCATCCAACTGCGCCAGCATGATTTCCGCACCAGCCAGGTCACCCTGTTCGGCCTTCTCCCGGACCAGCGCCACCGCGATGGACGGCGAACGCATCCCGTCATGCCAGGCCCGCTCCAGCAGCGCCCGCGCCTGGGATTGGTCACCCGTCGCCTTCTTGTAGGCGTAATCGCGCAGGACGCCCGGGGCCACATACTGGGGATGCGCGGGTAGCGTGATGCGGAAATAGGTCCGACCCTCGTCGAAGTCGAAGACGGGTGCCGGCGAGCCGTTTTCGGCCATGCTGCGCCGAATCTTGGGTAGCCCGGTGCCGCGCCCCTCGGCGAGCCGCAGTTCCTCGAGAAACTCCCCGATGCGTCGATTCCGGGCGGGGACCGGCGGCGGTGCTACCGTTCCGGCAAGGTGCTGCTGTTCGATCCCCTGTACCGGACCGGGATAGCTGATGATCTCGATGCGGTTCGGGTAAAGATAGACCTTGGTGGGTTCGACGCAGGTCTCGTAGCCGCGGTGGTAGACCGCGCTGACCAATGCTTCGCGCAGTGCCGGCACCGGAAAACTGAGCCAACCGTGAGTCTCGAGTCCGGCGCTGCTCTTCTCGAGATGGCGGGTGGTCAGGCTCTCCAGGTGGGTGAGACACTGGCGCAACTGATGGTGCAATGGCCCCCGAAAAACCTTCTCCGTCAGCGTGTTGCCGCCGGCCTCATCGGGGAACTCCACGACTTCGATCCGCGCCCCGCGAAACCACTGTTCGGGATTGTGGCTGAAGAAGAGCAGGGCCACGTTGCGGGGCACTGAGTGTCCGTTGACTCGGGATACGATCTGCATGGCACGGTAGGTATGCTCGGCGTCCTGGTCATCGCGAAGGTCACTGCGGACGTCGTTCAAGAACTCCCGAACCAGGCTGAGGCTGAGATCGTCGTTGCGCGCTGCGTGGGCGCGGCGGTCATCGAATGGCACCCGTGCGGTCTGCTGGAGCAGGGCGGTGAGGATCTCGTTCTTGGCCTCCACCGACTGACTGCCGATGCGAACCCAATATTTTTTCTCTCCCTTGGCACCATCCGGGGCCTGATGGGGCCGCACGTCGGAGGCGGGTGCCCAGAGTACGAGCACTTGCCGCCCGTCCAACTCGCACACATCCATCACCGGCATGTAGGCCGGCTCGATGCGGTTGCAATTTTCGCGGATCTGCCGCTGCACACCATCAATGGCGGCGGAATCCAGGCCGACGATGGGTCGGACTGCAATACCACCTTGCTCAGCCACACCCAGGACCACATAGCCCCCATTGAGGTTCTGGAGATCGTTCGCAAAGGCGCAGAGGGTCTTGATGATCTGGTGTCCGGTAACGGCCGGGTCCCAGGTCGCCTTGAACTCCAGGCGCGCGGTCTCAACCGCGCCGCCCAGGAGCTCTTCGATGCCGATGGGCAGATAGGATTTCATGCGTTCGGCTGCCCGTGCTCGGCCCGGAACGCCCGGTAGGCATCCAGGATCGGACCCGGTACAAAGGTCCCATCCGGCTTTTGGTAGGGCAGGTCGTTATCGAGGGTCTTCTCCTTGCGGCGCAGCACACGGACCACCGACTGCCCGCCCACCCGCAAGCGTTCGCGGTGCTCGGCCTCCGCGACCAGCTCCTCGCCGTCGGGGCCGCGTTTGTAGAGCGTGTTGCCGCGCCGGTCGAAGCCGACTTTCTCGGCGACGGCCATGAAGACGGGGTAATCAATGGTCTGACCGAGGTCCTCGGCGCGGATCTCCTCGTCGGTCTTTTTCTTGAGGAAGAGCAGGCTGGTAAGGATGTTTACGTTGGCCTCGACGATGAACACCTCCACCGGCAGGTCAATGCTGGCGAGCACCCAGCAGTGGCGCAGGAGCCACCAGCGGATGTACTCGTCGCCGGGATTGCCCAGGATGCCGTCGGGCAGGACGATGCCGGTGCGTCCGCCCGGTTTGAGCCAATCCAGGCAACGCTCGACGAACAGCACTTCCGGTGCCACGCTGCCCTGCAGGCGTCCGGTGTTGCGGAAACCGCCCTCCTCGGTGCGCTCCCAGAGGTGGGCGAGCTCGAAGTGCTTGAGTATGTTCGGGTCGGTGATGGGGATGTTCGACCCGAAGGGCGGGTTGGTCAGCACCACGTCCATGGTGCCCAGGTTGGCCCGGCCGCGCGCCTCGGCTGCCCCCGGCAGATGCCCCGCCGGGAACTCGACCGAGTTCATGTTGAACACGCGCGCCTGGCCGTTGCTGGCCATCAGCACGTTCATCTGCGCGGCGCGGACCAGAAAGGGATCGAAGTCGGCGCCGAAGAGGTTGTGCTCCACGAAGGCACGCAGCGCCTCCTGTACGGACAAGAACTCATCGGTCGACTCGTCATCCAGCGCGAGATTGGCCGCGGCGCGCAGTTTGGCGTCGAGGTGCTTCAAGGTCGAGACCAGAAAGCCGCCGGTGCCGCAGGCCGGGTCCATCACCCGCTCCTCTGGCCGCGGATCGAGCATGGCGACCATCAGGTCCACAGGCCCCCGCGGGGTGAAATACTGGCCGCGGTCGCCGCGGATGTTGTGCTTGACCAACTCCTGGTAGGCGGCGCCCTTGGCGTCGAGCGCGGTGCGGCCAAGGTCGTATTTGGCGAGCTCGCCCACGATGAAGCCCAGCGCCCGGTCCGAGAGTGTGAGGCGCGGCGGGTTGTCCTTGAAGACGGTGTTTTTGTATTTCTCGGCAACCTCATCGACCAGTTGGGTGACGCGCGCGCGAATGGCCCGCTGGCCCGCGGGGTCGAACTGTTCGTCGACCAGCTGCCGCTTGCCGTTGACCTCCTTCTCGAACAGGCCGGCCCAGAAGCGGGGGGGCTGGTCGCGCGGGCGGCGTTCATCGTGGAGCTTGGCGAAGATGAGATAGAGGAACTGCCAGAAGGCCGCGTCCTTGGGCATGCCCTCGTTGCCGTGGATATAGTTGTGGCAGCGGCGGAAGGCGGTCAGCAACATGTCGCGGTCGGCGCGCCGCAGTTGCGCGGCGGAGGCGACGGTGCGGCTGCCGAGCGTCCCGTCGGCCATGGGCCAGTCGCCGCGCGGGTGGAACTTGGTGTCGAAGCGGACCTGCTCCTTCTCGAAGAAGAAGAAGTCGAGTCCGTTGGTCCACAGGCCCCAGCGGCAGGCCGGCGTCTCCTCCTGGCTCATCGCGGCGTAGAGCAGCCCGAACTCCTTCTCGGCCTGCTGGTGGTCGCGCATCTTGTAGGCGCCCTTGGAGCCGGTCTTCGGCTCCTTGTCGCAGATGACGACGCGGCGCAGGTTCGCCGCGGTGTGGTCGGCGCCGGGCTCGAAGATCGCGATGTCGATCTTTTTGTTGCGCCCGTCGATCTTCAGCTGGAAGTCGGGGACCATGTCCTCCACCGAGAGGCCGTACTCGTGGAAGAAGGCGCGGGCGATGCGTTGGCGCACCTGCTCCTTGGGGGTGTCCTTGACCGCCTCGTTGGTGATGTAGTCGAGGAGCTTGCCCTCTTCCAGCGAGGTGACCTCGTCGTCGGCCTGGTCGGCGGCGTCCATTTCCAGATCACTCATGGTCGGGCTTTTCCTTCAGATCATCGTCGGAGGCACTGGCGGCCCCGCCGTCGCGCACCCAGGTGTCGACCTCGTCGCGCTTGAATTTCCAGAAGCGTCCGACCTTGTAGCCGGGCATCCCCTTGTTGGTGACCCAGGCATACACGGTGTCCTTACTGACGCCGAGATATTCGGCGACCTCGTCTACCGACAGCCAGCGGTCGTCCACGGCGGGGCTCCTGTGCAGGTGGTGCGTGCGAGCGTGCACGCGGGTATCCTGTGTAACATCAAGACGCGTGGGCCGTCAATCTGATTTGGTCTGGTTTGGGCCGATGTGGGCGGAGTTTGACGGTCCAAAGCGGGGGGCAGTGGTCGCTGCGCTCAGCTCCGTAGCGGGGCGGCATGGCTGATGGCTGCTCTTTCGCTGGTCGCCCTCATGGCCTGCCGTGATGCGACTGAGCGCCTTGATCCTGATTCCGGCCCGCGGCGATCGGTCCGCACAGCGGACCCTAGGGCGTGCGCCGCGCCCGTAGGGTCCGCTGCGCGGACCAACGACCTTTCAACCTTTCAGGAGAACAGTATGAACTACCGCCTGCTGGGCAACACCGGCCTGTATGTCTCTGAGCTGTGCCTCGGCACCATGACCTTCGGCAGCGATGGCTTCTGGAAGGTCATGGGCGGCCTGGGCCAGCCGGCGGTCGATGAGCTCGTGAAGACGGCCTTCGATGCCGGCATCAACTTTATCGACACGGCCAATGTCTATTCGTTGGGGCAGTCGGAACAACTGCTGGGACAGGCCATCAAGGGCTTGGGCCTGCCGCGCGACCAACTGGTCATCGCCACCAAGGCCTCGGGCGTCATGAACGACTTGCCCAACGGTCGCGGACAATCGCGTTACCACTTGATGAATGAAGTCGATGCCAGCCTGAAGCGGCTGCAACTCGATCACATCGATCTGTATCAGCTCCATGGCTTCGATCCCCTGACGCCGCTCGAGGAGTCACTGCGCGCCCTCGACGATCTCGTGCGCTCCGGCAAGGTGCGCTACGTCGGCGTCTGCAACCTGGCCGCCTGGCAGATCATGAAGGCCTTGGCGACCGCGGACGCCAGCCACTGGGCGCGACTGGCCAGCGTGCAGGCCTACTATACGATCGCCGGGCGTGACCTGGAGCGCGAGGTGATTCCACTGATCCAGGATCAGCGGCTCGGTCTGATGGTCTGGAGTCCGCTGGCGGGCGGGTTGCTGACCGGTAAGTTTGCGCCGGACGGCACCGGGCCGGAAGGCAGCCGACGGGCCAGCTTCGATTTTCCGGTGGTCGATAAGCCGCGTGCCTTCGCCTGCATCGAGGCCATGCGCCCGCTGGCGGAGACGCGCGGCGCCTCGATTGCCCAAATTGCCCTGGCCTGGCTGTTGGCACAACCGGCCGTCTCCAGCGTCATCATCGGAGCCAAGACCGCTGAGCAATTGCGCGACAGCATCGCCGCGTCCGAGGTCGTGCTGGACGCAGCCGAACTCGCCGCATTGCACGAGGTCAGCAAGCTCCCGGCCGAATACCCGGGATGGATGCTTGCGTTGCAGGGCGGCTATCGCGCCAATCCGCCCAAGCACCCCTGACCGGTGGCCTCAGCCGTCGCTGTAGCGCTGGGCGATCTCGGCGAACCGCCCCTGGATGGTCAGGAAGGCATCCACCAGCGCCGGGTCGAAATGGGTTCCCCGCTTGGCGGCAATGATACTGACCGCCTGGTCATGCGCCATGGGCGGCTTATAGACACGCCGGCTGATCAATGCGTCATAGACGTCCGCCAATGCCATGAGGCGACCGGCCAGCGGAATCGCCTCGCCGCACAGACCCAGTGGATAGCCGCTGCCGTCCCATTGTTCGTGATGGCTGTAGACGATCTCCCTGGCATAGCGCAGAAAGGAATTTCCGCCACCCAAGGTATCCTCGGCCGCCTGGATGGCACTGCGGCCATGTTCCGTATGGCTTTTCATGATCTCGAATTCCTCGGGTGTCAGCGGACCCGCCTTGAGCAGGATGCTGTCGGGAATGGCGACCTTGCCGATATCGTGCAAGGGCGCGGACTTGAAGAGCAACTCGATGGCCTGGTCGTCGAGCGCCGCGGCATACAGTGGATGCGTCCGCACCGCCAGGGCCAGCTCCCGCACGTAATTCTGGGTCCGCTGGATATGCTGGCCGGTCTCCTGGTCGCGTGCCTCAGCGAGCGAGGTCAAGGCGACGATGGTCACGTCCTGGCTCAGCGCGATCTGACGCAAGGCGACCCGCAGGTCCGCGTTCTTTCCCAGCAGCTCCGCGGTGCGCTCGGCGACCTGGCTTTCCAGCACCTCATTCTGGCGATGGATCAGGCGCATGGCCCGACTCAGGTTGACATGATTCTTGACCCGGGCCAGCACGATGGAGGGAGAAAACGGCTTGGTGATATAGTCCACCGCGCCCAGCGCCAGCCCCCGGGCCTCATCCTCCATCGAATCCAGCGCGGTGAGAAAGACGATCGGCACCTCATCCAGCTCGCCGAGTGCGCGCATCTGCCGGCAGACCTCATGGCCGTCGGGCGGCGGCATGACGACATCCAGCAGGATCAGGTCAGCCGGTAGCCCGCCGCGCAGATAACGCAGCAAGGCGTCGCCGCCGGTGAATGGATGAACGTGATAATGCGGGGCGAGGAGGCTCACCAGCAACTGCAGGTTTTCCACCTGGTCATCGACGACGGCGATGTGTGCCTTATCAGTGGCCAACAGTGGGTTCATGGGAATCCCTTTCGAGGTCAGGAAAGCGTTGTTTCAGGACCCGGGCGGCCGCCTCCAGGTCAAACTCTCGGATGCAATTGAGCACCGCCTGGAAATCTGCCGCGGCACTCTCGGCGGGGTGTGCGGGGAACTCGCTGGCGATCGCTTCGGCCAGGGTCAGGGCCTGTGCGTCGACGTTCGCGAGCAGCGTCGACAGTTCGCGCAGCCGCTCGGGCAGCGCGGGCTGGCCGGTCGCCGGATCGCCGGTCAGTCGGACGTCGGGATGGTCGGCGAGCCAGCGCCCGATGGCGCCCAGGGTCTCCTCCAGGGCCTCGCCGAGGCGCTTAACATCCTTTGCTCTGGCTGGCGAGTCGGCCCGCCAGGGTGTCTCCACCATGCCGGCGCAGTCCTGGAGATGCCCGGCACCCAGTTGGCCCGCGCTGCCCTTGATGTCATGGGCAATCCGGAAGGCGCCCTGCAAGTCGCCATTCGCCAGATGCCCCCGCAGCCGCTGCATGTCCTCCCGGTGATGCAGCGAAAAGTGGTGCAGCAGGCGCCGCATCACCGGGAGCTTACCGCGGGTGAGCGACTCAATGCGCCGCAGATCCAGCGCAAGGGTCTGGCTGTTCTCCAGCGCTGCGGACGCCCTCATTCGCTCAGCCGGCGGCGCCCCGGGCTGCGGCGGGGGCGACGCCACGCTCGGGCCGGCCGCCGCCTGATCCGGCTCCGGTAACCAGGCGGTCAGGGCCGCGTACAGGTCATCGGGTTCCACCGGCTTGACGATATGGTCGTTCATGCCGGCCCCCAGACAGATTTCCGTGTACTCGTCGAAGGCGTTGGCGGTCAAGGCGAGGATGGGAGTCTTATCCCAACCCGGCAGGGCACGGATGCGCCGCGTGGCCTCCAGCCCGTCGAGCTGCGGCATCTGCACGTCCATCAGGACCAGGTCGTAGCGACCGGCGCTCGCCTTGCGCACTACCTCGGCGCCATCGGCGGCGGTGTCGATTACGAATCCGAAGTCCGCGAGCAACTCGATGACGACGTCGCGATTGACCGGGTTGTCCTCCGCGATCAGCAGGCGGCGTCCGCGGGCGCGCCGGTGCAGGCGCTCGAGCGCCGCGTCCTGGACGGGATCGGGGCGCGGGGGAGGCTCAGGCATCGCGGCCAGGGCATCAAGGAGCGTCGAGGCCGTGACCGGTTTGGACAGGACCCGCTGGAAGCCCGCCGCCCGCGCGTCCTCCCATAGATTGGGTTCGTCGTAGGCGGTGACCAGCAGGGCCAGGGGTGCGACGTGCAGATTAAGCGCGCCCAGATGGCGTAGCGTGTCGAGCCCGTCCAGACCGGGCATCCGCCAGTCGAGCAGCAGGAGGTCGTAGGGGTCATGCTGCGCATCGGCCCGTTGCAGCTCCGCCAGTGCCTGGGCCGCGTTGTCCACCGCGGTCGGGCGCATCGCGAGCCCGGTGGCGATGGCCGCCAGGATCTGGCGCGCCTCCGGGAGGTCGTCCGCGATGAGCACCCGGCGGCCCCTCAATTGCAGGGTGGCGCGCTGCGCAATCGGCTCCCCGAGGCCAAGGCGCACGGTGAGCCAGAAGGTGCTCCCGCGGCCGATCCGGCTATCGACGCCGACCTCCCCACCCATCAGTGCAGCAATACGCTGGGCGATCGCCAGACCGAGTCCGGAGCCGCCGAAGCGGCGGCTGGTGGAGGCATCGGCCTGCTCGAAGGCGTCGAAGACCCGCGCGCGTTGGCTGTCGGTCAGTCCGATACCGGTGTCGGCGACCTCGAAGCGGACCAGACAGTCGTGGCTGGACTCCTCGATCAGACGCGCGCGGATGATGATGCGCCCGGATTCGGTGAACTTGATGGCATTGCCGGCATAATTGAGCAGGGCCTGCGCCAGACGCAGTGCATCGCCCCGCAGGGGCCGCTGCAGCGCCGCGTCGACGTCCAAGATGATCTCCACGCCCTTATCGCGGGCACTCTCCCCGATCATTCTGGCGACCTTGGAGAGCAGCAACGCCTCGAGCATGAAGTCACTGGTCTCCAGGCGCAGCTTGCCGTGCTCGATCCGTGAGATGTCCAGGATGTCGTTGATGACGCAGAGCAGGTGGCGGGCGGCGGCGTGAATCTGATCGAGCTTTTCGCGCTCCCAGCTCCTGGGCACCGCCCGCTGCACCAACAGATGAGTGAGTCCGATGACGGCATTGAGTGGGGTGCGAATCTCATGGCTCATGTTGGCCAGGAAGGCGCTCTTGGTGCGGACGGCCGCGGTGGCCTCCAGTGAGCGCTGGAGCAACTGGGCGTTCAGCGACTTGGCCTCCGTCAGGCGGTTGCGCTGCTGGCGCGCGATCAGCCCCAGCAACAGGCCTCAGGCGACGACGGCCAGGAGGACCATGAGCGCGCTCGCTCCGGCCAGGGTCCTGATCGGTTCCATGAGCTCGGCGGAGTCCATCTGGACCGAGATCCACCAGGGCAAGTTGTGCACGCGCCGCACCGCCGCGACCACCTCCTGCCCGCGCAAATCCGCGCCGTGGTAGAGCCCGTCACCGCGCTCGATGGCCTGGAAGATGGGTTGGCGGCGCTCCTGCGGACTGACGGCAAGGATGGCGTCGCCCTTGCCGCGCGGATTAACGAGATCGATCGCCCCCGCACGCTGCCGAAACAGCCACAGCCGGCCGGTACGCGAAGGGTTCGGCCACTGCTCCACCATAGGCAGGAGATGCTCGACAATCCCGAGCGAGAAGACCAGCGCCAGTGCCTGGGTGTTGCCCACATCTGGTATGCGGGCCGCGAAGGCCATGAAGGGCAGCCCGTTCTTGCCGGGCTGGATGTCGATGAACAGGGACTCGCCGGTGGCGATTACCGCGTCGACGACGGGACGGATCAGGTCCCGGGTGTAGGGCGGGGTCCCGGTACCGATCAGTGTCTCGCCATCCGGCTTGAGGATCTCGGCGCTGATGAAACCGGCGTTCTCCCGGGTATCCGCCAGCCAGAAGGTTACCCGCTGATCGTCGTACCAGGCGGCCAGCCGCTCGTGCCAATTGTCCAGGTCCCGCATGCGCACCGGTGTCAGCAACTCGCGGAAGACCTGGTTTTTTGCCAGCAGGGTGACGGCCGCGAGGTGTTCCTCCTGCCAACTCGCGAGCTGCTGCGCCTTCATCGCCGCCACCGCGCTCAGGCGCCCGTGCTCCTTCCCTAAGGCTGAATCGGCCAGCAGTGTGAAACCGACGACACCGACGCCGCCGACGAAGACGACGAACACGGCGAAGATCACCACCATGTGAATCGGCCGCAGGCGCTCCAGCAGGGCATCAAGGCGCCGTCCGAGTGGACTGCCGGACGATTGCAGGTCCGCCCCACCGGCCGCGTCTGCCGACCCGGTGGCCGGGGTAGGCGTCATGGTTCGTGGGCGAAGAAATCGGGGAAATAGTGGCGGACGCCCGGGTAGTACTTATCCACCAGGCTGTCGTAGGTCCCGTCGGTCTTGATCCTGGTCAGATACGCATCGAAGGCCGCCCGCAGCTGCGGTGCCGACTTGGGAAAGGCCGCACCCAACTCCTGTATGTCCGACACCGGACCGATGATCTTGATCTGTCCGGTCCAGCGCTGCAGGTCGAGCAGGGCATCGGGCACGTCGAGCAGGGTGAAGTCCGCGTCGCCCTTGAGCAGCGCCGGGACCATCTCACTGAGATTGGTACTGGCCGTGTAGGGGCGCAGTGTAATGTTCGTCCCCGCCAGGCCATAGTTGGCCGGGTCCAGGCAGGTCCGCTCCATCACCAGGAGGCTCTTGTGTCCCAGTAGTTGTTTGGTCTCCGCGATTTCTGCGGCCAGGTCGCGCTGGGAGGGCACCGGCAGGTACGCCGATTCGGTGCGGGCGACGGCGAGTACCTGTGACGGGAAGGTCGGCGCCGAGAACAGCAACACCTGCGCTCGCCATGGCAGGATAGTGAAGCCGGTGGCGATCATGTCCCCGCGCACCGGGAAGTCGCCGATCAGAGTGGCCTCGGGTCCTGTGCGGACCACGTCCTTGCCCAGCAGGTCGCGGACGATGCTGACGAAATCGGAATACACCAGTTCGTAACGCACACCCAAGTCACGGGCGAATCCCTGGACGAGTTCCACATCGAAACCCTGACCCTCCGCTGTGACAAAATTTGCGTACCGGATCCCCAGGTGGCGCAGTACACCGCTCTCGCGCACGTCCCTCAGATCGGCTGCGCCGGCCGCGACCGGGCCGACCAGCGCGACCATGGCGATAAGTCCGTTGGCAACAGCGCGCAGGAAGGTCATAAGGTTACCTGAGTAAACGCACCGGTTGCATCAGTCGCTCCGCATGACAGGCCCAGCCGCGCCAGGGGCCAGGGGCCAGGGGCCAGGGCAGTGTCTAGCGCGAGACCATCAGGCAACCAGAGCGCAGCGGTGGCGCTGAGCTCCGGGGCTGTTCCCCGATCCGACCGGGGAGTGTCCCACCGGGGCTGAAGGACCCGGTGCAATTCTCCAGCCGCACCCCCTGTATCCTGGCTGAGCATAGTAGGCCAGCGTTCTAAATTCAATCAGTGTCAAAGCACAAGGACCGGTAGACCAGGGCGCCTGTCGTGCCGATCAACAACGCGCTCAGTTCAGTTCAGTTCCTTGTCCTTCCAATACTTGGTCCCGGCGACGCTGCCTGGTGCCATGTCCCCGCTGAGGGTGAGTTGGTAGATGGCGATGCCCTCCTTGGCCTCGACCTCACGATCGCTGCCGAAGGTCCACCCCTGGTCCAGAAACCGTTGCAGGCTCTCGCGTTTCTTGAACACGAGCACGGTGCGCAGGTCTTCGAACCGGTCCTTCAGCCCGGCCCGCACCCCCCCCATGCGCATGAAGGTCTCCTTGCCGGTGAGGTTGTCGCGCAGGATGCCGCGTCCTTCGCTGCCGCCAACGAACAGCACATGAGAGCCGCCACTCTCGAACACCGCATAACCGGCTGCCCCGCGGATGGCGACCCGCGCCTTGGGGTCCTGTTTGTACAGCGCCGCCAGGGTCTCCTTGCGGGTCTGGCGCACGGCGGCGCGGGTCGCCGCCTGGGCGGCTGGGGTCGCCGCTTGGTCACCCGCCGCCGCGGCGGGCAGGGGCAGCGCCGGCGCCAGGCAGAGACAGCAGAGCGTCAGCAGCACGTCAGACAGACGCAGGCGCATGGGTATTCTCCTTTTGGATCAGACGACGGCCAAAGACTTCGGTCAGCACCGGACCGAGCACGGCACTCAGTACCATCAGGACGATGACGCCGTTGAGCACCGATTCGGTGATCAGATGGGCGTCGTCCGCATTGACTGCATTATAGGCGGCCATGGCGGCGGCCAGGGTCGCCGCCACCTGGGGCAGCGACAGTGACCACTGGGTGAGGATGGCGTCGCGCGGGTAGCCGAAGAGCAGCCCATTGCCCGCCGCCGCCGCGAACTTGGCGATGAATAGCGCGGCGGCCAGGGCCACGACGAACCCCAGGTTGGTCGACAGGGTCGCCCAGAACACCGGCAAGTCGAGCCCCACCCCGATCGTCACGAAGAAGAGCGGGATGAACAGCCCCTCACCCATCAGTACCACCTTGTCCTTGACCGGGGTTCCGGTCAGCACGCGATTGACCGCAATCCCGGCCAGGAAAGCGCCGACGATGTCCTCCAGGTGGATGAAGTGGGCACCGGCCGCCGCCAGCAGGACCACCAGGAAGGTAAAGGTGAAGAGTGCGGCCTCGTCCTCCCGGTGCCGCCGGAAATAGAGCCGGCCCAGGAGCGGCAGCCCTTGCAGGACGATGACCGCATAGACCGCCAGCGAGAACAGCTGGGTGGCCAGCCCGAGCGGCGAGAAGCCGCCCAGGTGGATGGAGATGCACACCGCCAGGACCAACAGTGAGGCGATGTCGGTAAAGATGGTGGCCCCCACCGTCACCGCCACCACCTCCGACTTGCCGAGCCCCGGGCGCACCACGATCGGGAACCCCAGCAGGGTGTGGGAGGCGATCAGCGAGCCGATCAGCACGGCGGCATTCCAGTCGAAGCCGAAGATGTGCCCGACCAGGGTACCGGCCGCCAGCGGCAGGAGAAAGGTCAAGGCACCGAAGGTCATGGAGCGGTTGCGCGTGGCCGCGAAGACCGCCAGATCGATCTCCAGACCGGCGATGAACATCAGAAAGACCCGCCCCAGCGAGGCGAACAGGCTGACGGTACCTGAGTCGGGATCGACCAGATCCAGGACGAAGGGACCGAGCAGGACCCCGGCCAGGAGCAGACCCACGGCCGCGGGCAGGCGCAGCCGGGCGCACAGCGGCGGCATCGCAAAGATCAGGAACAGGATGAGGGTGAAGAGTTCCATCGGCGAGGCCTGCTCGCGCAGGTACCCGATCAGGACCCCCGGCCGGTAGCTGGCACCGATGGCGATGAGGCCGATCGCCAGTGCGGCGGCGAGCGGCCAGCGTTTGCGCAGCAGGCGCAGGAGGGGGGATTCAGGCATCGTGACTCACTGGGGTGACTTCAGGGCGACTTGGACCGAGTCGATGGTCCCGTCGAAGGCGAAGGGGCGGCGATTGAAATAGTCGAGCGAGACCGGGGAGCCGAGATCCGTACCGACATCGAAAGTCTCGCTCGCCGTGAACGCCGCCGGGACGGTGCGCTTGACCGTGGTACGGGCGACCTCCTGTCCGTCGACGCTGAGCACCACCTGCGCCGGGGCGCCCGGCTTGGCAATCGCTGTGTCCACCTCGATCCGGTGTTTGCCCGCCGGGAGCTTTTCCTGGGAGCGTGCCGTATAGCGCTCGATGATCATCATGTTGTATTCGTAGACGAGGATGCCTTGGTCCAGGTACAGGGTCAAGCCCCCGGAGGCGCCGCCCAGGGCGTAGAGCACACCCGTCGCCTGCTCCCGCAGCGTGGCGTCGATGGTCACATGGTTAGTCTCGCGGCCGGGGCCCGGCGCAGTGAATTCCGGCATGCGTGTCGTGGTCGCGTCGAATTGCCAACTGGTATAGGGCGTCTTGATGCGGTCCTCGGGGTGAATGCGCAGCCAGATGCCGGCGCCGATGGGGAAGACCTGGTTCGCCTTGGCTTCAGTGAGGAACAGCGTCTTCATCGCGGCCAGCCGCTGGGGTTCCTGGGCGGCCAGGTTGGCGGCCTGTGAGAAATCGGTCTTGAGATTGTAAAGCTCCCAGGGGTCCTGGTTCGAGTCCCAGGTCGCGAGCCCCGGACTCACGTTGAGCCAGGGTGTCAGCGGGCCGAAGGTGCAGGCGTACCAGCCGTCCTGATAGATGCCGCGGCTGCCGTTGTTGTCGAAATACTGGGTAGGCTTGCGACCTGGTGCCTGGGGGTCGGCGAAGGTATAGACCATGCTGGTGCCGTCGATCGGGTCCTGCGGGAAGCCATCCACCACCTTGGGCGGCTGAATATGCAGGAGGTCGTAAATCGTCGGCGCTATGTCATTGACATGGTGGAATTGAGGACGCGGTGTCCCATCGGGCTTGATGCGCACCGGCCAGGAGACGGCCAGCGGATTGCGGGTGCCGCCGAAGTGCGAGGCAATGAGCTTGGTATGCTGGAATGGCGTATCGCCCGCCCAGGCCCAGCCGGCGTGATAGATGTTGTCCACCTTGGGGCCACCGAGTGCGTCCAGGCCGCCCAACTGGTCGAGCGCCGCGAGTTGCTGCGCGATGGTGTTGGGGATCTGGTTCTGCGCCAACAGCTCGCTGATGCTCCCCTGCTGGCCCTCGGCGCTCGACCCGTTGTCACCGAAGACATAGAACACGATGGTATTGTCGCGCACGCCCAAGCGCTCCAGCTCATCGATGACCTTGCCGGCCTGGGTATCGACGTGCTCCACAAAGCCGGCGAAGACCTCCATCAGCCGCCGCTGGAAGGGTCGCTCGGACTCCGGGATGCTGTCCCAGGCGGGCATGCTAGCCGCCCGCGGCGTGAGTTGCGTGCCGGCCGGAATCCAACCCAGCGCCTTCTGTTGCGCAAAGGTCCGCTCGCGCAGTTGATCCCAGCCGTTGTCGAATTGGCCTTTGTACTTGTCCGCCCACTCCTTGAAGATGTGGTGCGGGCCGTGTCCGGCACCGGGCGCCCAATACACGAAGAAGGGCTTGTCCGGGGCAAAGGCGCGGTGCTTGCGTAGCCACTTGATCGCCTGGCCCGCCAGGTCTTCGCTCAGGTGGTAGCTCTCATCGTGTGGCGGCTCAATGGTGTTGAAATTCTCCACCAGCCGCGGCTCCCATTGGGAGGTCTCGCCGGCCAGGAAGCCATAGAAATAGTCGAAACCGATCCCCGGGCCGGTCGGCCAGAGGGTGAATGGACCCATCGCGGTGGTCTGGGTGGCCGGGGTGTTGTGCCACTTGCCGAAGGCGGCGGTCGCGTAGCCGTAATCACCCAGCACCTTGGCGAGCGTGGCCGAGGTCCGCGGGATCTCGCCGGTGTAGCCGTCCCAGTCGACCGCGCGCTCGGCGATGGTCCCTGAGCCCACCCGCTGGTGGTTGCGCCCGGTCAGGAGCGCCGCCCGGGTCGGCGAGCAGATCGAGGTGGTGTGGAAGGCGTTGAAACTGATGCCCGCGTTGGCGATGCGCGACAGCGTCGGGGTATGGATGGGTCCGCCATAGGTGTCGGCGAGGCCGAAGCCCACGTCATCCAGCAGGATGATGAGGATGTTGGGCGCATCCGCGGGCAGGTGGTGCGGTTCCGCCCGGCGGACCATCGTCGACTCCTGCAGAGTCGGGGCGGCGATGCTGGCCGAGGGGACCGGCGGGAAGGGCAGCACCGAGCCGTCGTCCGGGGTTGCCGCGTGGGTTGCGGGCAGGAGGCCGCACAGGGTGGTCAGCAGCAGGGCCTTGATCTTCATCGCTTTCACATCTCCGGCAGCTGAGGGTCGGTCGATTTCGGCCGAGTGTGACCGTCAACTTAGCCGGGTACCTTGTAGCCTGTCTATGCGTTTGGCGCAAGCCTGGCACCCTGCAAGCCACTTTCGCGCGGTCTATCGAGTGCAGCACCCGGACGGGCGGGGGTCGGTCACAGGGCGAGCGAGCGGGCACCGCTGCGCGCCTCGCCCGCAGGCAACGCCCTGTATTATTTGGGCAGCGCGGCCCGCAGCCTGGCAACGTCCGCGGGCGTGGCATTGGGCAGTGCGCCGTTGCTCCAACTGGTGCGGACATAGTTGGCGACCTCGGCGATCTGCCGGTCGCTCAACTGGTCGACGAAGGCGGGCATCGCGATGTAGCCGTTCTGCATGGGGATACCCCGCAGGATCGCTTGCAGGATGTTGCCCGGGTCGCGCGCGATCACCGCGCCGTTGCCGGCCAGCGGCGGGAAGACGCCTGGGATGCCGCGACCGCCCGACTGGTGGCAGGCGCTGCAATGGTCCATGAAGAGCGCGGCCCCGCGCACGCGCGACTCGGGCGGTGAGGTCTTCGCGGCGCGCAGCGGCGAGCCCGGCGGAAGGGACTTCAGGTAGAGCGCCATGGCCGCCAAGTCGGCGTCCGTCAGATGCCTCGTGCTGTTGTGCACCACCTCGGCCATCGGACCGAAGCTGGTGGTGTGACCCTTGCGCACGCCGGTCTTCAAATAGGTCGCGATATCCTCTGCGCTCCATGCGCCGAGACCCACGCTGAGGTTGGAGGACAGGTTGGGCGCGAACCAGCCGTCGATCTCCGCGCCCGTATATTCGTGCCTTTCCTCGATCCCGCCCAACAGGTTGCGCGGGGAGTGGCAGGCGCTGCAATGGCCGAGGCCCTCCACCAGATAGGCGCCCCGGTTCCGCTGGGCAGACTGGTCCGGCGCGGGCTGAAAGGTCCCGGCATCGAAATACAGTTCGCGCCAGAAGGCCATCGTCCAGCGCTGATTGAACGGGAAGCGCAAATGGTTGATGTCGATTGCCCTCCGCACCGGCTCGCGCGTGCGCAGGTATCGATAGATGGCATCGCTGTCCTCGCGGGTGACTCGGGTGTAGAAGGTGTAGGGCATCGCCGGATACATGTCCTGACCAGCGCGATTGACGCCCTCGTGCATGGCGCGATAGAAATCGTCTGCGCTCCAGCGTCCAATGCCGGTCGCGTCGTCGGGCGTGATATTCGGGGCCAGCAGGTAACCGAACGGCGTGTTGAGCCGGTCGCCGCCGGCCAAGGGTTTGCCGCCCGGCGCGGTGTGGCAGGAAATGCAGTCCCCGGCGGTCGCGAGGTACTGGCCGCGCTCGACCAGGGCGTCTGGGTCCGCGGGCGGGGTCGTCGCCGGGGCACCCGCGGTCAGGCACGCGAGGAGCGCAAGGCCCACGGCGAGGGCGGTGGGGCGATGGCGGCGCGGTGCGATACGATGGCTGCTCAAGGCTCGGGACTCCTTCTGGTTGGCGTGGCGGGTCGGGACCGCCGGACCGTCCTCGATCCGGATCGGATTGCAGGTAACCTGGCGCTCGCGGGTGCGCCCGCACCGGCCCCGGCGTGATACCGCGCGGCCCCGCAGGCGCGAAGATTCGCGCCCGATCTTAACAAGTGCGCGGCGCGACTGCGATACGCCGACGCGGGGACGGTTGGTGATCGGTACCACGCGCCGATTGCCGTCCACGCACCGCGGCCGGTGTGCGCGTTTCCCGTTCGGACCGTGCGAATGCCCTGTCCGGCAGTTGAACAGCGGATAGTGCTTGGCTATTCTGCTCCACCGCTTTCCTGTCGCCATTGCTGCCGGATTCGCTCGGCAGATTCATGGGCCATTTGCACCAGAGCATCGATACGTTATCGGCCGCGCGATTGATCTCGCGTTTCACCTACCAGAGCTCCGCGAGGATTTCGTCGGGCGCACCTGTGGTGCTCCATTGCGTGGGATTTGGTGCGTCCGGCATCAGATTTCGTTTACAACCGGAGGTCGAGGCTTTAGCCGGTGGCGGTTCCCGACATATCGATTGAAATTCAGTCGCGTATGCACGCCGGACCGGCTAAAGCCTCGACCTCCAGTGGCCGGAACGACAATCAAAGCCCC
>CAILVI010000017.1 GCA_903837595.1 uncultured Thiodictyon sp.
CGCAGAGCGGGACCATCAACTGGGCCTTCAACTCCGCCGGCGAAGCCTTCAACTACCTGGCGACGGGCGAGCAGTTGGTGCTGACCTACACGGTTCGCGCCACTGACAGCAACACCCCGGCCGGCACGGCCGACCGGACGGTGGTGATCACCATCACCGGCACGCAGGATGCGCCGGTGGCGAGCGGCACCTACATCCACACTGTGACCGACACGGCGGCGCTGGATACGTTCAGCAACCTGACCGGCCAACTGGTGGCCACCGACCTCGATCTCACCGATACCCTGACCTGGAGCGGCAGCGCGGGCGGGACCTATGGTTCGCTGACGGTCAATCCCGACGGCAGCTACACCTACGTGGTCAACGCCGCGGCGGTCAACGCCTTGCCGACGGGAAGCAGTCCGAGCGAAAGCTTCACGGTGATGGTGACCGACAGTCAGGGCGCGACCGACACCCGCACCATCACGATCGACCTGGCGGGGGTCAATGATCCCGCCGTGATCGGTGGGGTGGGCGTTGGTGCCGTCACCGAAGATGCCAACACCCCGAACCTCACCACCACTGGTACGCTCTCAATCACCGACGTCGACGCTGGCCAGGCCCAGTTCCAGGGGGTCGTCACCTCGGCGGCGGGCACCTTGGGCAGCCTGACAATCGCTGCCGACGGCGCTTGGAGCTACAGCGTCGCCAACGGAGCGGTTCAGTACCTGGGTGCGGGTGAGACCAAGATCGAGACCTTCATGGTCGCTAGTCTGGATGGCACCCAGCACACCGTCACGGTGACGATCACCGGCGTCAATGACTCGGCGGCTATCGCCGGCAAAGACACGGGTGCGGTGACTGAAGACCTGAACGTGACCGCCGGCCGGCTGACTGACAGTGGCACGCTGACGGTCAGCGACGCGGATTCCGTCCCGGCCGGCCAGGCGCAGTTCCAGACCACGGTGACCCCGGCCGTGGGTACGCTGGGACGCCTGACGATCGATGCCGCGGGCAACTGGAACTACAGTGTTTCCAACGCGGACGTGCAGTACCTGGGCGCGGGCGAGACCAAGCCGGAGGTCTTTACGGTCAAGAGCGTGGACGGTACCGCGCATACCATTACCGTCACGATTACCGGCCAGGCCGATACATTGCTGGTCGATAACATCACCGTCAATGAAGCCTCACCCTATGCCGTCTTCCGTGTGAACGGTGTCGCCGGGCAGCAGTTGCAGCTCGCGCTGGTGGCGGCCACTGTGGCCGAGGCTGCCGCCGAAACCGCGACGCCGGCCATCCTGGGAGTGGATACCGGCACCCAACTGCAGGTCTTTGACGGGTTTGGCTGGCAGAATTACACCGCCGGTCAATCAGTCACCTATCCCGCTGGTAGTACGACCTTGCTGGTGCGCGTCGCCATCGTTAACGATGTCACATTTGAAGGGCCTGAACTCTTCTATCTGCAGGCCACCACGGGTACTGGCCAGGATACAGTACAGGCGCGGGGCAATGGCATCATTGGCGATGATGGTCGCGGTGCGATCTATAACGAAAGCGGGGCCGAGGTGCTCAACGTAGCTAAGGACGACGACCGCACGCTGCGGGTCAGCTCGTTCGAGGTCAATGAGGGATCGAGCTATGCGATCTTTGCGATCGAGACGGTCGACCCCACCGCGGCCTTGAGCTTTGCGCTCGTGGGCAGCGGTCGCGCCACGCTCGGAGTCGATGCCGGTACCGCGCTCGAATATTACGACGGCACTAACTGGCTCGCCTATACCCCCGGCCAACAGGTGGTGCCGGTGGCCGGGTCGACCTCGACCCTGGTGCGTAACACCATCATCAATGACACGCTCAGGGAGGGGGCGGAGACCTATCAGTTGCAGGTCACGCAAGAGTCGAAAGGGGCGACGCTTACCTCGCTGGGCAACGCCACGATCCGGGATGACGCCACCGGCGTGAAGTTTACCGGTGAGGTGGTGAACTGGGTGCCGGTGACCAATACGCTGAATCTGGATGACGACTTCGACCTTGATGGGGTCGCACCGAACGTTGAGGAGATCCTGGCCACCATGTCGGCCTCGACCGGCAATGGCGGCAAGCCGGGCGATCTCAACAGTGATGGCATCCCGGATGCCCTCCAGCACGCCTCGGCCACGCTGGCCTGGATCACGGTCGACAAGTTCAATCAGGCGAATGCGGGCACCCTGACGGAGGTCAAGCCGATCATCAATCTGTCGGTGGTTGATACCACTGGCATAGCGGACAAGACCAGTTACCAGCTACAGAATATCCAGGTCCTGAACCCGGCGGCCGGCGACACCGGGGGCAGCCGGCCCACTATCGGTACCATTCAAACGCCGCTGGCGGCGGGCGCCACCATCGCCACGCCCTGGGACCCGATCCAGTTCAGCATCGTGCCGCTCGCCGGTGGTGCGCCCGCGCTGACCGATCTTGATCCCACGCGGGCTGGTACCCAAGTCCATGTCACGATCGACATCTCCCGCGCTGGCGTGGCCGCGGGCGGGTTCAATGGCTATATGAAGTATATGACCCAGGCCGCGATCGACGCCGCCGGTGCGGCCGGGCGGGTCTTGTACGATCTGGACGGCAATGCCATCAACAAGGTGGGCTGGTACGACTTCCTGCAACGTCAGGACGCGGCCGGTAATTATGTCGGTGACGGGGCCAGGTTCATCGTGACGAATGGCATGATCACGGCCATCCAGCTCACCATCACCGACAACGCCTTTGGCGATAACAATGCCGCGGATAACCAGATCACGGACCCTGGCCTGCCGGTGTATATCGCCGCGCCGGCTGCGACTCCGGCTACGACCCCGGCTACGACGCCGGCTGCGACGCCGGCTTCGACCCCGGCTTCGACCCCGGCTTCGACCCCGGCTTCGACCCCGGCTTCCGCCGCGGTGTCGGCACCTGTCCCGCTTAGCGCGTCCGCGGGCTACCTCGAGCCGCCGCCGCGTACTGAGCCGCTGTTCGATATTGGGGTCCGCACGCCGATACAGCCGTTGCGGCTCGAGCCCGCGGAGTATGTCCACGAAGAGGTGGAAAGTACGCGCAACTATGGAGCGGACGAGGATGAGCGCGTGTTCGGTTCCGGCCTCTCGGCCGATCCCCACCTCTATGTCCTGCCCGCGGTTAAGGCGTCGCAGGCGCTGGCGATGCGGTTGTCCGGGTCCGTGCGGGATCACCTCGCCGACCGTGAAGAGTCCGAGCTACGACACAAGATGGCTGGCCGCGCGGGTGATGCCGGTCCGCGGCATGGTGGGGCGACCGCTGGCCAGGGTGGCGCGCATGAACAGTCCCCGATCGCCCCGGTGGTCGAAGTCCCCACGGGCGCGATACCGGAGGGCGGTCCAGTCGACCAATCCGACCAATCCGACCAATCCGACCAACCTGATCAGCCCAATCGGCCCAATCGGCCCGCTCAGCCCGATCAGGCCGATCAGGCCCATCAGCCCAGCCAGGATGCTGCGGGTCAGGTCGGGGCCAGAGGTGCAGAGACGGGGCGCGTCAATTTCAGCGATCAGTTGCTGATGGCCGCTCGGCATCGCAGCGTCAAGCAATTCGCCGAGTCCTTTGAGCGAACCCCTTCGCCTGCCGTTGGCGGATCCCGCAAGGTGGCCTGATGAACCCCTGAAATCGCGGGCGGCCACCGTGGCACAGGGACGTGCTCACAGGTTGGCTGAGTCATGGGAAATGGCAAGTGAAACTATTTGGCAAGCCCTCACTGCCTTGGCCGCGGCTGGTGCGGCTCGGGGCGCCCGAGAGAATCGGGCGATCGGAGTAAATTCCAACCTCAGCATCGCCTGAGGCGCCGCGGACGAAACGGTTTTGCGTCCACAAGCCGGATTTGTTCTAATGGTGCGTCGGTCGGCGTGGTCAGTATCCGGCTAGCCGCTCAGTTGGTCGGCTACCCTTGGAACCACGCGTCACAACAACCAAAAAAAGGGCTCGTGCCGGGACTCCTGTCGGCCTGCCTTCTGTCGGATGCACAATTGAGATACCGTCGATGCCGCAACGCAATTCGTATTTAGCGCGGGTTGGGATAAGCGTCTTGCCGCTGTTGGCCGCCATTTCGCTGATTGGTGGTTGCGCGATCACTCCCAAGCCCAGCACTCCCGGCGAGGTGCGTGCACGGGCTGGCGCGGACATAAGCAAGATGTACGCCAATCAGGAGCCGATTCTGGCCCCCATCAGCTTTGAGGAGGCGGTGGCGCGGGCGCTGAAATATAACCTGGATTACCGCCTCAAGCTCATGGAGTCCGCGCTGGCGAGCGGTCAGGCGGAGTTGGTGACCTATGATATGCTCCCCAGTCTGCTGGCCTCGGCAGGCTATCTTTCGCGCAATAACGACTACGTTACAAACAGCGTCAATATCTACACCGGGCAGACCACCGTCGCCAATTCCACCTCCCAGGAGCGGGATCGGCGGGTCGCCTCTGCCGCTTTTTCGTGGAATGTGCTCGATTTCGGCGTCGGCTATTTTCGTGCCCGCCAAAAGGGCAACGAATTCCTGATGGCGGAGGAGCGGCGTCAGCGCGTGATCCAGAATATCCTCCAGGACGTGCGCGGTTCCTACTGGCGCGCATTGGGCGCCCAGCGGCTGCAAGCCAAGACCCAGGCGCTGACCGAACAGGCGACCAAGGCGCTGGCGATGTACCGTAAGGCGGAGCAGGAAGGGGTGGTTCCGCGCAAGGAGACGCTCGACTTCCAGCGTGTGATGCTCGATACCGTCATGCTCCTGTCCCAGCGCCAGCAGGACCTGGAGATTGCCAAGCGTGAACTGGCGGCCTTGATGAGCGTTCCGCCGGGCTCACCCTTTACCCTGGTGGATACCACCGAGGTGGCCTTGCCGTCGGTGCCGGCCGATGCGCGTGGGTTAGAGGAAATGGCCCTGCTCACCCGTCCGGAGTTGCGCGAGGAGGATTACCGTGCGCGTGCAACGGTTGAGGAGGTGCGGGCCAGGCTGTTGGCTCTATTTCCTAATCTGAGCATCAGCACGAACCCGCAATACGATTCGAATCAGTTCAATCTCTATCCCAACTGGATCGATTCGGGCATTCGGCTGAGCCTCAATCTGCTGCGGCTGCCCGCCATCCCGGCTACCCTGCGCGTCAATGAGGCGCAGCAAAAGGTCGACGAGGCCCGCCGAATGGCGCTCTCGATGGCGATTCTGACTCAGGTCCGGGTGGCCGTCGAGCGCTACCGGCTCGCCCGGCAGGACTATGACTTGGCGCGGGAGTCCCAAGGATTGGATCAGCGACTGGCCGGCCACGCCAGTGCCAGTCTGGCAGCAGAGACCGGGGGCGAGTTGGAGCTCATTCGTGCCAAGACCCGGGAGCTCAACTCGGAATATGCGCGTTATACGGCCTTCGCTTCGGCGCAGACGGCCTATGGGCGCATCTATAATTCCGTGGGCCTAGGGGTCTTGCCGGCCCAGGTCCAGCCCGGTCTGTCCGTTGCGCAATTGGCGCAGGTCGTGTCGTCGCATGTCGCCGGAGTCGAGCGAACGACGCTGCCGGGTGCGGTTGCCCGCGGTCCCGTCCGCTGAGTTCCGGTGCGCGCGGTTTGGACGCCTTGCGTCTTCGCCGCGCTCAGTTCTGCACAGGGGCGAGTCCGGAGCGGGACGTCGGATGTCGTTAAACAATTTTACGGTTCTGCTTATCATGGCGGGTTGGCTAATGAATAGTTGGCGTAGCGGATCACCGCTGGTTATCTCTCTACTGATTCTACTGGCATTGCCGGTGCGTGCGGCGACGCCGCGGCCCGGGGGTGACGCTCCGGCCGAACCCTCTGCCAAGCCGCAAGACGCCAGCCAGGTGCGGGTGCTGCTCGCCCCTGGATTGGAGACCACCTTGGTCAGCCCGATGGCCGGCCAGGTCGCCGCCGTCAATGTGGGTCTTGGCGAGTCGTTCACCGCGGGTAAGACGCTGGTGCGGTTTGTTTGCGATGAACAGCAGGCGCGTCTGGAGATGGCGAGTGCGGAGCTCGCCTCGGCACGCGAGACCTACGAGGCCAAGCGGCGCATGAAGGAATTGCAGCAAGCGGGCCGGGTGGAGGTGGCGATTGCCGCCAGCACCGCGGAGAAGGCCCAGGCCCAGGTGAGGCTCCTGCGGGTGCAGCTGGATTACTGTGCAGTCAATGCGCCCTTCGACGGACGGGTCGTCAAGATTGGGATCAAGGCACATCAGGGTGTCAACCAGTCGCAACCCCTGCTGGAGATCGTGAGTGCCGGCCCACTGAAGCTGCGTATCAACGTGCCAGCCAAGTGGGTCAATTGGCTGCGCATTGGTAACTCCTTCGAGGTGGCGATCGAGGAGACCGGCAAGAGCTACCAGGCGACTGTCTCGGCGCTCAATGCACGCATCGATGCGGTAAGCCAGACGGTCGAAATCGAGGCCACCATCTTGGACAAGCCGCCGGAGCTGTTGCCCGGTATGAGCGGGACTGCGCACTTCAGTCCGCCGGCATGAAGTCGCCGCTGTCCCGTCGGTTGCTCTGCCTGTTTCTTATGCTGGTGCCCGGGTCGACCGACCAGGTGCTTCGTGAGTGACTGACCTAGCCTTGAATTGGTCAGTATTGGTGGGTTTGCAGCAGCGCGCCCTGGAGGCGGCGGACGCCAATGAACTGGCGTTTCTCATTGCCAACGAAACCTGGCATCTGGTCCCGTATCGGCAGGCGGTCGTTTTCTTTAACGACACCTTTGGACGGCCGCGCCTGAAGGTGGTCTCTGCACTCGTCAGCGCCATTGAGAGCACGCCTTTTACGCTGTGGGTGGGCCAGGTGTGCGGGGCACTTGGTGCACCGACCGCCGACCCTGCTGCGGCCCGAGTCCTGACGGCCCGCGACCTCCCGGCGCCATTGCGGGAGGGGTGGGCTGAATGGTGGCCGCCTTACGCCCTGTATCAGCCGCTTATGACCGCCGCCGGCCGACGCCTGGGCGTGGTCATCTATGCGCGGGACGAGTCGTGGGGGGAAGCAGACCTGAGCGTGCTGCAACTGCTTCACCAGCAGTATGCCCATTGTCTAGCCGCCTTCAAGCGGTCCCGCCCCACCTTGGCCGAACGGTGGCAGGCGCTGCGCGGGCGCTCTTGGTGGCTTGGGCTTTTGGGGTTGATCCTGGTCGGTGCGATGTTCATCCCGGTGCGGGTCTCAGTGCTTGCGCCGGCCGAGATTATTGCCCTGAAAGCGGAGGTCGTGGCGGCGCCCGCGGATGGCGTGGTCCAGCATTTTCATGCCTTACCCAATCAGGCCGTCACCCAAGGGCAGCTCCTGTTTTCTCTGGATGATACCACCCTGAGAAACCGGCTTGACATTGCCCGCGAGGCGCTGGAGGTGGCGCTCACGGACGCCCTGACGGCACAGCAGAAGGCCTTCGATAACGCGCAAAGCAAGGCAGAGCTGGCGTCGTTGCAGGGGTTGGTGCGGGAGAAACAGGCGGAGCTCGAATACGTTAATGAGCTGTTGAGTCGGGTCGATGTGGTGGCCGCCCATGATGGCGTCTTTATCTATGGCGATCCCAATGACTGGATCGGCAAGCCGGTGGTTACCGGTGAACGTATTGCCCAACTGGCCGAGCCAGGCGATTTGGGTGTATTGGTCTGGGTGCCGGTGGATGACGCGATCGCACTCCAGGCCGGTGCCGCTATGCGCGTCTATTTGCAGGTGTCGCCGCTGCAGCCCCTGACCGCCGAGCTGATCCAAACCAGCTATCAGGCGATCCTGTCGCCGCAGGGTGTGGCTTCGTACCGTATTCGTGGCCGACTGGAGTCGAAGACGCCGGTGCATATCGGCTTGCGGGGTGTCGCTAAGGTGTACGGCGACCCGCAACCGTTGATCTACTTAATCATGCGTCGGCCGCTGGGCGTGCTGCGGCAGCGGATCGGTCTGTGACGCCGGCCGCCGGAGCGCCCTCCCGGCTGCCGGAGCGGTTGCCGCCGTTGCGTGAGGACTTGAAGCTATTTCCGGCTGCCGCGAATACCGACGGATCTCCAGCCTGGGTGATCCAGGACCCGATCTCCAATGCCTTTTTTCGGTTGGGTTGGCTGGAGTTCGAGTTGTTGTCGCGCTGGTCATTGGGGGAGCCCCAGGTCATCCTGGATGTCACCGCCGCCGAGACGTTGCTGGCGCCAGCGCCGGAGGAGTTGGAGCATCTCTACGCCTTTCTGTTGCAAAGCCAGTTGCTGGACATTCACGATTTGCGTCATACGCGCGAACTGATTGCGCGGTTTCGCCAGGCGAAAGCGGGTCGTCTCAAATGGCTGCTGCATAACTATCTGTTTATTCGCATACCGATCCTTTACCCGGCACGGGCGCTGCGGGCTATGCTGCTCTGGCTGGGCTGGGTTTTTACGCGCACGACGGCCCTGGTCATCGTCGCCCTGAGCCTGCTGGGGCTATTGCTGACGGCGCGGCAATGGGATGTGTTTGTTGCGAGCTTCCTGGATACCCTGTCGCCGACCGGGCTCCTGGGCTATCTGGTGGCGCTGGCCGTCACCAAGAGTCTGCATGAATTGGGGCATGCCCTGACGGCGACCCGTTATGGGATACGCGTCGCGCACATGGGGGTGGCCCTGGTCGTGCTCTGGCCGATGCTTTACACGGATACCGCCGAGGCGTGGCGGCTGTCGAATCATCGCCAACGCCTGGGAATTGCGGCGGCCGGCATCATCACCGAGATGGCGATCGCCGGGCTGGCGACGCTGGCCTGGAATCTGGCGAATGACGGCGATGTCAGGCACGCGCTGTTTTTTCTTGCCACCACGTCATGGCTGCTGTCGCTGGGGCTGAATATGAGCCCCTTTATGCGCTTCGATGGCTATTTCATCCTGTCGGACATTTTTGATATCCCGAATCTGCACGAGCGCTCCTTCGCGGTGACACGCGTGGCACTGCGGAATCTGCTGTTTGGTTTCGACGACCCCGACCCTGAGCCGCTGTCGAAGGTCCGCCGCCGCGCGCTGATTGCCTTTGCGATCATCACTTTGCTCTATCGTCTGGTCGTGTTCGTTGGGATCGCGATCGCCGTCTATTTCTATTTTTTCAAGTTGCTGGGCATTTTTCTATTCGCGGTGGAGATTGTCTGGTTCGTTTTGCTGCCGATCTGGCGGGAGATCAAGGTGTGGCATCAGCGGCGCTCTGAGGTTCGCGCGAGCCGCAAGTGGGCATTGGCGGCGATCGTCGTCGCGCTCTTGCTGGTCGCGGCATGGCCCTGGAACTATCAGGTGCGGGGTCAGGGGTATGCCCATCCGACCCTGATGCACGCTTTTTACAGCCCGGTGCCGGCGCGGTTGCTGGAGCGCCCGCCAAGCGGAGGTGCGGTTGCGGCGCAGCAGCCTATTTTTGTCCTGGAGGCGCCGGAACAGGGGTATCGCGCCCGGGTGGCAGCGACCTCGGTCGAGACGCTGGATCGGCAATTACGCGGATTGCGCGGGCTGGATGATGGCGAAGAACAGCGCGCCCGTTTGGAAGGCCGGCGAGCCATGCACCGGGCCGAGATGCAGGCGCAGAAGGAGGAAACCGAGCGGTTGGTGTTGACCGCGCCCTTTGGTGGGATATTGACCGACCTCGATCCGGACTTGGCCCCCGGTGTCTGGGTGGGTACCCGCGATGAACTGGCCTTGCTGGTGGCCCCAGAGCATTGGCAGGCCGAGTTGTTTGTCGACCAAGATGAACTGCCGCGGCTCGCCATCGGCGCGACGGCGCGGTTTTATCCTGAAGGTCGCCGGCTGTTGCCGCTGACTGGGGCGGTGGTCGATATCGAGCGCACACGTACCGCCACCCTGCCGTTGGATCTGTTGTCCTCAGAGCACGGCGGCAGCATTGCGGTCCTCCCGGGCCAGCAGCGGCAACAGACGCCCCGCGACGCCCTGTACCGCGTGAGGATCGACCTCGCCGAGGCACCAACTGAACTGAAAGTATTGCGTGGCGAAGGCGTTATGCAGGGACGCCCCGAGAGCTGGCTGGGTAATCTGCTAAAACCCATGTTGATCGTCGTGATCCGCGAATTGAGTTTCTGAATCCGTGCGTCGCACGGGAGAAAAAAATGGGGTAAGATTCACCGGTTAACTTTTCCGGGCAATGTCACCGGCGCTGTCCTGTGCCCTCTCGAGATGCCAGGTCCCGACGGCCTCATTATCCAATGACCCCCGCAGCACATCATAAGGCAGAGTATGAGCTACCATTCCATCGTAATGGTCAAACAGGTGCCTGATACGGCGAATATCTCCGGTCAGGTGATGAAGCCGGACGGTACCGTCAATCGTAGTAAGCTTCCCACTATTTTCAATCCCGAAGACAAGGTGGCACTGGAATTGGCATTGCAGCTGCGCGATCGCTACGGCGGCACCGTACGGGTGCTGACCATGGGGCCATTGAAGGCGTCTGACCTGCTGCGCGATTGTCTCTATATGGGGGCCGATGAGGCCGTTCTCGTCAGCGACCGCAAATTCGCCGGTGCCGATACCCTGGCCACGTCCTATGTCTTAGCTGAGTCGCTGCGTAAGATGGCGCCCTACGATATCGTGTTTGCCGGACGCCAGGCGATCGATGGCGACACCGCCCAGGTGGGTCCCCAGACCGCCGAAAAGCTGGGCCTGCCGCAGATCACCTATGCGGAGGAGATCCTGGAGGCGCAGGGCACCAAGATCACCGTCAAACGCAAGGTGGATAACGGCTTCGAGATATTGGAGGGGACCTTGCCGTTGTTGATTACGGTGGTCAAGGATGCCGCCACGCCCCGGCCGTTCCGGGCCAAGCGGGTCATGGCCTACAAGAATGCCCATACGCTGCTCGAACTGGAAAAGATGACCGAGGGCAATTCGTTGCTGTATGTCGATCAACTCAAGGAGGAGTATGTCTCAAAGGGTCTGTTTATTCCCACCCTGACCGCCGATGATCTGGAGGTCGATCTGAGTCGTTGCGGGCTCGGCGGGTCACCGACCAAGGTCCATAAGATCGAGTCGGTCGTCTTGGGTGGGAGCGCGCATGAAACCATCCCCGCCACCAGGGATGGGATGTACGCGCTGATCGATAAACTGATGGAAGACCACATCTTCGGATAACCCCTATGAACGATAATCAGCAACAGGTTTGGGTGTTTATTGAGCAGCGTGACGGCCGGCCTGCCGATGTCAGCCTTGAACTGCTCTCCAAGGGCCGCAAGCTGGCGGAAAGCCTGAATGGGGAATTGAAGGCCGTACTCCTCGGCCATGACCTGCAGACCCTGGCCGCCGAGACCTTCCGCTATGGGGCCACCGAGGTCCTACTGGCGGATCATCCCGACCTGCAACACTACAACACACTGCCCTATAGCCGCATCTTAAGCGAACTGGTAGACCAGTATCAGCCGCGTATCCTGCTCTTTGGCGGTACCTTCATTGGTCGGGACCTGGCGCCCCGGGTGGCCTCCCATACCCGTAGCGGCCTGACCGCCGACTGCACGGATCTGCAGATCTCCGATGTCACCTATCTGCGCAAGGACTACGCGCAACTGCTCTTGCAGATCCGGCCGGCCTTCGGCGGCAACATCATCGCCACCATTATCTGCCCGGATTCCCCGGTGCAGATGGCCACGGTGCGCGAAGGGGTCATGGAGAAGGTCCCGCTGGTGCAGCCGGTCGCCGGGCGGATCACCCCGGTGCCCTATACCCCTGAGGCCGCCGACCAACTGGTGCGCATCATTGCCCGGCATCACGAGGAGAGCAAGGTCAATCTCAAGGCCGCCCCGATCATCGTGTCCGGCGGCTACGGTATGGGGAATTACCAGAATTTCCAGATCCTCTACGAGTTGGCCCGGCTCATCGGCGGCGAGGTGGCCGGTACCCGGGCGGCGGTGGATGCCGGTTATATCGATCATGCCCGCCAGGTGGGGCAGACGGGCGTCACCGTACGGCCCAAGCTCTATATCGCCTGCGGCATTTCCGGAGCCATCCAACACCGGGCCGGCATGCAGGATGCCAATAAGATCATTGCCATCAATTCCGACCCCGACGCGCCGATCTTCGGTGTCTGCCATTACGGCATCGTCGGCGAGGTGATGGACGTGATTCCGATGCTCATCGATGCCTACAAGCACAAATTAAAGTAGCCGAGCCATGGCCAACTATTTCACCGACAACACCGATCTGCTGTTTCATTTCGACCGCCTGCAACTCCAGGAGGTGGTCGACATCGCCGAGCACGGCTATACCGAGACGGCGGCGTTCAACTACGCGCCCACCGACTACCAGGACGCCTTGGATAATTATCGCAAGGTGCTGGAGATCGTCGGCGATATCACCGCCAACACCGTGGCCCCGCAGGCCGCGGCCATTGATGAGGAGGGGAGTCATTTCGCCGACGGTAAGGTCACCTACGCCAAGGGTATCCAGGAGGCATTGGAGCAACTGACCAAGGCCGAATTGATGGGCTTTACCCTGCCGCGGCGTTATGGGGGTCTCAACCTCCCCACTACCATCTATACCATGGCGATTGAGATGGTGGCGCGGGCCGAGGCCTCGCTGATGAACCTGTTCGGTCTGCAGGACATCGCCGAGACCATCAACAAGTATGGCGATGAGGCGCAACGTCAGGAATTCCTGCCGCAATTCGCCAGCGGCGAGGCGACCGGCGCCATGGTGCTGACCGAGCCGGACGCGGGCTCCGACCTACAGGCGGTGAACATGACGGCCTATCAGGATGAGTCGGGGCAGTGGCGGCTGAAGGGGGTTAAGCGCTTTATTACCAACGGGAATGCGCAAATCCTGTTGGTCCTGGCCCGCTCCGAACCGGGCACCAAGGACGGCCGGGGCCTGAGTCTGTTCGCCTGCTATGGCAAGGACAACGTCCAGATCCGGCGCATCGAGAACAAGCTCGGTATCCACGGTTCGCCGACCTGCGAGCTGCAATTCAACGATACCCCGGCGCAGCTCATCGGCAAGCGCAAGTTCGGGCTGATCAAGTATGTGATGGATATGATGAACGGCGCCCGCCTGGGCGTCGCCGCACAGGGCCTGGGTATCTCGCAGGCGGCCTATGAGGAGGCCCTGAGCTACGCCAAGGCGCGCGAGCAGTTCGGCAAGGCCATTTACCATATCCCGGTGGTCACCAACATGCTCATGGATATGCGCGTGACCATCGAGAGTGACCGCTCATTGCTCTACGCCGCCTGCCACTGGGTGGATCTGCGCAATAAGCTGGAGGAGAAGATCGAGTCGCTCAAGGCGGCGGGCAAGGACGCATCGGCGCAGACCGCCAAGCTCAAGGAGGCCATTCGGGTGGCCGCGCTGCTGACCCCGATGGCGAAGTATGTGCTGAGTGAGAACTCGAACCAGGTCAGCTATAACTCCTTGCAGATCCATGGCGGCACGGGTTACATGAAGGAGTTCAATGTCGAGCGCCTGACCCGCGATGCGCGAATCACCAATATCTACGAGGGGACCTCGCAGCTACAGGTCGTCGCTGCCGTCGGCGGGGTCATCAACGACATCTTCGCCGAACATTTCACCGCCCGGGAGCAAAAGGAAACCTCCGGGAGTCTGGCGAGCCTCGCGGATGAGCTGAAGGAGATGCGGGTGCTGTTCCTCGACTGCCTCAAGTATGTTGGGGACAAGACCGATAAGCAGTTCCAAAGCATCGCCGCCAAGGAGCTGGTGGAGATCTACAGCTATCTCTACACCGGCTGGCTGCTCATGGACGAGGCGGAGCAGGATAGCCGCAAGGTGTTCATCGCCCGCCGCTATATCCTCAGCGCCGCGGCCAAGGCGCGCCGCAATTGGGAAGTGATCAAGAAAGACCTGTTCGGCGACCTGCTGCATGCCGATGAGATCCTCATCTGACCCTCCTCTCGTGACACCGCTTCAGCGGTGTCACGCATGTGTTGGGCGCTGTGCGCCCCGGGGCTGCGACCGGGATGACGATCGAACCCGGTGTGCCCTGTTATTGGTTACCCTCAATCATAACGAGTCGTCATGTATATTGTGTTTCTTCTTGGTCTGATCGCACTCGCGTCGATCCTGGCTGGTGCGCGTGCGACTGGGGCGATTTTTGGCTTTATTACGGTCGCGGCGATCGGCGCCTTGTTGATTCATCACATGACCGACAAACTGCCAATCAGTCTATAGCGGCGGCTGATCGGTGCCGCGATCTCCGGAGTTATTATGCCTGCCTCCCAATTAGTCGTTCGGCTCAATGTGCTGGCCTTGGGCCTGATCTCGTTCGCCTTGGCGGCGGCCTTCGTCGATCAGTTGGTGTTCGGTGAACTGCCGTGCCCGCTATGTCTGCTGCAGCGCGCGGCGCTGGCGGCTGCCGGCCTGGGCTTTATGCTCAATATCCGGTTCGGCGTCAGGCCTCTGCACTATGGTCTGGTGATTATGGCGGACCTGGTCGGAGCGGCAGTCGCGATGCGGCAGGTCTTGCTGCATATCGCACCGGGCGATGCCGGCTTCGGTAGTGCACTCTTGGGGCTGCACTATTACACCTGGGCCTTCATCACCTTCGTCGGTATTCTCGTCGGGGTGGCCGTGCTGCTCAGTCTCCCCAACAGCACGGACAGTGCCGCCGCCCCGCAGCGGCACGGCTGGCTGGTCGGTACAGTGGTGTTGCTGTTCGCCTTGCTGATTGCCGCCAACCTGGTCTCGACTCTGTTGGAATGCGGTCTGTCCCAATGTCCGGATAACCCGGTGGGCTATGAATGGATCACCAAGATTTCAGAGTGGGCGAAGGGCGGCGGGAGTTGAAACAAAGGGGCGCCTTGCTTGCTGGGAAGCCGGCCCTCGCCCAGTCCTTCCGCACTGGAGGTCGAGGCTTTAGCCGGACCAGGGCTGGGGCGGAAGCGAGGTCGACCGGCTAAAGCCTCGACCTCCTGTCGCCTTGCGGCCGGCACCACGATCAAGGCCGGCGGCTCGTTTTTGTCAGGTCTGCGCTTTTAGTGAATCCAAATACAGTGTATCCGGGCAGATGTCTTGGTCATGCGGCCATGCCACAGTTCCGTCAATCACCTTGGCGCGCTTGAAATAATTGATGTCCTTGAGTTCCTTGAATACGCCGAATTCCAGTAGGTTAGCGCAGTCGTAAGTTCCTTGCTCTCCGTTGGTGAAAACAAGGAGTAATTTGTAGTCGCCGGATGCCGATACTTTTTTTACTCTGGGATTCATCTTGGTCTCTCGTTCCGAATCTTCGCTTCAATGCCGTTAAGTTAAATCGGTCTTGCTCCCACGCTCCCGCGTGGGAGCAAAAATGGGCGTTCCGCGTCGAGTACGGATCAGACGCAGAGCGCGCTACGGCATTCTTAAGCTGGAGCGTGGGAACGAAAAACGTTGGGGTTCGTTCCTCACCCGAACCTACGGATCTTCAATCTTTAGAAGAAATCACCGTAGCAAAGTTCATATTAGAAATGCTTTGCTCCAAGGTTCCCAACAGCTTCAATACGGAAGCAATATCCGCTCTCTCAAATTCCGGAAGATCATCCTGCTCGTGGCTCCCCTTGTTGAGAATGCTCCACGGGTACTTATCCTTGAGCGCCGAAAAAGAAATGTAAACCACAGAGTTCGGGTCTATACCTTTCAGTTCCCTGATCAGCGAGTCCACCACAGTGGATAAATCGGGTTGACCACCTGGCGTGCGTATTTTTACCGTGAGGCTAATGCTTTTCTCTTTTCCGAGTCTTTTCCATAGCGTCTCAGCTATGCTCTCGACAGCTTGGCGGCATTTTGATGCCGCGTCTTTCAGGGCGCTTCTGGAAAACGCTTCCTGCGCCTGCACGAGGTAATGTTTGCTGTCGCCTGTGGCGACCTTTACGCCGCGCTCATCAATCGCATCCCCTGGATAAAAGCGATACCGGACGACTTCTTTAGATGCTAAGGATGCTCCGAGTCTGTGTTCCAGTTTATTGATAAACTGCTCGCCGTGGCAGCTAATGATTTGCTGTTTATTATTGAAGTCTACATGGGTTAACAAGAGTTCGGCAATCCCGCTACGGTGATCGTCATCAATCGCGTTGACGATGTCATCAAAAATGATAAAGCCAATTTTTTCATGAACTATCTTTGCTAATAGGATTGAAAGACCCAGCACCTTAATGTGTCCCTCGCTTAGGACATGAAGTGCGTCGCGTGCTATCTGGCTTCCTATAAATCTTATAGTGACCTTATCCCCCGCAACCATAGGTAGAGAAAGAGACGCAAGTTGCTCAAAGCTGGGATCGTGCGAATTGATTTGATTGTAGTACTCTATCACCTTATCACGCAAGCCTGCAGATAGTTCTTGCGGCAGCCTGTCGCGATACTGCTTCAAACTAGAAGTAAGTGCGGTATAGGCAACACAGAAGCCGCGGTACACTTCAATGACCATTCTTTCGGCTTCGATTTCGGCAAGACGTTGGGCATTAGTTTCCGCAAATGCTTGGACTGATTTCTCAAGCTGGCTCCTTTCTGTGAAAAGGCCATCCTCTATGAGGGTTAACTCAACGCGGCGATTATTAAACTCTTGATACTTGAGGATTGTTTTATCAACAGCGGATTGTTTCGCTCTCTTTTTGGCCAAAATGGCGTTATAATTTTCAATAGTGAATTGAATGGCTTTGAGCGCAGTATTCTGATCCCACAAAAGCTCTAATTCTTGTCTGAGGAGTTGGGACCAGGTGGGAATCTCGGCAATCTCGGTATAGAAAATTTCGTGGAAGGATGGAAGCGTTTGTCCTTCGTAGCTCGCTTGCCGGGCACCTTTCCTGATGGTTTGCAATAATGCTTCGGCGCTTCTTACTGATTGGCTTATCAAACGTGCGTTGGTCGAAATGCGGTCTTGCAACTCCGTAAGGCTTTTTAATCTTGGTAGTTCGTTACGTGCATTGGCGAAAGGATCTAACGTCACCTGGGAAAGGGGCGTCTTGCAGGCGGGGCACAGGAATTGGTCCCCTTCGGCAGAATCAGCAATAGCGGTCAATGCCGAGTAGAGATCCTTGAAGTTGACCTCATGCGATCTGGTCTGGAACTCTGCGAGATCGCTTTCCATTAGGTCCAGATGGGATTGAATGTTGCCTATTTCTTCGGGCAATTGGCGAAGAGACTCAAGGCTGATGTCCGCTGGTACTTGCTCTGCCTTATCCTGCTGCAATTGATTGATCATGCCGGAAACTCCATCTGCACCAATCAAGAAGCGCCGAATGTCTTCGAGCGAATTAATTCCCGGCACCGCAAGCGCCGCAATCAGAGTCTGGAGTCCTGCGTCATTGCGTTCGAGGTCGCTACCGATCTGTTCCAGCCGCACGGTATTAGCGAAATGCGCCGCTTGTTCGGTTTCAAAAGCTTTTCCCTTGATTGGTTCAGGACAAAGGTACTGCTGAAAGTTGTCGGTAAAGCCATCCACAAATTCACTAAAAGCATCCAAGCCAAAGAGAGTGGCAATGCGGTCTTTCTGTACGCCGGCCGTGGCCGCTGTGATACGGGCAAATCCGTCGATCCGGTTTTTTTCCACGAAGCAGAAGCGATACAGAAGCTGATTCTGAAGAATAGATGTTTTTTGCTTGCTAACCTGGCCGTAGGCGACCGGGGGTGTCGCGGAATTCGTTTCTGTGTTGCGAATATAGTCTGGTAAGGCTACGCGCCTCGCTGCTGCTTCTTCAATATCGCCGAGCAGGGCATATTCTAGCCCCTCGCAAAAACTGGACTTCCCCGAACCATTAGGGCCATAAAGGAAGGTGTATTTCCTATCAAATACAAATGTTTCCTTGCTCCTAAAACCGCGAAAAGGGCCGATCTCCAGTTCCGTGATGCGGTCAGCCCGCGTCGAAGCTGTCGCTTGAAATTCATTCAAGTTCTGAAGCGTTGTGGAAAGAGTGGCATGTTGAGCCTGAATCAGTTCACTGATCTTTCTTGCCCGTCTCCCGCCTGCGGTGCCCAACGGTTCTAGCGTATCAAAGTAGGTGATGAAAATATTGAGCAGTTTTCTTTGTGCATCGGCGAGGACTTCGGCATCCAGACTGCGTATCCACCGGAAGAACTCTTGTCTGACTGTTTCGCTCATTTCATCCCTCGTTGCTAACGTGATCTTCTTTTTCGAAAGAAGGAGTAAAGGGTATGCGCTGGAGTATTTCTGCGCGGCAGATACTGCAGAAATAGCTCCAGTCCAGTCGCTTTCCCTCCGCTACTGCTCTAATGCTTGAGATGCCGCGCGCGCCAGAAAGCCCGATCGGCTCAGGTGATGTGCTTTTGCGTAATCATCGATGCGCCGCACCAAGCACTCGGGTAATGAGATATTGACGCGGATTGCTTTGGGATTCACCCGCGCAAGGTCGATATCCACCAGTAGCCATACACCGCCTTGATACTCGGAGCGCGTCGCGACTTCTTGCAAGGGGGTCGGTGGTGGGATGACCAGATCCTCGCCTTCGCAATAGACCTCCACCGCTTCCTGGACCTGCGCCGGCAGTGCCTCCCAATCATCCGCCGCCGAAAAGCAGCCCGGAAAATCGGGGATTGTGACGCCATGCGCGTGCCGCGCGTCGCCCAGATGGACATAAACCGGATACAACATCGTCTTTACTCCCAGACCCAGCCGGCCTGTCGATAGATATTGCGCAGCGTTCCGATTGCCACGTCTTTGCGGGGATGCGGCACCACCACATGGCCGGGGCGCTTTGGGTGTTTGAACTTTACATGGTCACCCTTACCGCCGGCCCGGACCCAACCTTCGGCTTCAAGCCGTTTGACTAAGTCCGTGCTTTGCATGTTGTGTCGTCTTATCGAGACCATGCCTGGCCTTGACCGTCTTCCAGATTCCGGCCAGGGTTCGCGCGGACTGACCGCTACGTTCACCCTCGACCAGCGCCTGGTTCAGTGCCGCGCGTCGCTCCTGATACTCCTGATCCCGACGGATGAGGTCACGGACATAGTCGCCGCCATTGCTGTAATGGCCGCTCTGGACCTGAGCCTCGATCCACTGACGCATGGGGTCGGGAAGTGAGAGATTCATGGTTGCCATCGTCGATACCTCCTGAAATGAAAGATGACATCGGTCGTGCTCGTTCCCAAGCTGAGCTTGGGAACCAGAGCGGCCCGTGCCGAATGGATTAACCCAGTCCCAGGATATTGAACCCGGTATCGACGTACAGCACATCCCCCGTGATGCCGCTCGCCAGATCCGAGCACAAGAAGGCCGCGGCGTTACCCACCTCTTCGGTGGTCACGGTGCGCCGCAGCGGCGTGTGCTTTTCCACCTGATTGAGCATCGCGCGGAAGTGCGAGATGCCGGCCGCGGCCAGGGTGTAGATGGGTCCGGCGGAAATGGCGTTGACGCGGGTCCCGTGGGGGCCGAGTGAGGCCGCCAGGTAGCGGACATTGGCCTCCAGGCTGGCCTTGGCGAGCCCCATCACGTTGTAGTTTGGCACGGCCCGCTGGGCGCCGAGGAAGCTCATGGTGAGCAGCGCGCCGTTGCGGCCCGCCATCAGGTGCCGGCTGGCCTTGGCCAGGGCGGAGAAGCTGTAGGAGGAGATCTCGTGGGCGGTGTTGAAGCCCTCCCGCGTCAAGGCGTCGACATAGTCCCCCTCCAACTCGTACTTGGGGGCATAGGCGATGGCGTGGACGACGGCGTCCAACCCGTCCCAGCGTTCCTCCAGGGCCGCGAAGCAGTGGGCAATCTGGCGGTCGCTGCCCACATCCAACGGGAGCGCGATGTCGGAGCCCAACTGGGAGGCAAACTCCTCCACCCGCGGCTTGAGCTTGTCGTTCTGGTAGGTCAGCGCGATCTGGGCGCCCTCGCGGTGCATGGCGGTGGCACAGCCCCAGGCGATGGAGCGGTTGCTGGCCACGCCGGTGATCAGGATGCGCTTGTCTTGTAGGAAGCCCATTGGAAGTCGTTGCTCCGTGGTGGTGGTCGATGGTGTCGGGCGCAGGGTGCGCGCTGCGGGCGGACGGGGGGCACGGTGCGGCTTTCGGCGGCGCCGTGTCCCGTGCGATCATGGCACCCCATGGGAACCCATAACACTACCGAAACTTGTCGGCCTGTGCCAGCCTGCACCGATCCGCACCGCCGGGTCGTGGGTGCGGCGCCGGCGATTTGCCCCCGCTCGCCGCGAGTGCGCGCGGGCGTGGCAGTGCTCGCCCTGACCTTGCTCCTGCTGCTCGCCGGCTGCGGCAAGGCCCCCTGGAACGACCCCTATCCCGATGCTCAGCGGTTGACCAACACCGTCTACACCTCCTTCAGCGAGCGCCCCAAGCACCTGGACCCGGTCCGCTCCTACTCCGCCGACGAGTATGCCTTCCTCGCCCAGGTCTACGAGCCCCCGCTCCAGTACCAGTTGCTGCTGCGGCCCTATCAGTTGGTGCCCCTGTCCGCGACCGAAGTGCCGGTCGCGCACTATGTCGACGCCCAGGGGCAGCCCCTCCCGGGCACCGCCCCCGCCGAGCAGATCGCCTACAGCGACTACCTGATCCGCGTGCGCCCGGGTGTGCGCTTCCAGCCGCACCCCGCTTTCGCCAGGGACGCCTCGGGAGCGCTGCGCTATCAGCGGCTAACTGCGGCGGACCTGCGCGGCATCAACCGTTTGGCTGATTTCTCCGACACCGGTACCCGGGAGCTGACCGCGGCGGACTTCGTCTACCAGATCAAGCGCCTCGCCGCCCCCTGGCTGCACTCGCCCATCGCCGGCGTGATGCAGGAGCATATCCAGGGCTTCAAGGAGCTCGGCGATCGCCTCGCGCCGGTGGCGGCGCAGGACCCGGTCGCGCGCGTCCAGGCCCTGCGCGCGGCACGGCTCGACGGGGTTGAGGCCGTCGATCCATTGACCTTTCGCATCCGCGTCATCGGCAAGTACCCCCAGTTTGCCTACTGGCTCGCCATGCCCTTCTTTGCCCCCATGCCCTGGGAGGCGGAGGTGTTCTATGCCCAGCCCGGCATGAAAGAACGAAACATCGTGCTCGACTGGTATCCGGTCGGCACCGGTCCTTTCATGCTGACAGAGAACAACCCGAACCTGCGGATGGTGCTATCGCGCAACCCCAACTTCTGGGGTGAGACCTTCCCCACCCAGGGGATGCCGGGGGACGCCGCAGCCGGGTTGCTCAAGGACGCCGGCCGACCCATGCCCTTCGTCGACCAGGCCATCTACAGCCTGGAAAAGGAGGATATCCCGCGCTGGAACAAGTTCCTCCAAGGCTATTACGACAGCTCAGGGCTTTCCTCCGACGCCTTTGACCAGGCGGTGCGCATCGGTGGTGACGGTGGCCCCAGCCTCACCGAGGAGATGCAGTCCCGGGGGATCGAACTGCTCACCTCAGTGGAGACCTCCATCTCCTATCTCGGCTTCAATATGCTAGACCCGGTGGTGGGCGGCTATTCGGAGCAGGCACGACTGCTGCGGCGGGCGATCTCGATTGCGGTGGACTATGAGGAATTCGTCTCCATCTTCGCCAACGGTCGCGGCCTGATCGCCCAGGGGCCGCTGCCGCCCGGGATCAGCGGGTATCGGGAGGGGGAGGGCGGGATCAACCCCTATGTCTATGAGTGGCAGGACGGCCGCCCGGTGCGCCGCGACATCGCGCAGGCGCGCACCTTGATGGAACAGGCCGGCTACCCGGGCGGGCGCGACGCCAAGACCGGCCGCGCGCTCAGCATCAATTATGAGGCGGTCGCTACCGGGCCCGACGACAAGTCGCGGCTCGCCTGGATGCGTAAGCAGTTCGAGAAGCTGGGGATCGAGCTGGTGATCCGCTCCACTGACTACAACCGCTTTCAGGAAAAGATGCAGAACGGGACCGGCCAGGTCTATATGTGGGGCTGGAATGCGGACTACCCGGACCCGGAGAATTTTCTCTTTCTGCTCTACGGCCCCAACGGCAAGGTGGAGCATCAGGGGGAGAACGCCTCCAACTATGATAACCCTGAATTCAATCGGCTGTTCGATCAGATGAAATATATGGAAGACGGCCCGGCACGCCAGGCGGTGGTCGATCAGATGCTGGAGATTGCCCGCCGCGATGCGCCCTGGCTGTGGGGCTTCTACCCCAAGGCCTTCAGTCTACACCATCAGTGGCTGCTCAACGCCAACCCCAATAAGATGGCGAACAACACATTGAAATACCGACGGGTCGATACAGTGCTGCGGGAGCGCCTGCGCGTGCAATGGAATCCGCCCATTGTCTGGCCCCTCTGGGGCATCCTCGCGCTCGTCGTCGTCCTGGTCATTCCCGCCCTATGGATGGTACGGCGCCGCGAGCGGAGCACTGCACTGTGAGCGCCTATATCCTGCGCCGCTTGCTCTATGCCATCCCGATCCTGATCGGGGTGAACCTGCTGACCTTCGTACTGTTCTTTGTACTCAATTCGCCGGATGAGATGGCGCGTATGCAGTTGGGTGAGAAGCGGGTGACGCCGGCCGCCATCAGCAATTGGAAGCGGGAGCACGGTTATGACCAGCCGCTGCTCTTCAACGAGTCGGCGCAGGGCCTCGCCAAGGTCACGCAAACCATCTTCTTTCAGCGTTCGGTGAGGCTCTTCGCCTTCGATTTCGGTTCATCCGACAACGGGCGTGCCATCGGCTACGACATCTCGCAACGCATGTGGCCGAGCCTGGCGATTGCGGTTCCGGTGCTACTGGTGGGGCTGGCGCTGAACATCAGCGTGGCGCTCTTCATCGTCTTTTTTCGGGCAACCTATCTGGACCTGGGCGCGGTGGTGCTGTCAGTGGCGATGATGTCCATCTCCGGGCTCTTCTATATCATCGGGGGCCAGTTTCTACTGAGTAAGCTCTTCCACCTGGTGCCCATCTCCGGCTACGATACCGGGTTTGAGGCGTGGAAGTTTCTCATCCTGCCGGTCATCGTCGGGGTGATCGGCGGGGTGGGTTCCGGGGTACGCTGGTACCGCACACTGTTCCTGGAGGAGATCTCCAAGGACTACGTGCGCACCGCCCGCGCCAAGGGGCTCACCGAGCGGCGGGTGCTGTTCCGGCATGTGCTCGGCAATGCCCTGATCCCGATCCTGACCGGGGTGGTGGTGGTATTGCCGCTGCTCTTCATGGGCAGCCTCATCACTGAATCATTCTTCGGGGTGCCCGGCCTGGGCAGCTACACCATCGATGCGATCAGCAACCAGGACTTCGCCATCGTCCGCGCCATGGTCTTCCTGGGTGCCGTGCTCTACATTCTGGGGCTGATCCTGACCGATATTTCCTATACATTGGTCGATCCGCGGGTGCGGCTGCAATAATGCCCCTCATGCCAGTCATTCTCTGGACCGACGCACTGGTCTTCCTGTTGTTGGCACTCGGCGTCGGGTTTGGACTCTACGCCTCCCACCATGAGCACCTGCGCGCCCCCTGGCGGCGGGTCGCCCGCTCCCGGGTCGGGATGGGAGCCTTGGTCATCTTGGTGTTCTATGTCCTGATCGGGCTACTGGATACCATCCACTTTCGCCTCCCGCTCACCGCCCCACTCCCGGCCGCGGGCCAGCCTGCGGCTGAACGCCAATTCGCCCCTGAGGTTCTGAGCCTGCTCGATGCCTGGGCGACACCGCTGCGCAAGCACCAGGAAAAGACCTATTCCGCCCCCTTCGCCCTCACGCTTTTCGTCAAAGAGGCGATGACGCAGCCGGACGGCAGCGTGATCCGCGACTACCCGCGGTTGAAATGGGGCGGCCGACACCTGAAGGACCCGGGGCAACGGGGGTGGGACATCGCCGGCACCGCCCTTACGGGGCTCGCGGGGGGCTTGGTCGTCTGGGGACTCATCGCCTTGCCGATCCCCTGGCGCATGGCGCGGCGTCGTGGCTTGACCCTGTCCGTCATGTCCGAGCAAATCCGGGCCGGTCGCACCGAATTGCCCTGGCGCACGGCCCTAGGGACCTTGGCGGTGATGCTGGTGCTCGGTTTCATCGCGGGTGAACTGGCGCTCAAGTATCATATTCTGGGCACCGACAAGGTCGGGGAGGATGTCTTCTTCCAGGCGCTCAAGTCCATCCGCACCGGGCTCGTCATCGGTACCCTGACCACCCTGGTCATGCTGCCGGCGGCGGTCCTGCTCGGAATCATGGCCGGCTATTTCCGGGGCTGGGTGGATGACATCATCCAATATCTCTACACCACCCTGAATGCGATCCCCGGGGTGTTGCTCATCGCCGCCGCCATCCTGATGCTCCAAGTCTATATGGCGAATCACGCCGAGGCATTCGAGAGTCTGGTGCAGCGGGCTGACCTGCGCCTACTGTTCCTTTGCCTCATTTTGGGCGTGACCAGCTGGACCGGGCTCTGCCGGCTCCTGCGCGGGGAGGCCCTGAAACTGCGTGAGGCGGACTATGTCCAGGCCAGTGTGGCGCTGGGGGTCGGCCATTTCGCCATTCTGGGGCGGCACATCCTGCCTAATGTACTGCACATCGTGATGATCACCCTGGTGCTGGACTTCAGCGGTCTGGTGTTGGCCGAGGCTGTGCTGTCCTATGTCAACATCGGCGTCGACCCGACCATGAACAGTTGGGGCAACATGATCAACAGCGCCCGCCTGGAATTGGCCCGTGACCCGGTGGTGTGGTGGTCACTGGCCGCTGCCTTCCTCTTCATGTTCACCCTGGTCCTGGCCGCCAACCTGTTCGCCGACGTGGTCCGCGATGCCTTCGATCCGCGGCTGCGGGGGGCGCGCTGAGGGCGCACTGATCGCGACTCTAGCTTATTCCATTTGTCCTTGGTCATAACTCCGGCCATGGGCCTCGGGGCGCAGAGCACCCAACACCTGCTCAATGCCTTCCACCTAATCTTGCGCCAGCTCAAGCCCCGAAGGGGCGCGACATACCAGCTTGAGGCGCAACGCCCTGGGTATGACGTATCACAGACCCCAGCCCTGAAAGGGCGTGACATAACGAGCCCCGCCGTTATGTCACGCCCTTTCAGGGCTAGGCCGAATGAACAACGCTAACCCAGGGCGTTGCCCTGGGCTGGTATGTTCGACCCCGTTGGGGTCGGTATGGAATGTGTGGTGGAATGCGGTGCTAGGATGTATGCGAGATCATCATGCGAGTGAACGAATTGGATGCGACCATCACGAAAGGCGAGACTCTCGTCAAGTTGCCGGCCGGGATCACGGCGGAAAAGGCCAGGGTGATTGTCTTGTTTGAGCCGGAGCCCATGGTTACCAGCGATGCAAATGCTGAGGTGCTTGAATTTCTCGACGGAATTGTTGATCAGCGAGACTGGCCAGTGATGCCCAAGGAAGACATTGATCGAATGCTCGATGACGAAAGTTCGTCATGGGATTGATTCACAGGCAGGGATTGTGCTGGGATAGCTGTATCTTCATTTGTTATAGAGTAAGTGAATGCCTACGTTGAATTGGATCGGCAAAGAAGCCGTCGTCAGACATCATCGGGAAGTGCCGTTTCGGCTGCTGGAGCCGGTCCCTGAGCTGTCCTGCGGACCCGCCGACAGCGGTAACCTGATCGTGCAGGGAGACAACCTGCACGCACTCAAGGCCCTGCTGCCGCGCTATGCCGGGCAGGTGAAGTGTATCTATATCGATCCGCCATACAACACTGGCAACGAGGGCTGGGTCTACAACGACAACGTCAGCAGCCCGGAGATCCGCCGCTGGCTCGGCGACGTGGTCGGCAAGGAGGGGGAGACACTGGATCGGCACGACCGCTGGTTGTGCATGATGTATCCGCGGCTGGTGTTGCTGAAGCAGTTTCTGAGCAACGATGGATCGATATGGATCTCGATGGACGATTCCGAAATAGGTCACCTGCGCCTATTGATGGACGAAGTGTACGGGAGAAATTGCTTTGTCGCCTGTAATGCCTGGCAGAAGAGGTACTCGCGTGAGAATCGCGGCGCCATCGGCGATGTACACGAGTACGTCATGGTCTATGCCCCTAGGCCCGATCTGTTTCAGACTACCAGGAATCGTGTGCCGATCGACGAAAAGCAAGCGGCCGTCTATAAGAATCCGAATAAGGACCCCAAAGGGCGATGGCGCGGAATCCCGATGACGGCCCAGGGCTGGCGACCGAATCAGATGTACGAGATAGAAACGCCATCGGGAAAACTTGTCAAGCCGCCCGAGGGGCGTTGTTGGTCGACAATCGAAAGCGAGTTCATGAAGCTGAAGGCTGCTGGTCGAATCTACTTTGGTAAAGATGGGTCCGCTCAGCCAAGCACCATTCGTTATCTTTCTGAGGTCGAGGGATTCGTGCCGTGGACATGGTGGCCGCACGAGGAGGTTGGTCATACGGATGAATCGCGCAAGGAAGTTCAAGATATATTCGGCACACAAACAGCGTTCGATACACCAAAACCCACCCGCCTCATTCAGCGTGTCCTGCAAATCGCGACCGATAAGGATGCATTGATCCTTGACAGCTTCGCTGGTTCTGGTACTACCGGGCACGCAGTGCTGAAACAAAATGCAGAGGATGGCGGGAATCGCCGCTTCATCCTGGTGGAGATGGACGATAAGATTGCGCCAAATGTCACCGCCGAGCGCGTCAAGCGTGTCGCCCAAGGCTACACCAACGCGAAAGGCAATACCGTCGAGGGTCTCGACGGCGGTTTCCAGTTCTGCCGCCTATCTGCCGAACCACTGTTCGATGCCACCGGCCAGATCCGGAGTGACGTGACATTCGCGCAACTCGCTGAATTCGTCTGGTTCGCTGAGACCGGCAGCGGTTATGCCGGGACGGCAGGTAGCCCGCTCATCGGCGTGAATGAAGGCGTCGCCATCTATCTGCTCTACAACGGTATCCTGAAGGACATGGCGCCGGCCGGCGGCAATGTACTGTCCGGGCCGGTCTTTGATGCGCTACCCAAGTTCGCCGGTCCCAAGGTGATCTATGCCGCGGCCAACCGGCTGGGCTCGCGCACCGCGCGCGAAGGCGTCACCTTCAAGCAAACCCCTTACGCATTGGACGTGTGAGCAATGACGACCTTCGCCCCCAAGACCTATCAGTCGCAGGTGCTCGAAAGTCTCGAGGCCTATTTCAAGGCCTGTCACGAGCTACCGTCGCCCTCGCTGGCCTTCACGGCCATCACCGAGCGCCTGTGGGGGCGCGGCCTAGCCTACAATGCCCTGCCGGGCTTCCCGCCGGATATGCCGTATCTCTGTCTGCGGGTGCCCACCGGCGGCGGCAAGACTTGGCTGGCGGCCAAGAGTGTGGCGCTGGTCAACACCCACCTGCTGCGCTGCGAGCACAGTGTCATCCTCTGGTTGGTGCCGAGCCGGCCGATTCGCGAACAGACGCTCAAGTGTCTCAAGGACCGGTTGCACCCGTATCACGCCGCCTTGCGTGAGGCCGGCCCCATCACGGTGATGGACCTGGACGAGGCCAAGAGCGTGACGCGCGCAACCTTGGACACCGGGACCACGATCATCGTCGCAACCCGCCAGGCCTTTCAGGTGGAAGAGGAAGAATGCCGGAAGGTGTATCAGTCCAGCGGCACGCTGATGCACCATTTTGATAACCTCTCACCCTCCCAGCGTGATGAGCTCTTGACCGATGGTGAAGGCGCGGACCGGACTATCCCCTATTCGCTGGCCAACATGCTGCGGCTGCGCCGGCCGTTCGTCGTCGTGGATGAGGCGCACAACAGTCGCACCGAGCTTGCCTTTAATATGCTGGCCCGTTTCCGCCCCAGCGGGGTGCTGGAACTGACCGCTACGCCGGACCTTGAGCGCACCCCGAGCAATGTGTTGCATAGCGTCTGCGCCGCCGAGTTGAAGGCGCAGCAGATGATCAAGTTGCCGGTGGTGCTGGAAACCGAGCCCAACTGGCAGCAATGCCTGGCCGATGCCATCGGCCGGCGGGAGGCGCTGCACAAGCTGGCCGAAGAGGAGCGGCGGACGGGGGCGCCCTATCTGCGGCCGATCGTGCTGGTTCAGTCGGAGCCGCGCCGTTCCGGGGTCGAGACGCTGGACTTCGAGCGGGTGCGTCATGAGCTGATCACTAACCACGGCATTCCGGCCAATGAGATTATAGTGGCCACTGGGGAGGAGAAGGGGCTCGAGCAGATCGATGCGGACTATAAGCTAGGCATTGCCGACCCACACTGTCCGGTCACGTTTGTCATCACCCAGTGTGCCTTGGCCGAGGGTTGGGACTGTCCCTTTGCCTATATTCTGGTGAGCATGGCCGCGCTGCATTCGGCGACGGCGGTTGAGCAGTTGCTCGGACGGATATTACGGCAACCCAATGCCAGTCATCGGGCGGCGCGCGCGCTCAATCAATCCTACGCCTTCGTCGTCTCGCGTAACTTCGCCGAGACCGCCGGCGCATTGCGTGATCGGCTGGTGGCCGGGGCCGGCTTCGAGCGGCGCGAGGTCACTGAGTTCGTGACGGCTGCCAAGGCCGAGCAAGGGCAGCTTGATTTGGCGGGGTACGCCGGACGCGTGGTCGTGCGGCCAGTGCCTGTTACCTTGTTGGAGAAGCCAAATCTTAAGAGTGTACCTAAGCCCGTGCGGGACAAGGTGGTATGGGACGGCAAACTCAACACATTGACCATCAATGCACCCTTGACGGTGGAAGAAACAGCGGTGCTCAAGGCCGCGGTGGTGACGCAGACGGCAGCGGCGGCGATCGATGAGGCGGCGCTGATCAGCCGTACCACGGCGATTGAGGTGTTCCAGACCCCGGCTGAACGCGGCGAGCGCTTGCGGGTACCGCAATTGGCGTTGCGGGTCCAGGGGGAGCTGAGATTATTTGATGACCCGGAGGTGCTGGAGTACCCCTGGGATTTGGGGCATTACGATGCAGCCCCGACGCGCGAGGACATCGCCGCCGTGGATGCGGGCTTAAAGGTCTCCGAAGGCGGCAAAATCGATGTTGATGCCGGCGGCAAGGTCGTTACCAGTTTCATAAAGGAAATGCAACGCGACCTGGGGCTGGTCTATCAGCCCGAGCATTGGGACGCGGTACGCCTGGCGAGCTGGTTGTGCAGCAATCTGCCGGAGCCATCCCTGACGCATGCCGCTAAGCAGGCCTTTGTGGCCGCGTGGTTGGGTCAGTGGCTGGAGCGGGATGATTGCATACTGGCGCGCGCCAATCTGCAAAAGTTCATGATCCGTAACCGTCTTGAGGCACGTATTCGGGAGCTGCGCAAGCAGGCAGTCGGCAAGGCCTTTCAGCTGACCCTCTTTGGGGATGATGCGGCGTCGCGCGTGACGGTGGCTGACGATTATGCCTTTGAATTCCATCCCCATCCCCACGCCTATGCGCCAAGCCGCGACTATGACGGGCGCTTCGGGCGCTTTGACTTCCGCCGGCACTTCTACGGGCGCATTGGCGACTTTGACAGCAAGGAGGAGTTCGAGTGCGCCTGCTGGATGGACATGGCGGCGCAAAAGGGCCATATCCAGTTCTGGGTCCGCAACCTGGTGCGACGGGAGGGCAGCTCCTTTTTTTTGCAGAAGGCTGATGGACGTTTCTATCCGGATTTTGTGTGCCAACTGCCGGAATCCCAGAAACAGCCAGGCCCGATTCTGGCGGTCGAATATAAGGGCGCTGATCGCTGGAAGGCGGCGGCGGATGACCGTTTGATCGGCGGATTGTGGGCGAACCTTTCCGGCGGGCGCTGCCGTTTCGTCATGGTGACGGACAGGCACTGGGATGAGATAGAGGCGCATCTGAAATGATGGCGGATCGGTCTTGAGGCCTTGACCATGATTCCGGCCACTGCTGGGGTGGTCTTGGTCGCGGCCTGGGGGCCGCTCCTACGGCCGTAGGAGCGGCCCCCAGGCCGCGACGGGTTGC
>CAILVI010000018.1 GCA_903837595.1 uncultured Thiodictyon sp.
GATCAGAGGACCTGTCTTGACGATCGAGCCGCCGACTGCCCCCGTCGCGCGTGGCCCTGCCCCAGGGCGGATGACTGGCCCTCTTTACCTGACCATTTCTCTCGGAGATAACGCGTGTGCCGCTGCTGTGGCGGCTTGCGCGCGTCCGCAATTTTCTACCGTTCACCCCGGCGCCGGCCAGCGCCACGTGTGCCGTCATGACGTCTGACACGGAGTACCCAAGCCAATGAACGCTGCACGACTCGCTATGCCTGTCAAGTGCCATCGCCCCGGTATCGCCTGGGCCGTTCTGACTCTGCTCTGGCTCTGGTTGGGGGCGGCGACGGCCGCCCAGGCCGGCGGCATCAGCGGTACCGTGGGTGCCGCGGGTGGCGGCCCCTTGTCGGGTATTAGCCTGTTCGCCAGCGCATGGAACCCCGGTGGGAACTTCTGGCAGCCGGTGGCTCCCGGCAACACTGCGGCCAACGGGACCTATACCATCACCGGACTGGCCGCTGGAACCTATCGGGTTTGTTTCAGCGATCCGGCGCTCGGTGCCTATGCCTTCCAGTGCTACAGCAACGCCGGGAGTCCCGACGCCGGGGCGGACGTGCCCGTGACCGCCACTGGGATGGCCTCCAGCATCAATGTGCAGTTAGCGCCCGCAGGACGCGTGACCGGCAAAGTGAGCAACGCCGCCGGCCTCGTGGCGGGTATCCAGGTACAAGGTCAGAGTTGGGTCCCCAGTCGCGGTTACTGGCAGTGGTGGGGGAGTTCGACGTTCACCGCGGCCGACGGGACCTACACGCTCGGCGGGATGGGCACCGGCCTGTACCGGATCTGCTTCAGCGATCCGAATGTCGTCTTTCAATGCTACAACAACGCCCCCGATCAGGGCAGCGCGCTTGATGTGTCGGTGATCGCCGGGCAGACCGTCCCGAACGTCAACGCCCAATTGGTGCCCGCGGCACATATCACCGGCACCGTGACCGATGCGAGCCCGGTCCCTGTCTCTTTGGCGGGCATCCAAGTACAAGTCAATACGTGGAACGCCAGTCAAAATCACTGGCAGTCCGGGAACAGTACGCCTACCGCGGCCAACGGCAGCTACGATCTCGGCGGGCTGGCCGCCGCGACCTACCGGGTTTGCTTCAATGATCCGAATGGTGTTTATGCCCCCGAATGCTTTGACAACGTCAGCAATGTGAGCGGAGCTAATGATCTGCCCGTTGCCGCCGGGCAGACCGTCTCCGGTATCAACGCCCAATTGGCACTTGCGGGCCATGTGACCGGCACCGTGACCTACGCGGCCAGTCCTGTCGCGGGCATCACAGTCCAGGCCCAGGCCTGGAACCCCGGCAATAGGTCCTGGGATTGGATGGGCAATGCCTTCACCGCGTCCAACGGTAGCTACAATCTCACGCTGGGTGCGGGAACCTACAAGATTTGCTTCGGCAACTGGAGTAGCGCCAGCCTCTATGCCACCCAGTGCTATATCAACTCGCCCAATCAGAACGGCGGTATTGATGTGGTCGTGGGTGCCGGTCAGACCGTCCCCAATATTAACGCCCAATTGGCGCTCGCCGGTCACGTGACCGGCACCGTCACCGACGCCGCCGGCGCCGTGGCAGGCATCACAGTCCAGGCCCAGGCCTGGAACGCCGGCAATCGGTCCTGGGATTGGATGGGCAATACCTTCACCGCGTTCAACGGTGGCTACAATCTCGCGCTGGGTGCCGGAACCTACAAGATTTGTTTCGGCAACGGGAATGGCAGTGGTCTCTATGCCTTCCAGTGCTACAACAATGCTCCCAATCAGAGTAGCGGTGCTGACGTGAGAGTGAACGGCGGTCAGACCGTCGCCACCATCAACGCCCGATTGGCACGTGCCGGGCACATCACCGGCGCCGTCACCGACGCACACGGCGGCCTGGCGGCGGGTATCCAAGTACAGGCCCAGACCTGGAACGCCGCCGGCAATTACTGGCAATGGGCGGCTAACACCACGACCGGCCCCGCCGGCACCTATGACCTCGGGGGGTTGAGTGCTGGCAACTATCAGGTCTGCTTCTACGGTTGGAATCCCAATGTCCAGCAGTGCAACACCGGCAGCACCGGAATCTACATTGCTCATGTGACCCTCGTCGCCGGCCAGACCGTCGCGGGCATCAATGCCGTGGCGGTCGATATCCCCCCGCCCACGGTCATCAGCCTGCAACCAGCCGATGGTGCCGCGGGGGTGCCGGTTCATCAACCGATTGTCATGCATTTCAGTCGGTCCATGCAGCCCAGTTGCCAGGTGCAGTTGATGGAGCAGTTCGGCGGCGCCTATTCGGCGGGTCAGACGACTTGGTCGCAGACGACCTACCCCAACGATACCCTGACCTTCGTGCCCAGCCTACCCTTGCGCAACAGCATGAGTTACGACCTGAGCGTATCCCAGTGTCGGGACCCGAACGGGATCTGGTTGGATGGCTATCAAAGAGACTTCATCACCCTCTTCTCCACCGCTGGCGCCACTGCTGACTTATCGCTACCCCGGGTAACCTCTACCGCGCCCTTTGCGGGTCAGAGCGGCGGCAATACCGCGGGCATTGGCATCCTATTCGACAAACCCATCGCTCCGCTGACCGTCAATCTGCTGTCGGCGCTCTTGAGCGGTCCCGGTTTCCCGCCTTACCGCCTTCAGCCCCAAGGCTCATTATTGAACATCTGGCCGCAGGGCTTGCAGGCGCAGGGTCAATATCAGGTCACCTTGACCACTGCCGTGGCCGATGCGCAAGGGCACACACTGGCAGCGCCCTATAGCTTCAGTTTCAACACCGGGGCTGGTGATACGACGGCACCCACTGTCGTGCAGACACTGCCGGCCGATCTGTCTCCGGGGCTGGAGTGGGAAGCGATCCGTGTCAATTTCTCCGAGAACATGGACCCGCACACCATCCTTCCGACCACCGTGCGGGTCTTCGACGAGACGGCAGGGAATACCCAGGTCGGCATCCACATCTACAAGAACTGGGTCGGCGAAGACGGTGCGCGGGCCCAGATTGAAATCGACCGCGCCTTCGCAGAGGGTGGGCATTGGCAGGCGGGGCACACCTATCGCGTCGAACTTGCCGCGAGCATTGCGGACCTGGCCGGTAACCCGCTGGGCACTGCCCGGGTGTTTCGCTTTACCGCGGTCAACAATGGGTCAGGCTCGTTGGGGGTCCCGCCGAATCTGGGATACGCCGGTTCAGTCGGTTACCTGGAACCGGGCGGGCGCGTGAGCGTCGAATTTCAGGTCCATGCCAGCAGCAATACCGGCGGCTCACTCACGGTGTCGGTGGATGACCTGACCCAGGGTAAGTCCTGGAACATCCCGCAAAGCGGCATGA
>CAILVI010000019.1 GCA_903837595.1 uncultured Thiodictyon sp.
AATTCGCCGGGGCCTCATTGAAGCGAGGCGGCGAGCGGGTCGCTGTCGTTGGCCATGAGGACGTTTCCCCGGCGAATTCGCCGGGGCCTCATTGAAGCGGGGAGATTTTCCAGCGCAAGGGCGACGCGCCGGAGTGGTTTCCCCGGCGAATTCGCCGGGGCCTCATTGAAGCAAGTGGTCAACATTGTCCTGCTAATTTGGTTGCGGAGTTTCCCCGGCGAATTCGCCGGGGCCTCATTGAAGCATCATGTGGCTGCCGAACAGCCGGCGCCACCGGCTCTCGCTGCGGCGTCGCTCGCGCAGATCCAGGCCGACGCCGACCAGGGTATCGTCGCTCAAGCGCAGATTGAACCATTCGATGGGCACCCGCTCGCCGGTCCTGGTGGTGGTCTCCCACTCGTGCCATCCGGGCGCCAGCGACTGCATGCGGGCGACCACCCGGGCGCGGTAGGCCGCGTCCGGATAGATCTCGCTCAGCAGGTCGACGGCACCGGCCTGCGCGTTGGTCCACAGCCCAGTACCCCCTCGGCATGGCGGTTGAGCGTGAAGCGCTGCATGCCGGGCTCCCACAGCACCAGCAGGACCGGCAGGTGGTCGAACAGGCGCTGCAGTAGTTCACGCTGATGGGCCAGGGTCTCCTCGGTGCGGCGCCGCGTCGTGATGTCGAGACCGATACCGGCGACGAAGGTCTGGTCGGCACTTTCGGCGACGCAGAATTTGGTATTGAGCCAGACACTCTGGCCGCCATCGGCGTCGATGGTCTCCTCGACCACTTCGAGACTCCGGCCGGTGCGCAGCACCTCCTGATCGTGGCGCAGGAAGGCGGCGGCGATGTCGGCGGGCCAGTGATCGGCGTCGGTCCTGCCCAACCAGTCTGTCGCAGCGGTCTGGAAATGCTCCTCAAAGGCCCGATTCAGGTAGACATAGCGTCCCTCGGCGTCCTTCATCCAGGCGATGGTCGGACTGTGGTCCATGAAGCGCCGGAAGCGCTCCTCGCTGCGGCGGCGCGCCTCCTCGGCCTCCTTGCGGGCACTGATGTCCTCGGTGAACAGGATGATGCCGCCCACGGCGCCGTCGCCGTCGTACCAGGGCCGCAGTTCCCAACGCACCCAGTGTACGCCGCCGTCGACCCGCTCGAAACGGTCCTCTTCGGCCCACAGGACCTCGCCGGCAAGCCCGCGCCGATGGGCCTCCCTCCAGCGATTCGGCAACTCGGGAAAGATGGCGTAATGCGATTGGCCCAGGAGGTCGTCGCGATCGAGGCGGTAGTCCTCGATCCAGCGTCTGCTGGCGGCCAGATAGCCCATCTGGCGATCGAAGATGGCCAGCGCGACCGGCGCATGGTCGATGAAGACGCTGAGACGTGCCTGCGCCGCGCGCAGCGCATCCGCCGCCTGCCGGCCCGCGTCGGCGATGGCGGCCGCCCGCTGCGACTCGCGCCGCAGCACCACGAAGAGGCACCAGGCGCTGAACGCGACGAACTCCCAGTCCTTATAGAGATCGGCGCGGACGAATTGCTGGAGATCGGTGAACTGCCCGGCCAGTGCGTAATGGGTGAAGACCGTCCAGAGGCCGGCGGCGGCGGCATAGAGGCAGATGATCCGCAGGATGTCGGCGTCGCGCAGGGTGAAGGCGGGAAAGGGGGCGGCAGTGGTCGGTGTGGCAATGAGGCACTCGCGAGACCAGAGCGCTGCGTGCGGTCCGGCCCGGTGGTCGATGGGTGCGGCCGTGCGCGGGTCTCTCGGCCAGGGAGCGCTGCCGCGGCGCACGGTGGTGCGTCCAGGTGGGGGGCTTGGAGCGCTGGCCCTCGCGGCGGCCACAGGCGACGCACGGGGCCCTGCCCGAACCAGAGGCCAGAGCGGCTCGCCCCCACCGATGGGGTCAGGCAACCGCGCCCGGCATGCGCCGGCAGGTACTGCCCACTTTGTCAGAATAACCGACGCGGCGGGAAACACAATGACATAGAAATGGTACCGGGTGTACCCGCTACCAGGTACTTTTCGGCGACCTCTCACAAAGACTCGCCAGGCGGCGATCCCAAGCAGCGCTGGGAGCGAGTCGGCCCGCGTTGCGCTCCTCACAAATCTTTACCTGTAGGCCTCGCAAAGAGGACTATCCTTGTCGGCTATTATCGTGTTCGACCTGCGATAGCCCCCGTTATTCGGGAAGGCCGTGCCCCGGCGATGGTGAGCCATGACGGAGCGATGGCTGCCGACGCCTTTGCGGAGAGAGTATTTCATAGTGGCCGCCACCGAATCTGCACAGATCCTGATCATCGACGACACCCGCGCGAATGTGGCGGTCCTCTCGTATCTATTGGCGGACGAATACGCTGTGCGCTTCGCCAGCTCCGGCCCGCAGGCCTTTGACCTGCTGGCACAAGGCGCGCGACCGGACCTGATCCTGCTGGATGTCGTGATGCCGGGCATGGACGGCTATGCCGTGTGCGCGAAGCTCAAGGCCAATCCCGCCACCCGCGATATCCCGGTGATATTAATCACCGCCGCGACGGATGAGGACAGTGAGACCCAGGCCCTGAATGCCGGCGGCGTGGATTTCATCCAAACACCGGTCAAGGGGGCGGTGGTCCGGGCCCGGGTCCGCCTGCACCTGGAACTGCAGCGCAACACCCGGGCGCTGGAGGAGAGCCTGGCAGAGATCGCCCGGACCAATAAGCAACTGAAGGTGTTATGGCAGGCGTTCGAGCAAAGTCCGACCTCCATCGTGATCACCGCCGCGGACGCCACCATCCAATATGTCAATCCGCAATTCACCGAACAGTCCGGTTATACGCCCGCGGAGGCCATCGGGCAGAATCCCAGGATTCTGAACTCGGGCCTGACCCCGACATCGACCTTTGATGCGATGTGGAGCAGCCTCACGCGCGGCGAGCCCTGGAAGGGTGAATTGATCAACCGCCGGAAATCGGGTGAGGTCTATTGGGAAGAGGCCCATCTGGCCCCGGTCAAGGATGACGCCGGCCAGATCGCCCACTATATCGCGGTCAAGCTCGACATTACCGAGCGCAAGCAGGCTTACGAACGGATCGCCTATATGGCGCACCACGATGCGCTGACCGATCTGCCCAACCGCAGTCTGTTTTTTGAACAGGTCGCGCAGGCCCTGGAACGGGCCAGGCGCCATGGCAACCGCTTGGCCCTGCTGTTCATCGATCTGGACAAATTCAAACCGATCAACGATAGCTGCGGTCATGCGGTCGGGGACCTGGTGCTCCAGGTCGCGGCCAAGCGCATAACCGGCCGCCTGCGGGCCGCGGATACCGTCGGGCGCATCGGCGGGGACGAGTTCGTGGTACTGCTCACCGATGTCCAGGACGACCAGGGCGCGATGGAGGTCGCCGAAGGGATTGGCGAGGCGCTGCGCCAACCCATTATCCTGGATGACAAGACCCTCTCGATTTCATCCAGTATCGGCATGGCTTACTATCCCGACCACGGCAGCGATGCGATCGAACTGGCCCGGCATGCCGATGAGGCGATGTATCAGGCGAAGGAGCGCGGGCGGGACCGGCTGAAGGTCTTTCAAACCGGCGGCTACCACGACAAAGTCACGGGGGTTTACAACCGGCCATTCCTGGAGAAGCAGGTCGCCCTCGAATGTGCGCGCGCCCAACGCAGCGGTAACATCCTGTCGCTGCTCTTGATCGCAATCGACGACTTCAATGCCTATACCGAGCGCTTCGGCCACCCGGCGGGCGACGACGCGCTGCGCCTGGTCGCGAAGGTCTTGGAGTCGAAATTTCAGCGCCCGGGCGATCTCGTCGCTCGCTATGGTGCTGAGGCCTTTGCGTGCCTGCTCCCGGCGACCGATTTCGAACCGGCCCGGCAACTGGCCGAGCAGATCGAACATGCCGTGCGTACCCGCGCCCTGGGCCATGCCTCGTCCTCGCAGCTGCCATCGTTGACGGTCCATATCGGCATCGCCACCCGCCGCCGCGCACTCGACGGCGATTCCGCGGCCCTGTTGCAGTTGGCCGAGGAACAACTCGGGCAGGCCAAGCAACGCAGCAGCCCACAGATAGCCGGTAAGTTATTGGTGTCGACGCCGCCACACCAGCCATCCACCTAGAAAGAGCCGCTGCCACGCCAAGGCGCCTAGCTCGCCAAGATTGGCCTCAGCGTGTCGCCTTGACCACCACCGGACCTTGCGTAAAGCTTGACTCTTTGACAATCGCGCGGCCGTTATCCGCCCACCGGAACTTGTATTTGAATGCGATGGACCCTTCGCATTTTCCGATGTTGATTTCATCGGGCCATTTCTTTTTGATGCCCGTCCCGACGATGTGGGCGGTGGCTGCGCCTTCGGTATCGCTCGTGGGCGACCAGGAAATCAATTCAGTACGGGGCATGCCCGTCAGAGGGTCCCTGGCATCCGGGCTGCCCACCAGGTCTGCGGGCTTGCCGCAAAGCTCGGTGGCGAGCCGGCTGTCGTTGTATGGGCCGGAGGCGGCGAGTTGTTCCACGTCGTCGCGAGTGACAACATGGACGCACCCGGCGACGGGGACAGTTAGCGCGATGCACAAGGCGATGATGCGCATGCTAGGGCTCCTGATGGCCGAGGGAAATCTAGGTCTCTTGCCGATGAAGGGCGCTTAGCAACGATCGCCCCCGCTTGTGTCAGCAGCTAAATATAATCCCAGTTCGTCGGTTTCAACCACTGGCGCGGGCCGGGGTCGGCGACCCCGACCTGAACGTTTAGGGCACCGGCAGCGTCACCTACTCCGATCGCCCAAAACGTTGCGGGCGGGGCGAATGCCCCGCGCGGCTCGGGGCACCCAGCCGCTCGTAACGGCCTTGATCATCAATCCTGCCACTGGGAGCGCCGCACCCCAGTGCGGCACGATCCCGCAAGCAGCCGCAGGGGCGCGTGCTGCGGATGGGCCGGGCCGCGACTTGGGTGCGGCGCTCCCAGTCGGTCGGCCTGACGGCGCGGGCGTCTGCCCTGGCTGCGCTCCTCACAAAACTTTACGCCTCGGTCCCGCAATGGAGCTGAATTCGCTCTTCTCTGCCGCATGGGAAATCTGGCTGATCCAGGTATTGCTCTCCCGGCGCCCCCGGTATTTTGGTCCACTGATCGCTGGCAGGCCGGCGTGTGGGGCCCATTGGTCGCGATAAACATGGCCCGCGCCTGGTATATCTCGGTATTTGCACCACCGCTGACTGACTATCTATCCGGCCCCGTGTTCCAGAGCCCATTCATCTTGCTATTGATGTTGACCTGGCTGCTGATCGCCCTGAGCCAAGTCATCATGAACGCGCAGCGGTTGGAATACGATTTGCGGATGGCTCAGGGGCAACTGGAGCAGGCACGCACTGCCGCCGAGGCCGCCAACACGGCCAAGACCGAGTTCCTGACGCACATGAGCCATGAGATCCGCACCCCGCTGAACGCCGTGCTCGGCCTGGCCCAGGTGCTCAACCGCGAGCCGCTGCGCGATCACCAGCGCGACATGGTCCAGCGTATCCAGGATGCCGGCCAGTCTCTGCTCGCCATCCTCAATGATGTGCTGGATCTCTCCAAGATCGAGGCGGGCCAGTTGCGCATGGAGGCAGCGCCCTTCGATCCAGCGCTCCTGCTGGCCCATATCGACACCCTGATGGGGCCATCCGCCCGGGCCAAGGGACTCGCCTTACGCGTCGCGGCCCCAGCCATACCACCGGGACGCCTGGTGGGCGACGCCCTGCGTCTGCAACAGGTCTTGCTCAACCTGATCGGCAACGCCATCAAGTTCACCGAGCAGGGCGAGGTGACGCTGCGGGTGGCGGCGGTCGAGACCGACGCGTCGGCCGTACGGCTGCGGTTCGCGGTATGCGACCGGGGCATCGGCATCGCCCCCGCGGCCCTGCAACAGCTGTTCACCCCCTTCACCCAGGCGGACACGGGGATCATGCGGCGTTTCGGCGGCACCGGCCTGGGGCTGGCCATCAGCAAGCACTTGGTCGACCTGTTGGGAGGCGAGATCGGGGTCGAGAGCGCGCTCGGTTGGGGCAGCACCTTTTGGTTCGAACTCCCATTCGCCCGGGCGGCCGAGACGTCGGTGTCGGCCAGCGCCCCGGACGCGGTGGCGCAGCCGCCCACCCTGCCCCGCCTCACCGGCGCGCATCTGCTAGTGGTGGACGACAGCGCCATGAACCGGGACCTGGTTGAGCGCGTGCTCCAAATGGTGGCCCTGTTACTGATCTTCATCACCGCCAAGACGGACGAGGACAGCGAGACCCAGGCACTGAATGCCGGCGGCGTGGACTTCATCCACAAACCGCTCAAGCGGGCGGTGGTCCGTACCCGGGTCCGCCTGCACGGGGACCTGGTGCTCCAGGCGGTGGCCAAACGCATGACCGGCAGCATTCGGGCGGCGGATAGCGTCGGGCGGATCGGCGGAGACGAGTTCGTGGTGCTGCTGACGGATGTCCAGGATGAGGAGCAGGCTGTCAAGGTCGCAGAAGGGATTGGCGAGGCGCTGCGGCAGCCTTTTATCCTGGATGGCAAGACCCTGTCGCTTTCATCCAGTATCGGCTTGGCCTGCTATCCCGACCACGGCAGCGATGCGATCGAACTGGCCAGGCATGCCGATGAGGCGATGTATCAGGCGAAGGAGAGCGGGCGGAACCGGCTACAGGTTTTTCAACCGGACGGATTCTATGACAAAATCACTGGTGTCTATAACCGGCCATTCCTGGAAAATTAGTGCCGGAACGCCTGCCTGAGCTCCTGATCCTGGTGCTGGGCCTGCTGCTGAGCCTGTCGGTCGCCTGGGCGGCCCATGTGTGGGAGGCGAGCAGCGCGCGGTATATCCGCGAGGACCTGGCGGTCTATGCCCAGACGATTGGGCAGCAACTCCAGTCACTGGTCGCGGCGACCCAGGCGCTGGCCCAATTCTACAATCACTCGGATCGGGTGCGGCCGGAGGCAATCTATGCCCGCATCGGCCCGGAGTTGGTCGCCGCCCTCACCGGTGAGCCACGCCATCTCAATTTTCAGCATACCTTTCCTGATGGTCAGCGCCGGTATCTGGAGGCGCACCTCTCCCCTTTCTGGATCGCGGGAGCGGTGCAGGGCGTGGTGGTGAGTCTTCACGATGTCACCAAGGCCGCCGGGAAGAACCGGGTGATCCTGGCCGGCGCCTGTCACCCACTGAACAACCTTGGCAGGCTTGACGCTTGGGCGTGATTGCCCTTTCTCGGCCCGTTAGACTAGCCTAGAGCCTAGCGAGCTTTCCAGGAAATCGCCTAAGCCCTACCCCGACCTTCTCGACCAGCGCGGCAGCCGATGTCCACCAAGTACACACCGTTCCGAGTGCTGATCGCACTCCTCCTGTGCCTCGTCGACGCCATTGGGTTGGCACAGGACAGCACTACCGGGCTGCCCGGGCCGGCAGAGATCCGCGAGGAGACCACCCGCATCCTTGAGATCGGCGCCGCGCTGGCGGTGCTGCATGGCTATCGCACGCAGGAATCCGAGCGCCTCGCGGCCGAGCTCGCAGCGCAGGAACGCACCCTGCGTACCGCCGATGTTCACCCCGACATGCTGCGCGAGGCCGCGCTGGCGCGCGACTCGATGCGCGCGCGCGACGCCTTTATCGAGGGTCAGATGGCGCACCGGCGCTCCGTCCTGGCCGGGCTGCGACAACGCATCTCGGCGCTGGGGCGGGGTCTCGACGATGTCCCAGCCGATGACCGGGACACCCAATCACAGCGCGAGATTTTGCGACTGCTGCAGGAGCAGGCCCAGGCCCTGCGCGCACTGATCGATGGGTTCGGGCGCTTGCTGGCCGCCGACCGGCGCAATGAGGCCCTGAGCGCACAGCGCCTGCGGCTGCTCCAGGACCGTATTGGCCTGGATGCCGTCGACCGCCCCGCGGCCGCTGCGCAGGACCCGCGGGCGCTGCCTTTGGAGACGGCGATCAGCGGGTTCTTGAGTGAATCGGGGCGTCTCGCCGCCGAGGCGGGGGCCATCGCGGGGAACGATCCCGCTGCTTCCACCCGGCGCACCCAGCTGGCCATGCGCCTCAACGACGCGGGCACGCGCGCCTTTCTGGCCGACAACGACCTCGACTTGATCGGTCTGGGCGCGCAATTGGACCGCCTGGTCGCCCTGCGTGAGGACAGCGCCATGCCCGTGGGTCTGCTCACGCAGGCGCTGGACGCGCTGCAACTCCTGGCGGATCAACTGCGCAGCCTGCAGGCCGAACTGGCGGATGAACGCCAGGCCTTGGGGGTGCGCCGAACGCTACTGCGGGGCCGCGGCCTGGAGGACGGCCCACTGTGGGTGGTGACCGCGGAACTGGAGGGACTGATCGATAACCAGGGTCAGCGCGTGGCGGCCCTGCTGGAGCGCCTCGCGCCGGAGCCGGCCCGCTTCGCCGGGCAGATCGCGGCGCTCGATGCCGCCGCCCTGACCGAACGGCTGCCGCTGCCGGGTCTGCGCCGGGATTGGCGACGGATCGGCGCCGGGATCGCCGCGCTGCCGACCCTGGTCATCCGCCAGCAGGGCGCCCTGGCGCTGGACCTGGAGGGGCGTTTCACGGATTTCAGCGGGGCCGACTGGGCCATCCTGGTCGGCGGTGCCCTGGCGCTCAGCATCTCGACCTTGGGTCTGAGCGGGTGGCTGGGGCGGCCGGGGCTCACACTGGGGCGGCGACTGGCCGTGCCGGTGCGGGCACTGGTCCCGGTCCTCCCCTGGGGCATCCCCGCCCTACTCTGGGTCTGGCTGGGCACGTATCTCGACCTGCCGACGCGGCAATGGCTACCGGGCCTGCTGTTGCTCGGGGCCTGGCCCTCCTGCGCCTTCTTTCTCGCCCTGGCCCGGGCCGAGCTGTTCGCCCCCGGTCTGCCCGCTGAGACATCCGCGGCACGCGCAGCCTTCTATCGGCGCCTGCGTTGGGGGCTGGTGCTGGCCGCCGTGGTCGGCACCGTTTATGTGACGACCCACTCGCTGCCGCTCTCGCCCCTGGTGGGCGATCTGCTCGACCGGCTGGCCATGGTCGGGCTGCTGCTGCTCGCGGTGCCGGCCTTCGGGCTGAAGAGGCTGATCCTGGGCCTGGCGCAGGCGCCCGCTCAGACCCCGGTTCAGGACGCGGCTCAGGACGCGGCTCAGGCCGGCGGCCCGGACTTGGGGCCAACCCTGACGGAACCGGTGCACCCGATCCGCCACGGGCTGCGGTTCCTCGCCTGGCTCTCGCGTGCCATCGCGGCTGCCCTGGCGGCGGCCGGCCTGCTCGGGCTCGCGGGCTTTCTCAATCTGGCCTGGGCCATCGCCGCCGACCTGGGCTGGCTGGCGCTGGTGGTGACCCTGCTGCATCTCACCCGCGCGGCGCTCGACGATCTGTACGACGTCGCCGCGCGCTACTGTGAACGCCTCGGCGGTGACGCGGGCAATCTGCGCGGCGAGCTATGGCAGCGGCAGTTTCTGGAGCCGGCCTACGCGCTCGCGGTCCTGCTCGCCTGGCTCGCGGCCCTCTGGGGCCTGGTGCGGTTGTGGGGCTGGAGCGCGCAGACACCGCCGCTGCGCACAGCGCTGGAGTGGAGCGAGCGCTCACTGTTCAACGCCGGGCATCTGACCCTCACGCCCCGGGATCTCGTCATCGCAGGCCTCCTCGTCGGCGGGGCCTTCTGGATCGGCGCCTGGTTCCGGCAGGTCAGCTTCCAACTCGCCTACGCCCGGGTGCGCGATCAGGGGCTACGCAATGCGCTGAGCATCTTCACCCAATACCTGGTGATCTGCTGTGGGGTCGTGCTGGCGCTGAAGGTCATCGGACTGGGCCTGACCACCCTGCTGGTCTTCGCCGCCAGCCTGGGGGTAGGCATCGGCTTCGGGCTGCAGAACATCGTCAACAACTTCATCTCCGGCATCCTGCTGCTGGTGGAGCGCCCGGTGCGGGTGGGCGACATCGTGACCCTGAGCGGCCACGAGGGGGAGGTGACGCGTATCGGCTTCCGGTCGCTGACGATCCGGACCTTCGACAAGCAGGAGGTCTTCATCCCCAATGGGTCGCTGATCGCCGGTGAATTGATCAATTGGACGCGCAGCGACGACGTGCTGCGCACCGTGCTGAACGTGGGGATCGGCTATCAGGATGATCCGGACCACGCCATCGCGCTGGTGCGCGAGATCCTGGCCGGCTATCCCCTGGTGCTGCGCGCACCCGCGCACCAGGTCACGCTATGGGAGTTCGGGGACTCCGCCATCCGGTTGCGGGTGGAATACTACCTGCATTGTCTAGGTCCGGTGGGACCCGTCGCGGTGCGCTCAGAGGTCAACCGGCGCATCTGGTACGGCTTCCGCAAGGCCGGCATCAGCATCCCCTATCCCCAGCACGACCTGCATATCTATCCGGCACCGGCCGGGGTGCCCGTGGAGCTGCCCCCACCCATTGCGCCAGAATAGGAGCCGGCAGGATAGCGACCATGCCCCCACGCGGGAGTCTGCTAGACTTCGCGGCAACCAACCGTAAACCTGGACGGTTCCCGATCGGCACCGCAGAGACATTGGGAGGCGGGATGGATCATGTGACGCAATTGCTGGTGGTGGACGACGACCCGGTCAGCCTGGCCGTCATCGCGGAATTCCTGCGCGATGCCGATTGCGCGCTGACCTGTGCCGCCGATGGCATTGAGGCGTGGGAACGGCTGGACGCCGAGCCCGCCCGCTTTGATGCACTGATCCTGGACCGGCTGATGCCCCGCCTGGATGGCATCGCACTGACCCGCCGGGTCGTCTCCGACCCACGCTTCGAAGACTTGCCGATCATCATGCAGACCGCCGCCAACGGCGCGGAGGATGTTGCCGCCGGACTCGCGGCCGGGGTCTGGCACTACCTTGCCAAGCCCTATGCGGCGCAGGCGCTGCGGCGGGCCTTGACGGCCGCCCTGGAGGATCGGCACAACCGCCAGGAATTGCGCCGACTGCGTGCCCAGACCGCCATCACCCGCGTCCCGCTGTATGAGGGACGCTTGCGTTTCCGTGACATCGAGCAAGCCCGTGCGCTGGCGGCACAACTGGGGAACCTGAGCCCACGCCCCTTCCAGGTGTCCATGGGGCTCGCGGAACTGATGATTAACGCCGTCGAGCATGGCAACCTCGCGATCGGCTACCAGCGCAAGGGCGAACTCCTGGAGCAGGGGGGCTGGCTGGAGGAGATCGAACGCCGGCTGGAAGACCCGACCCTGGGGGGACGCTGGGCGGAGGTGAAGCTGACCCGCGAGCCTCACTGCCTGCGTTTTGCGGTGCGCGATGAGGGTGCCGGTTTCGATTGGGTCCCGTATCTCGAGTTGAACGGTGAGCGTGCCTTCGACATCCACGGCCGGGGGATCGCCATGGCCCGCCGACTCGCCTTCGACCGCCTCGACTATCAAGGCAGCGGCAATCTGGTCCTGGCCACTGTGTCGGTCGCTCCCCCGACGCGGGGACAAGCATGATCCTGGAAAGGACCGTTGTCACGCCAAGGCGCCAAGCTCGCCAAGGTATTTCAGTGCGTTATCGGCGGCGTGCGATTCACCCGGCGGATGATTTACATGGCGGTTTCAACTTTGAAGTGCAACGGCAGTGTTCAAGAGCCTGATTTCTTGTGACATAACTTCCTCGGGCGTGAGAAAGCCGAGGCATTTTCTGGGACGCGTATTGAGCGCCGTCGCGATCTGGGTCAGGTACCGCTGGG